>NZ_AHCD03000035.1:324699-649398 GCF_000238295.3 Pseudoalteromonas rubra
ATGAACAAAATAGCTGACAGCTAAGCTGTCAGTGCTAAACTAGTCGTCTACTATTTTTGATTGATTACACCATGAGTTTTACACTTTTACCCGAGTGGGCAACACAAGATGCCGTGATGCTTACCTGGCCACATCAAAATACTGACTGGGCAGACATATTACCCCAGGTTGAACCCGTTTATATCGCTTTGTGTCAGCAGATCTCTCAAGTTGAGAAGGTCGTCATCGTAGCGCACAATGCCGAGCTAAAAGCACATATAGAACAAAAACTCACAGCAGCCGATGTCGACATGACACAAATCGTGTTCGTGGTTGCGCCCTGTAACGATACATGGGCCCGTGATCATGGACCACTGACTACGCAAGATGCGTCAGGTCGAATCTCCGTAAAAGACTTCACCTTTAATGGTTGGGGTAACAAGTTTGCAGCTGAGCTTGATAATCAGATTAACGCGCACCTGCACGCTCAGGTGGTTAACCCCCAAAACCACTATGAAGCTATCGAACTGGTGCTTGAAGGCGGTGGGATTGAAATCGACGAAGCAGGCACTTTGTTAACCACGTCTGAGTGCTTGCTTAACCCAAATCGTAATCCGCACCTGACTAAAACCGAGCTAGAGCAAAAACTGAGCGAGATTTTAGGTGCCAAACAGTTTCTCTGGTTAGACCATGGCTTCCTGGCCGGTGATGATACCGACAGTCACATTGATACGCTGGTCCGCTTTGCGCCTAATAATACGCTGATATACGTCAGCTGCGACGATCCAAAAGATGCGCATTATGAAGCCCTCAGCGCGATGGAGACACAACTGAAGTCATTCCGTACGCCACAAGGCCAGCCATATAACCTGGTCGCCCTGCCCTGGCCTAAAGCCGTATTCAATGATGAAGGCGACCGTTTGCCGGCCACCTATGCAAATTATCTGATCATCAATGATACCGTTTTGATGCCGCTCTACGGCGATGACAACGACGCCCGCGCACTGACTCAATTGCAAAGCGCACATCCGGAGCGTACCGTCATTGGCATTGACTGCCTGCCTATTATTCATCAGTTTGGCAGCCTCCACTGTATCACTATGCAGCTACCCGCCGGATTTTTAAAACAGGACTAATTTTAATGAGTAACAACACGTTGAAAGTCGCACTGGTTCAGCACAGTAATAGCGCCGATTTACAAAACAACCTGGATAAGTCCATTGCCGGGATCCGCGATGCAGCGGCTCAGGGCGCGAAACTCGTGGTATTACAAGAGCTGCACCGCAGCCTGTATTTTTGTCAGACTGAAGACACTGACCTGTTTGACCTGGCTGAGACTATTCCGGGCCCAAGCACCGATGTATTTTGTCAGCTCGCCAAAGAGCTGAACCTGGTAATTGTCGCTTCGCTTTTCGAAAAACGTGCAACCGGCTTGTATCACAATACAGCTGTTGTCTTTGAAGCCAATGGCAGCATTGCCGGTCAGTATCGAAAAATGCACATTCCTGACGATCCGGGCTTTTATGAAAAATTCTATTTTACACCTGGCGACATGGGCTTTACGCCTATCCAAACCTCAGTAGGTAAACTGGGTGTATTGGTATGTTGGGATCAATGGTTCCCGGAAGGTGCACGCTTAATGGCCATGGCCGGTGCTGATATGCTGATTTACCCGACGGCAATAGGATGGGACCCTCGCGACGAGCAGGACGAACAAATTCGTCAACGCGATGCCTGGATGATCGCACAGCGCGCCCATGCCGTATCAAATGGCCTGCCCGTTTTAAGTGTGAACCGTGTTGGCCACGAAGCCGACCCAAGTGGCCAAAGTGAAGGTATCCAGTTCTGGGGTAACTCCTTTGTCGCGGGACCACAGGGCGAACTACTGGCACATGGCAGCGAATCTGAAGAACAACTTTTGGTGGTTGAACTTGATCAGAGCCGCAGTGAGTCCGTCAGACGAATTTGGCCATACCTGAGAGATCGTCGTATCGACCATTATCAGGATCTGTGCAAAATTTACCGGGATTAACCCCATCCCATTGCGGCCTCGGCTTAACGTCAGGCCGCTTTGCTCTATTATCGCTAAGCGCGAGTCGAATTACATTAAGTGCAATAAAAACAACATGCAGTAACAGGAGTATATGAATGGCAACAGCGCAGTGGAACAAACTTCCCTGGGTCAAATCACAAAAGGATAAAATCCATTGGGGCCAGCTGGTCGGTAGCAGTATGTCCATTGCCATCAGTGAAGGCGTCAGGCAGCATGATGCACTGGTTGTGGTGGTGACACCTGACACGCCAAGCGCATTACGCCTTGAGACTGAGTTAGGTTACTTACTGGGTGAGGACAAAGTTCATGTTTTCCCCGACTGGGAAACCTTACCCTATGATCACTTTTCACCTCATCAGGATATCATTTCGCAGCGCCTTGCCAGCCTGAATTCCCTGCGTCATCAGCATCAGGGCGTATTATTACTGCCTGTGTCCACGTTAATGTTGCGGACTGCACCACCTGAATTTATTTATGGTAATGCCTTACAGTTCAAGGTCGGCGACTCTCTGGATGCACAAAAGCTCAAAGAAACGCTGGCTCAGGCCGGATACCGTAACGTACAGCAGGTGATGGAGCATGGCGAATTTGCTGTCAGAGGCTCTATTATCGACCTGTTCCCAATGGGCAGCACCACGCCATTCCGACTCGACTTTTTCGATGATGAACTGGACAGCATTCGACTCTTTGATATTGAGACGCAGCGCTCCAGCGAACAAATAAAGTCCATCGATTTATTACCCGCACACGAATTCCCAACCAACGACGAAGACATTGAACGTTTTCGCATTGCGTATCGGGAAACCTTTGGTGCGAGTAGCGAACAAGATTCCATTTATATGCAGGTAACCCGGGGCAACTGGCCTGCCGGTATTGAGTATTACCTACCGCTATTTTACGAAGAAATTGCAACCATTTTTGATTACCTGCCAGAACAAGCCGTATTTATGCACCTGGGTGACATCGAACAGGCAGCCTCCGAGTTCTGGCTAGACGTCAACAATCGCTATGAGAACCGACGGGTTGACCCATTGCGCCCACTGCTGGAGCCAGTGCGCCTTTATCAGAACGTCGAAACCCTGTTTGAAGGGTTTTCGCGTTACCCGAGAATTCGCCTGAGTGAAGCTAGCCTGGGCACCAAGGCCGGGCATACCAATCTCAGCGCTCAGCTGGTGACTGATGTCCGTGTTGACCACAAACAGACTGATCCCTACAAGCCACTGCTGGATTACATTACCGAACAGAAAAAGAATAAAGGCCGGGTGTTATTCAGTGTGGAGTCGGATGGTCGCCGCGAATCTCTGATGACCTTACTCAAGCCAAGTGGCCTGAAGCTCAAAGAGTTCGATAATTTTGCAGATTTCGCCGGTGCGCGCAACGACGTGGGCCTGATCGTCAGTCCGCTTGAGCGCTCTGTCATGCTCGACGGAAACAAGCCTTTAAGTATTCTGACTGAGCAAGAATTGCTGGGTATTAAAGTGTCACAGCGGCGCCGTCGTAAACACAAATACGATCAAGGCCAGGATGCACTTATACGCAACCTGGCAGAGCTCAAAGAAGGCCAGCCAATTGTCCACCTGGACCATGGTGTCGGTCGATACCTTGGCCTGCAGACCATTGATGCCGCGGGTGTTGCCACAGAGTTTGTGACCATCATTTATGCCAATGAGGCCAAGCTCTATGTGCCCGTATCTGCACTACACATGCTAAGCCGATACTCCGGGGGGGAAGAAGCCTCAGCCCCGCTGCATAAACTCGGCTCTGACGTCTGGGAAAAAGCCAAACGCCGCGCCGCGGAAAAAGTCCGAGATGTTGCTGCAGAGCTGCTGGACATCTACGCTAAACGTCAAAGCAAGCCGGGTCATTTATTCAAACTCGACGGCCAGGCCTATCGCGAATTCAGTGATACCTTCCCGTTTGAAGAAACTGACGATCAACGTAACGCCATTGACGCCGTACTGGGAGATATGCAAACCCCACTGGCAATGGATCGCCTGGTGTGTGGTGACGTTGGTTTTGGTAAAACAGAAGTCGCTATGCGTGCGGCCTTTGTGGCGATAAATGACAACAAACAAGTTGCCGTGCTGGTGCCCACTACTTTGCTGGCACAGCAGCACTATGAGAACTTCCGCGACCGCTTTGCCTCCTTGCCCATTGAGGTCGGTGTATTATCCCGCTTTAACAGCACGAAAGAGCAAAAAGACACCCTCGACAAGCTTGAAAACGGCCAGCTTGATATTGTGATCGGCACCCACAAACTGCTGCAACAGAGCATCAAGTATAAAGATCTGGGCTTATTGATTGTCGACGAAGAGCACCGCTTCGGGGTAAGACAAAAAGAAAAGATCAAACAGCTACGCGCCGACGTAGACATACTCACGCTCACAGCAACACCTATTCCACGAACCCTGAATATGGCCATGAGTGGCATGCGCGACCTGTCAATCATTGCAACACCACCCGCAAAACGCCTGGCAGTGAAGACCTTTGTGCAGGAGCGCAACGACGAGGTGATCCGCGAAGCCATCCTGCGGGAAATTAAACGCGGCGGTCAGGTGTACTTCTTACACAATAATGTCGAAACCATAGATAAAACGGCAGCCGACATTGCCGTACTGGTGCCTGAGGCCAGCATTGCCATCGCCCATGGCCAGATGCGCGAAAAAGAACTCGAACAGCTGATGAGTGACTTTTATCATCAGAAACACAATGTGCTGGTGTGTACCACCATCATAGAAACCGGTATCGATATCCCGTCAGCTAATACCATCATCATGGACCGTGCCGATAAGCTAGGTCTGGCACAGATGCACCAGTTACGTGGCCGGGTTGGTCGCAGTCACCATCAGGCTTATGCCTACCTGCTGACCCGCAACAGCCAGACGCTGACCAAAGATGCCGTAAAACGACTTCAGGCCATTGAATCACTTGAAGACCTCGGCGCCGGCTTTGCCTTGGCGACGCACGATTTGGAGATCCGGGGCGCGGGTGAACTACTGGGTGATGAACAGAGCGGTCAGATCCAAACCGTCGGCTTTACCCTCTACATGGAAATGCTTGAGCAGGCTGTACAAGCACTTAAAGACGGAAAAGAGCCAACCCTGGAGAATCTGTTACAACAGCAAAGCGATGTGGACCTGAAAATCCCAGCACTGCTGCCTGATGACTATATCCATGATGTAAACATGCGCCTGAGCATGTACAAGCGTATTGCCAGCGCCAATGATGAAGACACGCAGGACGAGCTGAAGGTCGAGCTGATTGACCGCTTTGGATTACTGCCGGATGCCGCGAAAAACCTCTTTAGTATTCAACTTTTGAAATCAAAAGCGGCTAAACTGGGGATCACCAAAGTGGAAGCCAACCAAAAAGGCGGCTACTTTGAGTTCAGTGCCAGTACCACGGTTAACCCGACATTCATCATTGCTCTGATACAAAGCAACCCGACTGTGTACCGCATGGAAGGTGCCAGCAAGTTGCGCTTTAATATCGAAGAGAAAAATGGGCAGGAACGTTTAAAACTGGTAAATGCAATGATTGACGACTTTCAGAAAAAGGCGGTGGCATGATAAGGACAGCCCTTTCCCTGACATTACTGAGCGCTGCGCTGCTGGCCTCAGCTTCGGCCAGCGCAAAACGCTGGTATGAAGTTGAGCTGATCGCCTTCGCTCAGCAGGATAACGAGCAACTGCAAGAGGATTTTACGATTGAAAATCCCGAGCTGGATTTAAACCGAACACTGGACCTGCTCACTAAAGGCTACAACAGTGCCGGCCAGCAGGCTTGTCTCAATGGTGACAGTCGCTTTGATCCGCGCACTGTTACCAGCCGCTTTGTTCAACAAGATGCATCCTGGCACTGCGCCGATGGCGTTGACTATATGGCGCAGTATCAACAACTGCCGCTTACGCCCCACGCAGAGCCGCAGGACCATAAACAAAGCATCTACTTGCTCAACCAAGAGCAGCTTAAATTTGACAGCGTGCTCAATAAGTTAAAAAAGAAAGGGTTGGAACCAATTCTGCATACCGGCTGGCGCTTTCCCGACCAAAGTAAAAAGCGCGCCCCAAATATACTCGTTTATGGCGGGCAAAAGTTTGAGCAACCCGCCAGCTATGTGGCCCGTTTAGGTGCCCCGGACGATGGCTTTATCAGCCTGCTGAGCCAACCCAAACAAGTTGCACAAAAGGAACAAGATCCGACACTGTGGCAGCTACAGGGCTGGATGAAAATCCACATACGGCATTATTTATATGTTACCAGTAACTTTGACTATCATTACAAAAGTGATGAAGGCGACCTGCAAAGCGCCAGAATGTCTCAGTTTACCCGGGTATACAGCGGCGACATTCATTATTTAGATCATCCCAAAATGGGGATCATCTTCCAAATCAGAAAATACAGACACTGACGGAAACTACTATGAAAAAAATTTTAACCCTGACTCTGCTCCTCGGCCTGGCCGCCTGCTCTAAAGTAAGCATGGAAAACTACGATAAAATCGAAGTGGGTATGGACAAAACTGAGCTGGAACAAATTCTGGGATCTGCAGATCAATGCGAAGAAAAAACCCTGCACACCAACTGCACCTGGGGCAACGACAGCAAACACATTAAAGTGACTTTGGTTTCGGATAAAGTGACGCTGTACAGCAAAAAAGGGCTGGAATAAGCATTTTTGCTAGCCAAAACTGAAAACCCGGCAATGATGCCGGGTTTTCAGTTTTGGCTCTGTCAGTAAGAGTTACAGGTTAATTAATGTCATAACGCCCCGTCAGCGTAGCTCCGCTAAACATGGGGTCGGCGCTCAGCAGGATATAGTAAACCCCGCCACTCGTTGTACTAAAATAACAGGTTTCACGGTTACCGACTTTCCAGGGACGACAGTCATAGTCAGTTTTGCTTGCCTCGTTACCAAACTTCACATGTAAGTCAAGCTCCCCTGTTCCGCCTGTGGTGTTGAAGGTAATATTAGTCGCACCAGCAGGCACCGCCATGGTATACATCAGTTGACCGCTATCAGACACATTGACGGGAACAGCAACCCCATTTTGCAGTTCATTTTCACCTGTAATAGGCTGCTGAATATAACGGGCTAACAAAGTGGCATCTTGATAGCCTGTTTCAGTGCCAACCGCAATATAGTGCCAACCTTTTTCGATGTTATCTAAAACCAGGGTTTCATCATTATTGGGCCCTGTTGATTCATGGGTATAACGCCAGCCGTTATCCGGACGGCCATACTCATAGTAAAGATCCGCATTGCCCGTGCCATGACGTAGCGTGATCTCCAGAGAAACGTTTTGCAGCCCTTCGGGCACGTAAATAGGGTACTCTTTTAGCTGTCGGGTATCTGTACCTGACAAACACCTGGCCTGACCCGCCAAAGTTCTGTCAGACGCTGATTGCACCCCACAGGCATTGATGCCAACCTGATCACTCCCCTGAATGTCATCAACATTCACAGGCTCCACTGGTGAAGGAGGACGCGTGGTGTCAATAACACACCCTGTCGAATCTACTTGTCCCAGCCAGTTTGCAAACTGGTCGTCATACAACTTCTGAGCGACCCATTTGTCTACCAGCTCAGAGCGGTAGCGCGCGAAGTCGCCTTCCTTAAACAATGTCAGCATATCGAAGAACGCGGCGTTTTGTTGCTCGTACATAAAGCGTGTTGCCAGGTAGCCCCAGTCGTAGATCCGTGTTTGCCCCACTCCATACTCGTTGCTAAATATAGTGGAAAGTGAATAAGTCCCCTTTCTGGCCTCTTCAACAGCATAAGGGTTACAGTTCTTCAGCGAGCTATATTCCGCAATCCCTTCACCAAACCAGACTGTACGACCCGCGCTATTGCTGTCATGAAAGTCGCCTTTTGAGATATAACGCCCTTCCAGATAATGAACATACTCATGCCGCAGATTCCAGATGTCAAAAACCGGCCGCTCAGATACGTGTTCATAAGCATAAAAGGTAGCCTGATCGCCCGGCGCGGACGGATCTCCCTCCCGATAAGTTCCCCCATTGTTAGTGCTGACATTAAACAGCACTCCACCGTACGTGACCCACTCTTTTTTATCATTAAATATCACCATTCTGAGCGAGTCGTTGTCATCCGGTGTAACCGGAACCCGATCTGTACGCAACAGTTGATGAAAGTGGTCTTCATGAGCCTTGAGCGAATTACAAGTCCATGCCAGCTGCTCCGCAGTCATATCCTGCGCCCAGATAAACAGATTGCCTGACGGACACATCAGACGATTGCCTAGTACCTGCGAAATAATTTCCTGTGGCTTGTCACACACCGCGTAAGCGTCACACTGACGGTTGTAATTGATCGATTCGAGTACAGCCAGATATAGCGTTCGTTCACGGTTGGTTTTGAGCGGCCCGTAGCTGTTCAGTATGCGTGTGATCTCAGTTTGTAATTTGGATTCTAACTGGGCAAAGTGAGGATCTTGTTCTCCACGATAAAAATTAACCAGCTGGTACCCTAGGTTGAACAAATGGTAATCATTTTCTGACTTGCTCAGCCAATTGAGGTTGTCATTAATGAAACCCGTAATTGCATCTATCAGAGCGTGTGTATGCTGTTGTGAACGACAACTTGTATCACGCGCACAGTCATTCAGAACTTGCCAGAACAAAGGGGTTGCTGAGCGCCCCCAGTCATTAATTTGCTCATAGGATTCATCGTATCTGGCTAACAGACCAAGCGTCAGTGGCACCAGAAACTGACCTATTTGTGCATTTTTAATGATGCCTGTCGCACTGCGGATCAATTGTGCGTTGGTCTCTGTTTTATCAAAGAAATGATCACTGGCATAGAGAGTATTGATAGCACTAACCATAGCTTGCTGTGTCGTCGGGTTCACAAAACGTCTGAAGTCGTAATACGCATAGGCTTTTAGCCAATAAAACAGATCGCTAAGGTAGGGAACATCAGTCTGACCATCGTAGTTAACCAAGCGGTTATTCAGTTCATTGATAACGGTGGCAAAGTTAGCATCTGTGTAGGCCCCCAGAGTCAGAGTTTCAGGCTTATCATTAAACAAGGTATCGATACAGACTTTACCATGACGTCTTATCGCCTCCAGAAAAACTGAACCACTGAGATGGCTGAATACCTCATCGGGGCAAACGGTTGAAGTCGAAAGCGCATTACTGAAAGACATAAAAACACGACTTGCAAAAGGCTGTTCAGTTTTCGGTGTGATTTGCCTGTTACTGTGCATTGCATCCGCTTTATACTCAGTATCGGCATGGATATGCGCAACGTCGACAGCATTAAAGTCATTTATGGGTGTCGCTGTTTCTCTGTCACCATGCGCCCAGCCAGAGGCTGAGCTTAGCGCGATGACCAGAGGTGTCATCTTGATTACTTTATACATGTTGTTGTCTCATTTAATTATATTGTTATATTCCAGGCACAGTTAACCCTCAAGACAGTGCCCGATGGATGTAGAAATAAATAAGCCACACAAGGTGTGGCTTAAGTCTTCAGGGATTAGTGTGGGCGGCAACCAGCAACGTCATAATCAACAACGATTGTGGCGCCAAGCGGGTTACCTGACATCACCAGATAGCCCCAGTAGCGAGATTGGTCTGTGATTTCATAAAACAGACATTGCTGATCAGCGTCTGTCACAGACACCGCGTCATGATCGCTGCCATCTGATTTGGGCCAGTGACCGTCACCAAAGTAAATACGGGTATCTGCGGGCGCATTAATCAATGTAACAGCAACTGTTTTTGGACCGCGATCCATTCCTGCAAATGAATAGCCTCGGGTGCTGTTGATGCAGTGCGGTTGACTCGGAGTCAGACGTCTCACCGCTGAACCATCTGAGCCCGTGCAAGCGTTAGTCAGGGGCGGATGGTCAACGATTACTGTGACAACTGCGCTGGCTGTCATATTGTCATTGTCGGTGACCGTTAAAGTTGCCTGATATACGCCTGCTAGTGCGTAACTGTGATTTGGGTTGGCAAAGTCGCTTTGTGCGCCATCACCAAAGTCCCAGTGGAAAGCTGTGATCTGACCATACTCATCGTCCGAGCCCGCACTACTGAACGCCACTGACTGGCCAATTTGAATGTCGCTCGTTACTACACTGGCCTGTGCAAATGGAGGCTGAGGTGGCGGTGGAATGTTGGAGCAATTTGCAAAGCTACACAAAGCAGTCAGTTCGGTTACATCAGCGTTGTCGATCACGCCATCGCCATTGATATCAAACGAGCTGTCCAATGGCAGGTTTGCTGCAATAGCGGCGCGCACCGCGCTGATGTCATCACTGTCAACATTGCCATCTTCATCAAAGTCACCAATTGGCAATACCCGAATGATCACCTGTTTGCTGCTGCTCGCGCCTTTATCATCGGTCACAGTAAGGCTCACGGGGTAACTGCCAGCACGTTCGAAGTGATGACTGATAGTCTCACCCACCTGAGTCGTGCCATGCCCAAGATCCCACAGATAGGTAACAAGCTCGCCATCCTGATCGCTCGACTGACGTCCATCCAGCAAAACCAGCTCCCCGGCTCTGACGATTTGGTTACCACCAGCGTTGGCTATCGGTAAACGGTTCGGTGCTGAACGGTCAGCATCACGATGGATATCATAGTACGCTTTGAAGCGCAGCGATTCATAATCCTTGAACGGGTCAATCATCACGTGATATATACCGCCTTGCTCGAACTGACATAATTCGGTTTGATTTGGCGCTTCCCAGGGACGACAGTCATACTGAGACTTGGACACGGCCTGATTTCGACTAACATGAATATCCGGGTCTCCACTGTAACGCTCCACCAGCTCAAAAGTTACCAGAGACGCAGCATCCGGCACTGCAAATTCAAAACTATAAGCCTGTCCACCAGTTCTGGCTGCCAGGTTTAGCTCATCGGCCAGGTAAATACGTTCACACTCATTGCACAAAGGTGCATCCTCTGGCGATAGCTCAGTGATCACTGCGCTGGCATGTGCTGTGCTTTGATTCCCGGCATTATCAGTAACCGTAAGGCTAACCGGATAAGTACCGGTCATTGTATAAATATGGTCGACTTCTGCTTGAGTGCTTTGCGTCCCATCGCCAAAATCCCACAGAAATGAGACTATCTCACCATCTGGATCGTTAGACCCAGCGCTTGAAAACTCAAGTGCGTGACCTACCGCTTCTGCGCGCGATTGGCCGTTGATATTCGCGAATGGTAGTTGGTTTTGCGTATCTGCTATTTCGTAATACACCTGAATGCTGGCATTGGTGTAAGTTTCAAAGGGATCGATGATCACATCAAAATCACCACCCCCCTCAAACTCACAGTATTCCGTGATCCCTTTCCAGGTGAAAGGTCGACAATCAAACTGTGTTTTTGAGACAGCTCTGTCTTTGGCCACGTACATATCCAAATCGCCATTTCTCTTGATTGACCCATCTGCCATCTTCGGCCCCTGATAACCGCCAGGGACGACAACCACAGTACGGGTAGCCTCTTGCGGTACACTGAATTGGAAGTCAAAGGTTTTACCGGCACGGTCCGGCCAGGAAGCATTGTGCTTATTCGCCCATAGGCCATCGAGTTTAAACAAGGAATAACGCTGCTCCCCCTCATTGAGGTAAGGGTCTGCACCTTGGATCACACTCAGCGTGGTATCGCTGTAGGCAGTAAATGCATGAACCGAGGCAAAATAGGGGGAATGGACATCGGGTGTATCTACCGTAACCGCTTCACTGTCTCCAGGACTGTTGAAAGATATCAAATCGGCTACCCATTGATCTTCCGCATTGGCAGGTGGTGTTGGTACCTGCCCTTTTGATACATACAAATCCGGATCTTCGCTGTGACCATTGAGATAGAACAAGATATTGTGCGCGTTATACGGCAAGTTTATCTCAAAAGTCTCCACCGTATCTTTGCCTGCAAAAGGAATTTGATAACTGGCCAGTACCTCTCCCTGCGGTTCCACATCTAACCCCGAGTTACCATCCCACGGATGACCTGAGTCGCTGACATACTGAGACAGACCTGTTTTGATCAGGTTATCGTTAGACCACAAGGTGTTTCTGGCAGGGTTATGTAGTGCCGCAGTCATGCGAGATACCTGCTCACGCGTAAACATGGCGTAGTTGTCTGAGTAGTGCATGAAATTTTCGGTATTGGTAGCCTGTCCCAGGCAGTTAGGCGCATTGTTCTGCATTTCATTGGGCATAGACATCTGCGGTGTATCGCAGCTACGGTCTCCGGTTGAATCACAGAACGCTTCGTTCGTAATTGAACACTGCTTAGTTTCAAAGGTGTGGATCAGGTTAAGCCAATGGCCAAATTCATGGGTCAGTACCGAGCGAAAATTTTCACTGGTGTTGTTACCTACATAATGGCCGTTATAGACGACTCGTGCGGTATTTTCCTCAGTCATCGCTAATTCCGGATACCAGGCAACACCGGAATTAGTCTCCTTACCATCATCATACAAGTCATGCATGAGATACACATTCATATAACTGAAGTTGTCCCAGGCATCAGCCTGTATTTTCGCCAGCGTTTCATCATCATGGTTACCGTAGCCGGTCTGATCGTGACTATAGCGAACAATGCCATTAGTCGGGTTGCCCTGAGGGTCTTTACCCGCCAGCACAAATTCGATATTCAAATTTTCACGGATCGCCTGAAACTGAGGAGAGACCTCAGGTGAGTCAACCGACAATCCCAGAAAGTCATTATTTAACTTAGTCAGCGCATCCTGTATTTTCTCGTCAGTCAGACACTTCTGGCTGGCATCGCTGCAGTTGTAGGCGTCACCGTATACATGGAACACAACTGGGATATAGTAGCGCCCCGCCACTGCGGTGCTATTGCGCAATAGCTCGGGCGACAATGGCGCACTTTGCGCTGCTACCATCATGGGCTGTGCAAATGGTGCCATCAACCCCACAGGTTGCTTAGCTGTAGATTTTTGCAATTTTGCCCAGTCCTGACCATTGTGGTCTGCGCCACAGCTGGGTACGAGCGGGTCCTGAGGCCACTCATTGTGCGCAAGTTTCGCTTCAACTGCGTTCGTCACGGTGTTGGCATGTTTGACGCTTGCGTGCACTGCTAAAGGTGCAATGCAGGCACTAAACGAGCATAGCCCCGCAATAATGCGTTTCTTCATCTTGTTGTATCCTTGTTGTTGATATGTAGTGCTTTGTACAGCCCGCCCAATGACTGACGGTACGGGCTGATATGCTTTGTTGTTCTGGTGTAACTTTGGGTGCAATCACGCACCCGACTGCTATGCCCTCTTCGTGGCATTCACAATGGAAAAAGGTCTAAATTATGTCGTTGTGCGCTGACCTAATTAGTCAGTTGTGCAATGATGTCGTCCAATCCTTGCTTTGATACCTGAACCGCCTCTAGTTGAGTTAATCCGTCCGGGTATTCTTCTTGCTCCAGCACTAGCCATTGTGTCCCACCACTTTTAACATTGGCGTAGATCACCGCGGGCCAGTTAGTTACATCCTGTCCGATTAGGGGTTTCTTATTTGTCACTGTTGCTGGATATTTGGCTTTAAAGTGCGTAGTAATGGTTCTGTTCGGATAGCGATTAATGTACGCCACGGGATCTTTTCCAGCGTACTCGGCCCAGCCCACATCCAGTTGCAATACAAAATCTTCGGGCGTATTTGCAGCAATATAATCCCAGTACGTGCTGTTTTTGTAAGGCACCAGCTCGCGGTCATGGTTATGAAAACCAAAACGCATACCTTTAGCCCGCATTTTTATCGTTACTTCATTCAGCTCCGCTACAAAAGATTCTATGGTTTCGGCCTGCTCTGCCCGTTTATCACTGGGCACTATCATCATAGGACTGCCCAACTGCTGATAAAAAGCCACTGTCTGTTCAAACTTATCGTCGGTTAAATCACGCATTTTTACGTGTGCACCACTTACCTCAAGACCAAGAGCATCCAGATAACGTTTTAACCCCTGCGGATCATTGTGATAAGGGCCAAAGTCTCCGGCAAATTCAACCGCATCAAACCCCATTGCCGAAATAGCTTCTAAAGTGCCCTTAAAGTCCTTTTTCAGCGTATGGTTGACGGACCATAACTGCACACTAATTGCGGGGATCTGTGACCGTTCAAGGCGCAAAACCGCTTGATTGTCTTCGCCGTGAGCATCCTTTTGCGCGTTACATGCAGTTAGCAACCCCGTGCATACCAGCGTTGTGAGAAAGCGTTTAAAAAACGTCATAGTAAGTATCCTTATTTTTTAAATACGTCTTGCGGCGATTTCTTTCGCCGCGTAGTCCACAGCTCTGACTGTTAATGCCATAAATGTCAGACTGGGGTTTTGCACCGCGGATGAGCAAAAGCTCGCTCCGTCAGTAACAAATAGATTTGGAATATCATGACTCTGGTTAAAACCGTTAAGTACAGAGTCTTTCGGATCCTTGCCCATTCTGGCTGTACCCAGTTCGTGGATCCCTGATCCGGGCGGTTTGTCATGCAGGCCGGAAGAAACATTTTCCAGGCCTATCTTTTCTAACATTGCCTGGCCCTGCTCTGCGGCGTCCAGCATCATCAGTCGCTCGTTTTCTGAGAAACGGCAGTTAATCTCAAGCTGTGGTATACCCCATTTGTCTTTTTTAAATGCGTGCAGTTGCACACTGTTTTCGAATCGGGGCAACATCTCTCCCTGTGCCCCCAGCCAGAACTGCCACTTTCCAGGCTTTTGTAACCGTTGTTTGAATGCGACACCAATACCATCCTTGTGCTGCAACGCCTTCCAGTCCTCGCGATAAGCTCCCGCAGACATGCCATATCCGCGTAAGAATGGTCTTTTCGGATCCGGCTTGAAGTAGAAATTAGGTATGTACAAGCCACCTGGACGTCTGCCGGAATAAAAAGAGTCTTCAAAGCCAGGGATCTCTGCTCGGGCCCAGGCGTTATAGTTATGATCCATAAGATAATGGCCTAGTACGCCAGAGCGATTGGCAAGGCCGTTAGGAAAAGCCTTATTACGAGAATTAAGCAAGATTTGTGTAGAACCCAGCGTAGATGCACATAAAAACACCACTTTGCCAAAATACTCGCGTTGTGACAGGTCATCATTATCTATGACTCGCACACCTTTAACGCGATTGCTGATGGCATCGTAGATCAGGCTGTGCACCACGCTATTTGGCGCTATATGTAAGTTTCCGGTTTTCGCTGCATCTGGAAGTGTTGAGCTTTGCGTCGAGAAGTATGCACCGAAGGAACAACCTTTTTGGCATTCATTACGCGCCTGACACTGTCCCCGGCCCTGAGCCAGATGATGTGTGCTGGGTTTAGTCAAATGTGCCTGCCTGCCGTGGATCAGCTTTCTATCAGGAAAAGCGGCTTCAAGCTGTTGTTTTATGTATAACTCAGGCGCCGTCATATCAAACGGAGGTAAAAATTCACTGTCGGGAAGCTGTGGCAATGACTCTTTCTGTCCGCAAATACCCACATGACGCTCTACATAGGAATACCAGCGCACCAGGTCTTGATATCGAATAGGCCAATCATTTCCATATCCATCCAATTTATTCGCATTAAAGTCAAAGTCACTCCAGCGATATGAAAAGCGATGCCATAATAAAGATTTACCCCCCAACTGATTGGCGCGGATCCACCAAAAATCAGTGCCCTTTGCCGTTCCAAAAGGTAAGTCTTTATCATTGCCAAAAAAGTGCTTAGTACTGTCATTAAAGGCATAGCAATTTTTCTGAATATGATATTGCTGTTCAACCTCCGCCCGTGGCACTTTGCTACGAAGCGTCTGTTCCCATGGTGGTTTACCTTCGCCGACGTAATCTTTACGATGCTCAACAACCCGCCCTCGCTCGATGAGCAGTGTTTTAAAGCCTTTTTCACAGAATTCCTTTACAGCCCATCCTCCCGTTATCCCAGAGCCAATTACAATGGCATCATACGTTTGTTTTGATTCTTTGATGTACATCATAGCTCCTTAGTAATAAGCCAATGAGCCATAGCCAGCTTGCCCGCTATAGGCAACCTGACCTTTGAATCCACCGGGATAAGCCTGATATACAAGCTCCTTACTGGCTCCGGTTTCTGACGTATAATAACCAAAGCAAACCAGTGCCTTAAGCTGTTTAAAATCAGCGCGTTGCTGCTCTGAGAACGGCTTGGCTGCGGTCTCTAGCCGGGTTAAGTGAACCACTTGCTTTTCATCATTAAGCAGTGCGAATGAATGTCCATATATACGCAGACTGCTGGTTTCGATAACGCTCAGTATCGCCCGCATACGGGTATGTGCATTCAGGTCGTAGCAATGATATAGATAGTGATCAATAAAACCATGAACGCCTATATCACCAGCGCCGGGCGTTTCAGTCGCCGGGATTATAGTGTTGCATACTCTCTTTAGCAGCTTCAGCTGTTCATTACTCAGCACTCTGGCCTGATGGGGTTCACCGTCAGGCGTAATCCGATAACTCAGCGCTGCTGCCAGCGCATTCTCACCAATAAATCCCTGGCTCAGACCAGCTCCCAAGCTAATGAGTACGCCCTGTAAAAAGCGCCTTCTTGATTGATTAGTGTGTTCAGCTGTCATGGCATACCTCTTTAGGAGTTTGGCGTCTGGCTTTATAGAAGCTGCCCAACAAAAGCAGTCCAAAAGCCACAATCAGACTAAGTGGGAAGTAACTCAAAGCAACTAAAGTATCGAATGCATTTTGAGTGCCTGGTGCCTGCTCTCGCTCGATTAACTGGCCTATAACAGGGTTCCAGATACTAACAGCAAGCATGCCAGCAGCCCCCATTACTCCCAGGCCAAGTGCACCAGTCCTGGGCAGCTTCTCAGACACAAATCCAAGCATAGTGGGCCAAAAATAAGTGACCCCCAGGGCAAAAATGATAGCCGCGTAATACACCTCTGTGCCCTGGGCAATGGCCATAAAGCGGATCCCTAAATACGCCGTCACAGAGGACATGAGCAGCACACCCAGTGGGTTAAGTTGCTTAATGACAGGCCCTGCAAAATAACGCCCGACAGCCATAACCCCAGTGATCAGCGCCAGAGTCAGCATGGCAGAAGCACCGGACTCCCGGAGTATGCGCTCAATCCATTGTTGGGTTAACAGCTCAGTGCTCGCCGTCAGTGTCATACACAACAGCATGAACAAAAAGAGTGGTGAAAACAGCGCCTTTAACGCAGGGCGCTGCGAATTCGCAGGCGTCTGCTCTTCGGTAAAGTTGTCGGGTAAACGAATAAGCAATGCGCCATATAGCAAAGTCGGAACAAGCAGGCAGGCAAACTGAGACTGCCAGCCAAGGCCCAAATAGGTCATTGATATTGAAACCAGCGCTCCCAACACGATACCGCCCGGAAACCAAACATGAAACCGGTTTAGCATGGTTGTTTGTTTACCAGGAAATAACTGGGTAACCATTGGGTTACAGCCTGCTTCAACAGCGCCATTCGCCAGACCTATAAGGAAGGTTGCAAACATCAGGCTGTAGAATCCAGAGGCAAACAGGGTGCACAATAAACCCAAAATATGGCCAATAAATGCAATCATGAGTAACCGCTTAGCACCCAGCACTTTGTAAAGTGCACCTCCAACGATTGTGGCTACAGGAAATCCGAAAAATGCCATTGCATTAACCCAGCCAAGCTGGCTGTCGGTCAGCTGCAATACCAGGCTAAGCTGCGACAACATGCCTGCACGGATAGCAAAAGTCATCGCTGTTACTGTCAGCGCAACGCATGCTGTAATAAACGCCCATTGCTTGACTTGCCTGCTCATATTTCACGCTCCTCTAGCCCAAGGAGACGCCGGTTTGTGATCTCACAACTGGCTCCGCCGACAAAATCGTCAAATGCTTTCGATGTCGGTTTAATGATAAGATCTTTAATGATCTGGGCCCCCTGCAAAGCACCGATATAAGGATCTTTTATGCAGCACTCCCATTCCAGTACCGCCCAGCCATCGAAGCCATATTGCGTGAGTTTGCTGAAGATTGCGCTAAAATCGATTTGACCGTCGCCAAGGGAGCGAAAACGTCCAGCTCTGTCTTGCCAGCTAAGATATCCGCCGTACACACCGGTTCGACCATTGATACGATATTCCGCATCCTTAACGTGAAACGCCTTGATCCTGTCGTGATACAAATCAATGAAGGCAAGATAATCCAGCTGTTGCAGATGCAGATGGCTTGGGTCATATAATATATTGGCTCTGGGATGATGGTTAACATGTCTGAGAAACGCCTCGAAACTCGCTCCATCATGTAAATCTTCCGCGGGATGCAGTTCAAAACAAACGTCTACCCCTGCAATATCGAATACCTCAAGGATCGGCATCCAACGCCGCGCAAGTGCTTCAAACCCCTGCTCTACCAAACCGGCTGGCCGTTGAGGCCAGGGATAAACCATGGGCCAAAGCAGTGCGCCGGAAAAAGTGGCATGTGCACTGAGCCCTAAATTTTTACTGGCCTGAGCGGCAAGCGCAAGCTGTTCACTCGCCCACAAAGAAATAGAGTCGGGATCATTATTCAGGGTGTTTGGATAAAATCCGGCAAACATCTCAACATAACATGGGGCTACAGCCACTAGTTGTCCCTGTATATGTGTTGAAAGTTCTGAAATTACAAGGTTGTAACGAGCCAGCAGTGCGTTAATCTGCTCACAGTAATCTTTGCTTTGGGCTGCGCACTCTAAATCAAAAAGAGAGCCAATGTGTGTTGGCAACTGAATCGCTTTGTATCCCAGGCTTGATGCCCACTCTGCAAGCCCTTCCAATGAATTATATGGCGCCTCATCCTCGATAAATTGAGCTAAAAAGATGCCTGGCCCTTTAATTTCAGTCATGTAATTGCGCTCCCTGAACGGCATGCCATTTTTGTGATGATTCACTGGCCCGCACGACACTATCGATAAACGCCATCCCCCGGATCCCTTCTTTAATCCCGGGTACGTCTCGTGCACTGTCACAAGGTAGTTGAACTGATTTTTTCGCCCGAATTTGCGCTGCAAAATTACGATATAAATTGGCAAAGGCTTCTACATACCCTTCAGGGTGACCTGCCGGCAATCTTGTGTTTGCAATAGCAAGGGGGGATTCATTGGCAACCCCACTACGGATAACCCGCATCGAGCTGTCAGCATATCTGAGTGTCAGGCTGTTAGGGGATTGCTGCTGCCATTTTAGGCTTCCTTTATCTCCATAAACACTGATGGAAAGGTTGTTCTCTTCTCCTGTTGCTACCTGACTGGCCAGCAATACACCTTTGATTTCATCACCAAATCTGAGTAGTACTGTGCCATCATCATCCAGTGCCCTATGCTCGTAAGCTGTATCAAGATCCGCGCATACATGCGTGATAGCCTGACCGCAGATGTACTCGGCCAGGTTAGCAGCATGGACACCAATATCGCCCATACAACAACTTAACCCAGCCTGTTCAGGGTCAAGTCGCCAGCTAGCTTGTTTTGTACTCTCAGCGTTTTTACCACTCAGCCAGCCCTGCTGATAACTAACAATAATTTTGCGAACTGTTCCTAACTCACCTGCATGTACCCGATATCTCGCTTCTTTGACCATTGGATAGCCTGTATAGGTATAGGTCAGCGCATATAACACGTCAGAACAGGCAAGCTGACGAGCCAAGGTAAGTGCCTGTGCCAATGAGATGGTGGCTGGTTTATCTGAAATCACGTGAAAACCATGTTTAATCGCATCGCTGGCCATTTGAAAGTGCAGGTGGTTTGGCGTCACTATGGCTAATAGCTCCATTTTCTCGCCCTCTGGCAATGACGACTCTTGCTCCAGCATGTCATTGAAATGCCGATAGCAGCGAGATGCCTTTAAACCCAGGTGTCTTCCGTATTCATATGAGCGTTGTGGCGTACTGCTGAATACGCCACATACCAGTTCGATTTGTCCATCAAGCTGCGCTGCCATTCGATGTATAGCCCCAATAAAGGCGTCCGGGCCGCCGCCGACCATTCCCATCTTAATTTTTTTCATTTACTTAATTCTGCTGTCTTATTTTTCTGATATCGCAACAATGGTAAATAGGAAGTGAATATATGCGTTAGGTCAAAATCGGACAATAATGCAAGAAAATCGGCGACATTGTATTCAAAGAAGACACCCTAATGGCAAAGCTCTTTAAATTTAGTGACTTGAAATCATGTATATTGTATAAATAATAATAATTGAAAAATAGTAGGCTACAAGGCTATGGATAATGATTGCAATCAGAGCGATACGTTCTTCGATTCTGTTCACTTTTCTCAATTATTAGCCATGCTCGACATACTCCCGGGTACGTTATTTTGGGTAAAAAATGCAAAAGGGGAAATCGTGCACGGTAATGAAGCGTTCCTTGCGCACATCGGTGTGTCTTCTTTACATCAAATACTTGGTCAGACCGACCTGGCTTTTGCACCAGCTCACCTCGCCCACCAATATATGGTAGATGATGAAAAAGTGATGGCTGGTCAGTTGGTTACCGAACGGCTTGAAGTAAACCAACCCGAAGGCTCCGACGACCTTGCCTGGTATGTTACTTCCAAACGCCCTCTGTATTCTTCACAAGGCGAGATTGTCGGTACTTATGGTATGTCAAAAAAGCTCCATGCACCTAGCTGCACACAACCTGGAATGAGCGCGCTCAAGACACCAGTAGAATACATCAGAGCTAACTTTGCTCAGCCACTAAAACTGACGGATATAGCAGAAGCGAGCCACCTATCAGTCAGTGCACTAGAAAGACGCTTTAAAAAGCACCTGAATATCACGCCAAAACAGTTTTTGACTCAGGTACGGCTCGAACAAGCCCGAAAATTACTCATAGAGACCAACGATTCAATCAGTGAAATTGCTTTTTCGGTGGGCTTTACGGATCACAGCTATTTTAGCCGACAATTTCAGTTGTATTTCAGTGAACAGCCCCGAGAGGTGAAAAAGCACTATCATAGATAGCTAACTACAGTCACAGACTGACAAAGGCTGCATACTCATCAAAGTAACCGGCCTCTTCACGCAACGGACAAAACGCGAAGATGGCAATGGCACCATCTCTGACTTTTCGAAACCCACAGTGTTTCAACAAGCGCTGGCATGCCAAATTATTTTGCTGAACCTTACCCAATACCAGTGACACCTTGCAGCCAGGTACCATTGTACCCAAAGCATTTAGGGTTGCACTGAGCGCCTCTGAGGCCAGCCCCTGATGCCAAAATTTGGGCGCAAGTTCGATGCCAAGGTGAATATGTTTTGCCTTTACGTCACAGTCATATAGTCCAATAGTCCCTATGAACACGCCCCCATGCTCAATGGCAAAGCGCCCACCATGTCCTTCATAAAAGTCTTCCAAATCGGCCTGTAACATTGCTCTGACTTCCTGCTGTGTCAGTTGCGCTCCATAATCATTATACTGACTTACCAGAGGGTCATTTAACAGCGCCACCAGCGCTGGAACATCACGATAATTCACCGATCTGAGCAGTAATCTGGGTGTTTTAATTTGCATGGGATTCCATCATCTAAAAGCTTTCAATAAAGCCCTCTCTTTTACTCAGAATTAGTATAAACTATCGGACCTTAAGTAACAGCCGTCAGGAGTCGTTAAGATGAGCGAAGAGTATATTGTCATTCCCCCCACCACCAAAGTATGGTGCCCGGAAAAAGGCGAAGGCTGGACACTGACCGGGATAACCGGCATTGAAGAAAATACCTCAGTAATGTTCAGCGGCGTGCGCTACACCATTGCGGCCCAGAAGATTGTAGAAGAACTACTGCCAAATTATCAGGCAAGAGAAAAGGAGCAAGGGTAATATCCCCTGCTCCACCCCGCAATGTTGACTTTGCAAAGTCTCACTTCAGTCATACGGGGTTCTTCACTCTGAATAACCACTGATTCTCACTAACCTAATTTCAGAGCTGTAATATACAACAGAATACTCATCTTCCAGGATTTCCAAGCAAAAAGTGCCCATAATGTGATTTTCACCCGATAAAAAGCGTTCATAAAGCCCTGTCGGTAACGCTTCTTTCCTGGGCCCTTCTCCCGCTTCTTCAACACCATATAGAATACCATCCGATGTATCCGATAGCCTTAAGCTTGGAGGGTGTCCGTTCCAAATCGATAACGTACCTGAGACAGTTTTACAGGGGTTTGCATACACTGACGCGCACAAAGTTAAAGCACAAAGCAATACTAAAAGACTAATTATTTTACGCATTAATCCTCTCATACATAGCTAGGAAAACACTCGGGTTTTGATTTTCCCAAAGAGCCATAAACAGTGACGACCAAAAGACAATGCTTAAAAACAGCAAAAGCTTCGTCATTACTTCTGAATTCATGGAGTGTTCTCTTACCTATTTTATATGCTTTTAAAATATAAAAGGCTATTGGCCCTTGGAAGTACTGCCATAATGAGGCCCGATAAAGCTCCATTCAGCAACCGGCACTTTCACTATCATCACCGAATCCTGTTTGAATTTTTTAGCATACAGAGATGCCAGTGTTTTGGCCTTTTTAACGCCCTGCTCGTCTACAATCACGGTCACGACTTTCGAGCGCTCTGGCTTACCTTTGTAGTAGCCCACCGAGTCCACGACATTAAAGCCATCAAAGGTCTTCACTATCTCGTCATTTTGAAACGCTTGCCATTGCTCCAGCGAGACACCGCCGCCATCTGGCAATGACAGCCCAAAGAACAACCTGAGCCGATAGACTTCATCGGCGTAAGAAGGAAATGTACCCAGTAGTGCAGCAATTAAAAAAATAACAGGGCCTAGATTTTTTCTCATTGTTCTTCCCTTGATTAGATAAACATAAGCCCTGAGGCGAAATGTATCTTACATGATCTTTTTTGTTAATGCGCCACTAGGTTGCGCGAAACACATAGTGCTGAATTCGCCTATGTGTATAAGAAGACCCTTTGCATTTCCCTGAGCCTATTCACCTCCATCACCACCTCCATCACCACCTCCATCACCCGGGGTGTCTGTTGAGCCGCTAAAGTACCAGCCTCTGTCGGTGTTACCAAACTCCATCTTGCGACTTATCGCGAAACTCAAAATAGAGCCAAAAACAGGCAAGAACAGCGCGATTAGCAGCAATTTTAACTTTGTTTTAAGTGTTAGTGTCGGGGTCAGACAAACCCGCGTACCAATAATTACACACAACACCATATGTATTGCCAACAGCCATATTAAATACATAACTATCCTTATTTAATTTTGATTTCCTGGCTCAATACCTGAGCAATGCTGAATATACCCTCCCAGACCCTTAGATATTTCAAAAGAATGCTTAGCCCTGTTGGTTGAGAGATTGTTGAAGCTGCCTGTCACTAAGCATTGCTGCATTTCGGAGCTTTTTGAGCTCGCCTAGCAGGATTACTCTGTCAAAGCCTCGATATTCCCTGCCACTATCCGTACGTTTTTCAAGGCCACTGATTGAGTTATAGGCTTGCATATGTCCGGCATATTGTCCGGTCGAATCAATGGAAAAGAAAAACGGAAAGGTTCGTATCGCTTCGGAGTTGACCCCAATGCCTTCAATTGCTTCGGCTCCATTGGGTGAATAATCTGCCTCTATATAGGCCACAACAAAGTTGTCTGAGACATATTTATTCAGGTCCAGTGCCTTACGGTCTATATTTCTTGAACCTCTTTCATACATTTTCCACTTCAGCGGCTCATTATCATATTGCCATTCATAAACATATTTTCGACGCTGACCATCAATGTACTTATCAAAAACATGGCACCAGATGCACCACTCGGCGCCATACACGAGCAATACCGTTTTATTGGTTGAGTTTGCTTCCAGCAAAGCCATTTTAATGATGTTCTTTTGATCCGAACATTCGTCGTATATTTTTGCAACACCTCCTCTGCAATCGAGACTTATATCACGGGGGTATTTAGCAATTTTGCTTTTAGCAGAAGAGAAAAAAGCAACAAACAATAAGAAAAGCAGGACTATTACTTTCATCAGTTGAACACCCTATAAAGTATGCCAGTCGGGACCTATTGAACCCTGTACTACTCACCTCTCAGATTCTCAACAGAAATTTTGTATTTCACACGCTCACCATACCTAAGTAATTGCGTATGGATGACATTAAGGGTACAGGCTTTTTTAGAAAGCTTTATTACAGGTCTGCTTTTCGTCTACAGCCAACAGAAAATATGCTTTTAGTCACGTGTTGACCCAACCAATACTCAATACGTAGCGACTACCCTCAGTGATTCTGCTTACGGCATGAGGTTCTGTATCAGGTCTGAATAATTTAACCCTTGACCAGTTCAGCAAGGTATTCTGGCAGACGAATTCGCCGCCTTGTTTGGCGTGTTTGAGGATAATATTGAGCCGGTAATGTTTGCCGGAGGTGACCTGATCCACGTGTTGTTTGATTTCACTGCCCGCCGGGAAATGGATCAGGTAACAGTCGAATTTGATGGGCCAGATTGCGCCACATAACAACATTTTATCGTAGCCCGAGTCTTGTCTTCCTGATTCCCAGCGCCATAGTTTTTTCAACATAACCTGCACTCACATGATGTCTCGCGCAGGGCGTGTTGGTATTACTGCGCTTAATCAATTTTAAAATTGTCCATAGTACGTTGTAGTGTATCACTGTTTAGTTTCATATCATCAAAGAGTCGCTTTAATGCTTGTGAGGTCTTAAGTTCTTCGTTTGCTGCGTCCAATACTGCTGTGGTGTTACTGGAAATATCCTGTGCAACAACAGACTGCTGCTGCGCTGCTGTTGCTACTGAGGTCGTGAGTTGCTCCACATGAGTACTGTGGTCACTCACCTGCATGGAGACCTGCCGGGTTTGCTCCACCTCACTCATAATATTACTGGCCAGCCCGGTATTTTCTTTGATGGCATTCACCACATTGCGACTAATGTCATTCAGGTTGCTGAGTAAAGTCGAGATCTGTTCAGATGAACCTTTACTGTTATTAGCAAGCCCCCTTACTTCATCAGCAACCACCGCGAAGCCCCGACCATGTTCGCCTGCTCTGGCCGCCTCAATAGCCGCATTAAGCGCTAACAGGTTGGTCTGATCGGCCACACTGCGGATTGAATCCAGGATAGTGTTGATCTCCTCCACCTGCTGCTCCATGTTCAATGCCATTTCATTGACCTGCTCCATATTCTGCGACAGTACATGCATGGCATCCAGATTACGTTGGTTGTCTTCAAGTAACTTTTTAGATTCATCATTGAGCTGATCACTGGCGTTTAACGTGTCTGACGCCGCTTTTGCGATGTCTTCGCTGGTTGCCGCCATTTGTTCAATTGCCGCTGCGATATTGGTGGCGAGACTCTGGGTGCGCTGCGCATCTTCAGTCACATGACCGGCGGCTTTTTCCATTTGATTACCAAGCTTAGTCCCTACATTAATGGACTTGGATAACCCCACCAGCAGATCCTTAAAAGCAAACACCGTATTGTGAATGGACTCTGAGATTTTACCCAACTCATCACTAGTTTTTAGCCTCACATCTAAGGTCAGATCACCATTATTCGCCACTTTAGTCAAAATACCGGTTAGCTCATTCAGCTCACTGCGCAACGAAGTAAACAAATGCGTATTGATCACTATGATGATAAGCATAAAAATCATAAACAACACAAACAACCAGATCATTTGACTGATCAGATCTGCTTTATACGCCTCACTGATTTCACGCGTATGTGCCCACTGGCTGTCGAGTAAAGCTTTAACGTCCTTAATTTGCCCGGTCGCCTGCGAAAACCACTGCCCACTATTCGGTAGTTGTGAATAATCAATGTTATCGCCCTTAGCAATGGCAGTGATCACCTTATCAAGCGACTGAGCACGGCTATCAGACATCAGCTGTTTATAGGCACTCAGCGTGTCTCCGGACAACGCCGTTTCAAGTTGCTCTTTTAACAAAGTAAGTTGCAGCTGATAGTAAGCAAGGTCCCGTTTTACAGCGTCATCGGCAGATTGCCTGGCCAGCACCCCATTTACTTTTCCCCGTAATTGTCCTTTGCGCTCTTTGCTCTGCGCCATCAAAAATGCGATGGACAAGTTGGACGCCAGTTCCCGGTTTGTGACATAAGCCTGCATGCGCATCGCGGTATTCAGAGCAAGTTGATTGACATGACTGTAATAATTAAATGCATTTTTGCCCTGCTGTTGATCCACCTGACGCCGCAACGCGCTCTTTTCTCTCAGCAGTGTAAACAAATTAGGTAGCCACTTTTGCACTTTGTCATCGTCTTTAAACGCACCATTGTACAAACCTTCCAGCGCAGCAACGGCAGCATCCGCTTTGATACGTTGCGCCGCCACAGCTTGTCGGGTTTGCCCGGTAGGGTTGCCCAAAAAGCCAGCCGTGAGCCCCCGCTCAACAGCATGATGATGCGCCACCTTTTCCATTGCATCCAGTAACCCTATGTAAGCGATGTCTTTTGAGGTTGCGTTAATGTCTTGCCAATACTGATAGACGACTTTGCTAAGCAAAATAAGCACAAAAATAAGTAAGGCAGCTGAGCTAATAATAGACAATTGAATAATAGAAAAGCGCTTAAGCAGATTCATGGTGTCTCCGGTATTCACTTAATGAACCCAATCAACTGCTTAATGACTGGATATCCTTATTGCTATTAAAGATAGTCAAAAATCTGCAAAGTCGACACTATCTGAGCTGCGACTATCGTAGGCATGTCTGCGCTTTGAAGGTACAGCTAATCACCCCGAGTGGCGACTGACCTACTACTCGAGCAATATCACTCTGGGATAGGCTTCTGAAGAGCGTTCATGATAAATATCGTTGAGATATTGAGCCAGTTCAGATTCATCCAGCTCGGGTGGGATCACGACATCATACCTATTTGCTTAATTAAGTGTTCTATTTTGAGGCGAGAAAATATAGTCGATAACACCGCTCTCGCGTCCTGCTATCGCTGAGGCACCTACGTCCATGTAGGCGAGGCAAAAATTTTGCTATTTAGTTCTTCTAAATGAGAAATTTTTAACGCTGTTAGCGTCAAATTTGCTCCTTCAAATAGACCAGGTATTAAGTGAAATTGGTATCATATACCCTGACGCGCATGCCCGTATCAGAATCATTAAACAGCTGCCATTGCGCCTCAACCCGGCTTACTGACATCCGTTTGCCAAATACATTAAACCTGAATGTCATCCGTACTCCTAAAAATAAAACAAAGCATAACAAGCAGTTTTTACTATTTGGCAGGAAAGTCGACAGGCTAGCTAAAAAGCTTTTCACTAAAGTGTGGGTTGGAGGTATTGATTGTCAATTTGGTGATTTGGGTCAGTTGCACTAGGCTGGTTTGGTCCCCCACACTCAGCTTTAAACACTCATTCTTGTGCGTATCACGGCACAAATCCAGGGCCACGCCCGAGCGCTGTTCACCGCTGCTCAGTTCGATAGTCACCGGATAGTGAAACAGGCAAACAATCTCAAAATAGTCGTAGTCGCTACAACTGATCACGCGCTTATGCTCCTGTTTTAAGTTTACCAATGACGATCCGGTTCACTGAGTGCTGTCGGAACAGGTTTGACGTCGTAATGACATCTTCAACTGTCGCGTCTGGTGATATATACAACCAAACACTTTCTGTTGAGTCCTCAAAGCGTAACTTATCTATTAATTCACCAAGCTTGCGGCGCTCAGCCAGAGGATAGCTCACCTTTTCATACATAAAGTATAGATGGCCACTCGTTAACAATTGCACTTTAATCGCTCTGTCATGTGCACAACGGTAATGGCAATGGTTGATTGCCTTTCCTTGAATAACAGGCACAGCCTGAATGGGTGTTTCTCGAGGAATAAAGAACAGTAGTAACAGCAGGGCCAAACTTAGACCCGCGTAACTCAGTATAGAAAATACCGAGTTATCGCTGCGGTGCTGTTGACGCAAGCGGGTCACGCATTTGCACTGTGCTGAAGGCCCAATAAATCGAGCAAAGCACTGTGAATTTGCAATTTAGGTGTCCCTTCGCTGTACGGCGCTACCGCAAGCAGAGGCGCATTTAATCGTTGTTTTAAGGTCTCCAGGTTAGCTTCATATTCCTGCATGGCAGGATCAACCTGATTGGCCACCCACCCTACGCAGCTCAAACCGGCTGCACTAATGGCTTGCTCGGTCAAAAATGCATGGTTCAGGCAACCCAGTTTCATCCCAACGACCAGGATCACAGGCAGTTGCTCCTGTTTAATCCAGTCGTACAAAAATTGGGTGTCGTTGATAGGTAACGCCCAGCCGCCGGCGCCTTCAACGAGCGTGTACTCTGCACCTAAGGTGCTTAATTCGCTATATTTCTCACTCAATGCCTCACAGCTAATGGTCACTCCGGCACGCTGCGCAGCAATATGAGGCGCAATAGGTGGCTCAAAACAAAATGGATTGATCTGCTCGTATTTACCATGTACAGAGGCTGCTTCCATGAGGCTCAGTGCGTCTTCGTTCACAAGCTGACCAAAGGCCTCTTCTGCGCCTGCTGCAAGCGGTTTAAAACCGAGCGCTTTCTTGCCTCTTTGCGCCAATAACTTAAGCAGTAATGAAGACACGTGGGTTTTGCCCACCTCAGTGTCTGTACCGGTGATAAAGAATGCACTCATAACTTAGTTAGCTCCATTAAGGCGACCTGATAACTCAACTGAGCCCGGCCATTCGTATGCGGGTACCCAGCCAATAATTTACGATATTGTGCTTTCCCCAGCAAGCCGCGACGCTGGCCTTCATGCTGTAATTGGTTGGCGCCAATCGCCTTTACTGATTTAAAGGCCGCCTGAGCCGTGCTAAAGGTTTCTTTCAGGCACATCAATTCAGCATCATCAATGACAAGCCCGGCGTCGTCGGCATGCGCCAGTAGCGCATCAAATGGGGTAAAGCGATTAACATGACAGTGCGCGTCTACGCTTTGCCAGGCCTGCTGTATTTCGCACAAAGAGCCGTCGGCTACAATGCTCAGGTAGGCTTTCCCCCCGGGCCTCAAAATCCGTTTTAGCTCTGCAAATAACCTGGCATGATCCTGACTCCACTGAATCGCAAAATTACTAAAAATAGCATCAACGCAGTTATCCGCGAGCGGTAAACTGTCCATATCCGCACAGATTTTAAGCGCATCTTCAGGACCTTGCCCCAACATACCAGCACTCAAATCCAATGCTACTAATTGCGTACAACGCTGACTTAACGCGTCGTAATGCTGCATGGGACCTGCGCCTAAGTCTAAAAGTCTGTTACATCGCTGAGTGATTTTCTTAAGTAAGATCTCTGCGGCCTGTTGCTGGACATTCGCATGCTGCACGTAAACCTGAGATGCACGCGAAAAACGCGAGGCAACCTGTGCTTTTACTGAAACACTCATATCGCCTCCTTAAGAGCATTTAGCAAGGTATCTATGTCTGCTGAGGTGTGCGCCGCAGTCAGGGTGATACGTAACCGGGCAGCATTTTGCGGTACTGTCGGTGGCCGGATGGCAGTCAACCATATTCCCTGCGCTTTCAATTGCTGTTGGGCTGCAAGTGCGTTATCTGCCGAGCCAAGCACAACAGGCTGTATGGCCGTTGTCGATGGCAGAACAGGAATACCCAGTTTCGCCGCTGTTTGAGTGAAATAGGCAATGTTATCTTTTAATGCTGCTCTTTGTGAGCTGGCACTGCGTAACTTAGTAAACTGCTTTATTGCAATTTCTGTCAGCATTGGCGACATTGCCGTGGAGTAAATGTATTCGCGACTGAATTGCAATAAATACTGCTGCACACGCTCACTACACAACACCGCAGCGCCCTGACAAGCCATCGCTTTACCAAAGGTGATCACCAACAACTCTGGTTTAACACCACTGTCAATACTGCCAAGCCCGTTATCACCCAACACGCCTAGTGCATGGGCATCATCAACCATCAGCCAGGCATTGTGCGTCTTTGCAAGCTGAGCGATATCCTCCAAAGGCGCGCAATCGCCGTCCATCGAAAATACACCTTCAGTCACTATCAGTTTGTTTTTTGCTTTAGACTTTTCCAGTCTCGCACGCAAATGAGTGATATCGTTGTGATTAAACCGCGTCAGCTTGGCCTGACTGTGTAATGCACCATCCAGCAAGCTGGCATGATTAAGCTTGTCCTGAAACAACTCAGATTCACGCCCTACAGCCGGATCGTTAAATAGCGCCTGAATCACGCTGGTATTCGCAGCAAAACCACTGGCGAACAACAATGCCCTGTCGAAACCAAAAGCATCACACAACTGTGCCTCAAAAGCCGAGTGGACTGATTGAAACCCCGTCACCAGCGCCGAACTGCGACTGCCGGGCTGAGCCGTCAGGCTAAGTGTTTCATCGGCCAAAGCAAGATAATCATTGCTGGCAAAATTCAGATAAGCTTTGCCGTCAACTTCGATTTCACGGGCTGACACTTTGCCTATACACTGACGACGACGCAGTAAAGACGCCGCAGCCCTGGCTTGAAGGGCTGCATCGATGAACTCAAAAGCCATTTAGTTGGCTTCGTAGAACAATTCAGACGTTGCTTTATCTGCGATTGCAGAATTCAGAGACGCTTCATAGGCCTCGTCTGAATAATCCTGACGTTTCTCCGGTTGCATGCCCAGCTTTTTAAGCAGGTTCATATCTGCATCGGCTTCGGGGTTCTCTGTGGTGAGTAGCTTATCGCCGTAAAAAATCGAGTTTGCACCTGCAAAGAAACACATAGACTGCATTTGCTCGTTCATTGCTGTACGACCCGCAGATAAACGCACATAGCTGTATGGCATCATAATACGTGCAACCGCAATGGTACGGATAAACTCAAAGTGATCTAAATCTTCAACGTCTTCTAGGGGGGTACCAGCCACTTTAACCAGCATGTTAATTGGCACACTTTCTGGTTGTTTAGGTAGATTCGCTAGCTGCATAAGCAGACCGTAACGGTCAGAGGCTTGCTCACCCATACCTACAATCCCGCCCGAACAGACTTTCATACCGGCATCACGGACGTGGTCGAGTGTATCCAGACGGTCCTGATAAGTACGTGTGGTAATGATCTGTTCGTAGTACTCAGGTGACGTGTCCAGGTTGTGGTTGTAGTAATCTAAGCCTGCTTCTCTGAGTGCATGTGCTTTGTCATTATCCAGCTTGCCCAGCGTCATACATGTCTCAAGGCCCAGCTCTCTGACTTCGCGCACCATCTTTTCGATATAAGGCATGTCGCGATCTTTTGGATCAGACCAGGCAGCACCCATACAAAAACGCGTTGCGCCCTTTTCTTTGGCCACCTTGGCTTGCGCAACCACTTTTTCGACTTCCATCAGGCGTTCACGTTCCAGATCGGTTTTGTAGTGGCCCGACTGAGGACAATATTTACAATCTTCCGGACAAGCGCCTGTTTTAATAGACAAGAGTGTAGAGATCTGTACTTCATTGGGATTAAAGTTTTTTCTGTGGATGCTCGCGGCATGAAACAACAGATCGTTGAATGGCATTTCAAATAGTGCTTTAACTTCTTTATGCGTCCAATCGTGACGTACTGTGCCCAATTCCATAATTATTCTCTTCTTTTGACTGACATTTTTTAGTCAGTTGTTATGACGGTGATTGGCTTAGTCTACTTCTTGCTTTACCATTGTCAACACAGACCACTTAAGCAAGGTTTACAAGTGAGCAATAATAACACAGTTGATTTAGCCTTCGATAAAGCACATATCTGGCATCCCTACACCTCTATGCTGGATCCGCTGCCCGTTTATCCGGCCAGTCATACTCTAGGCAATCGCATTCACCTGGAGACTGGCGAAGAATTGATTGATGGTATGGCATCCTGGTGGAGCGCTATTCATGGCTATAGTCACCCTGAAATTGTGGCAGCAATCACTGAACAAGCAGGCAAGATGAGTCATGTGATGTTTGGCGGACTCACGCACGCTCCGGCTGTTGAGTTGTGCAAAAAGCTGGTGGCCATGACTCCAGTGCCACTTAAAAAGGTATTTCTGGCTGACAGCGGCTCGGTCAGTGTTGAGGTGGCAATTAAAATGGCTCTGCAATACTGGCTAAGCAAGGGACATACGCGCAAAACTAAACTCATGACTGCCCAAAAAGGGTATCATGGTGATACCTTTGCCGCCATGAGCGTGTGCGATCCGGTTAATTCCATGCACAGTATGTATCAGGGCTTCCTGCCGGAGCATATTTTCGTACCTGCACCATCCGGCCGCTTCAATGAACAAGCCTGCGAAGAAGAATTGCAGCAGCTCGAAGCGTCATTTGAGGCGCATCATCAGGATGTTGCGGCATTTATCATTGAGCCAATAGTGCAAAACGCCGGTGGCATGAACTTCTACCACCCGGACTACCTGAAAAAGCTCCGTTCACTGTGTGATAAGTATGACGTTTTGCTGATCCTTGATGAAATAGCCACAGGCTTTGGCCGCACTGGAAAATTATTCGCCTGTGAGCACGCCGACATCAGTCCAGACATCCTCTGTCTGGGTAAAGCCCTGACCGGTGGTACAATGACACTGTCTGCGACGCTTACCACTGATGAAATAGCCGTTGGGATCAGCCAGGGCGAAGCCAAAGTACTGATGCACGGCCCAACTTTTATGGGTAACCCACTGGCCTGTGCTGCCGCTAATGCTAGTCTGTCACTGTTGCAAAGCAATGTCTGGCAGCAACAAGTGCAGCGTCTGGAGCAAAGTTTACGGATGCTTGAACGTTGCAACGCGCTGGGTGCCGTGCAGGATGTCAGAGTGCTCGGTGCAATTGGAGTTGTTGAATTAAACCGTACAATTGACGTGGCGAAAATACAGCGTTTCTTTATCGAAAAAGGCTTATGGATCCGCCCGTTTGGCAAACTCATTTACCTCATGCCCCCCTATATCACATCGGATGATGATATTGCACACCTGGCAAACGGCATCTATCAGGCCATCGAACAGGATGCGTATTAATTAAGAGCAGCACCGCAATAAAGTTCGACAAAAATGCAAAGTTGGTAATTTTTTTGCCAATTTTGCAATTATTTACGATATTTCATCGATTGTACCTGAAATCATTTCACGGCTTTGTTAGACTAGGCGACTTTGATTGTAAATTCCGAATAAAGTCGAGAATCGAGCTACTATGCAACAAACCGTCAAATTGCAGCCAGCTGAAGCTTATCAGCCGCCCCGCTTTACTGTTTATCAACATCGTCAGATTGATAAAATTGAGCAACTTGAAAAACTGCCTGAGCACCTGCGTTTCCAGATGAAGGTGGTTGCAAATGTTTTCCCTTTCCGCGTTAATAACTATGTTATTGAAGAACTCATTGACTGGGACAAGGTGCCCAATGATCCCGTTTTCCAGCTTACTTTCCCGCAACGTGGCATGCTGGACGATGAGTCTTATGAAGAAATGGCAGCGCTGCTAAAGCGCGAGCATACGCCAGAAGAAGTCTTCGAGCTGTCGACTAAACTAAGACAAAAGCTCAACCCGCACCCGGCCGGTCAGATGGACAAAAACGTCCCGACCTTTGACGGAGAGCGTGTAGAAGGCATTCAGCACAAGTATAAAGAAACCGTCTTGTTCTTCCCGGCACAGGGCCAGTACTGTCACTCTTATTGTACTTTCTGTTTCCGTTGGGCACAGTTCGTAGGTAAAGCAACACGCTTTAACAACAACGATGAAGAGCTACTGCACAGCTACCTGGAAGAGCATACCGAAGTCACCGATCTTCTTATGACAGGTGGCGACCCTATGGTAATGCGTACAGTAAAACTGCGTAAGTACCTCGAAGCGCTAAAAGAGCCGCGCTTTGATCACATTCGTACTATCCGTATTGGTACCAAATCTCTGACTTTCTGGCCATTCCGTTATGTCACAGATCCAGACGCACAAGACTTGTTGGCACTGCTCAAAGAGCTGGTTGATGCCGGAAAGCATGTGTCAATCATGGCACACGTTAACCACAAGCAAGAGCTGCGCACTGACATTGCTAAAGAAGCGATTAAGCTGCTGCGCAAAACGGGTGCTCAGATCCGGACTCAGGCCCCGCTACTTAACCACCTTAACACCGACCCTGAAATGTGGTCTGAAATGTGGAAAGAGCAAACTCAGATGGGCATGATCCCATATTACATGTTCATTGAGCGTGACACCGGCGCCAAGCGCTACTTTGAGTTACCGTTGTACAGAACCTGGGAAATTTTCCGTGACGCTTATAAAGAGGTTTCGGGTGTAAGCCGGACGGTACGCGGACCTTCTATGAGTGCGGGTCCAGGTAAAGTCGAGGTTTCAGGTGTGACTGAAATCAACGGTGAGAAAGTATTCGTGTTGCGTTTCATTCAGGCACGTAACCCGGACTGGGTTCAGAGACCTTTCTTTGCCAAATATGATGAAGAAGCGACCTGGCTGGACGGCCTCAAGCCGGCATTTGGCGAGGAGAAGTTCTTCTGGCAAGACGAATACGACGCCATGTAAGGCATTAATGCATAAGAAAGCCGACATTCACGTCGGCTTTTTCTTTATTTGATAACCCACTGTTTTTGGTTACCATTCGAACATATACGCCATTTTGCTAATAGTTCTCAGAGCGACGCCATGTGTGTTGCGTTTAGCATATAAATGCTGCATCGACTTATCTTTGACTTCGCCAACAATCACTTCTTTGACCTGATACCCCATCGCCTGTGCAGCACTGGCATAGGCCACAAACTCCCAGCGTTTGATATTAGGGTTATCAGCTATCACCAGCGGGATCCCCTCAGCCAGCGCATTAATAAAGCGTGCCAGATTCAGATTATGATATTCCGGTAACCTGAACTTCTCAAAATGGTACTCGCCTTGCTCATTATGAAAGTAATCATCTGTTGCACAAATGACAAATTGTGTCTCGTCACCCGCCACCAGCTCGTCAGCCAGCGCATACGCGTAATGTGTTTTCCCAGAGCCAGGTAATCCCCGTAATATAAATGCCTGTTTCATCTATTGAACGACTTATATCCAGTTTTTCTTAGTAGTAGAGTGACATAATGCCATAATTTTCGCATTTAAGTAATTTATCGAGTACCTGCAAGCTGTTTTTTAGTGTTGCGTCATTAATCTTGCTCACTATCTCCGGGAAGAACCAACTCAAATGGTCAATTATCGAACTCACATCCCCTGTCAGTTGCCATTGGGTGTAAAAAAGCCCAAAGAAATTGCCCTACTCTGGCATTTGGTGGTTTTTTTATGTGTCTATCGCAGGTAAGATACGACATAGCTGACTGCGCAAAAAGCGTGGTCATGGCAGTGAGTTAAACAACACACGCAACAGACTAATTATAAATAATCATTTTGGAGTAAAGATGAGCCACACAGCGATAACGGAGCTACTAGCAGGCACCGTTGCGGTAGACAGCCAGGTTACTGTAAAAGGCTGGATCCGTACACGACGCGATTCAAAAGCAGGTATTTCATTCCTAGCCGTCCACGACGGTTCTTGTTTCGATCCTATTCAAGCCGTAGTCCCTAATTCGCTTAATAATTATGAAGAAGTGACTCGTCTTACCGCAGGCTGCTCTGTAGCTGTTACCGGCGTTCTGGTTGCCTCTGAAGGTCAGGGTCAGGCATTTGAAATTCAGGCTAACAAGGTCGAAGTTCTGGGCTGGGTTGAAAATCCGGATACCTATCCAATGGCCGCTAAGCGTCACAGTATCGAGTATCTTCGTGAGCATGCTCACCTGCGTCCGCGCACTAACGTAATTGGTGCGGTTACCCGTGTTCGTAACTGCCTGTCACAGGCTATCCACCGTTTCTTCCATGAACGAGGATACATGTGGATCAGCACGCCTATTATCACAGCAAGTGACTGTGAAGGTGCCGGTGAAATGTTCCGTGTTTCTACACTGGATATGCAAAATCTGCCACGTACTGACAAAGGTGATATTGATTACAGCGAAGACTTCTTCGGTAAAGAAGCGTTTCTGACTGTATCTGGTCAGCTAAACGGTGAAACCTATGCCAGCGCAATGTCAAAGATTTATACTTTTGGCCCAACATTCCGTGCTGAAAACTCCAATACATCACGCCACCTGGCTGAGTTCTGGATGGTTGAGCCTGAAGTTGCTTTTGCCGATCTGGACGACATCGCCGCTCTTGCTGAAGATATGCTGAAATATGCCTTTAAGGCCGTACTGGATGAGCGCCGTGATGACATGGAGTTCTTTGCCCAGCGTATCGAAAAACAGGCTATTACACGTCTTGAGTCATTCATCGACAAAGACTTTGCACAGGTTGACTATACCGATGCTATCGAGATCCTGAAAAACTGTGGTAAGAAGTTTGAATTCCCGGTTGACTGGGGCGTAGATCTGCAATCGGAGCACGAACGTTACCTGGCTGAAGAACACTTTAATGCGCCTGTCGTTATCAAGAACTACCCGCGTGATATTAAAGCCTTCTACATGCGTCAGAATGAAGACGGAAAAACCGTTGCGGCGATGGACGTTGTAGCACCGGGTATTGGCGAAATCATCGGTGGCTCTCAGCGTGAAGAGCGCCTTGATGTTCTGGACCAACGCCTTGAAGAAATGGGCCTGGATAAAGAAGATTACAGCTGGTACCGCGACCTGCGTAAATACGGCACAGTGCCACACTCGGGCTTTGGTCTGGGTTTTGAGCGTTTAGTTGCTTACGTAACGGGTATGGGCAACGTCCGTGACGTTATCGCCTTCCCGCGCACAAAAGGCAGTGCAACCTACTAATCTTATTGAGTGTTAAAAAGCCCCTTCCGGGGCTTTTTTTATATCAGCTGAACCTTATCGAGCTGCCACATAATTCTGACATGTACCCAATTCGGTATATCTGTGTGCGTGACCTTCTGTCATGGGGGCAACACCATGTAATGGACCACCATTGACACGCCAGTTTTTCCCTTCAAAGCTCACAACATCCCCTGTTTGATAAACACTGGGGTATGGTTGCCAGGCGTCACTACAAGGCTGACACTTAGGTAGCACCTCACCAATGGCATCTAACAACTTATTCTTGTCACCGCGTGCGTCCTGATGGAGTTCCCAGATAAAAATGCCGGGATAGCCATTGTCGGCAACAAATTGCGACTTTGTCCGAACCAATTCAGGGGTTTCCCAAAAGTGTAAATAGTTATCCATTTCATAGAAACCCGCGTTGTAGTCCACACCTAACCCATCAACAAAGGTCTCTACAATCTCACGCGCTGTGTACGTCGTCACCGGACCACTCACGCCATCAGGGAATGATTTATTATAAAAAGGTATTCCCAAGCTGGTTTTACTCACGTCGTACTTAGTGATCATGCTCTGGCTCCATTGCGCAGGATTCACCAGGCCATCATGGATATACGACCAGGCTGCGTGATGGTTTTTCGGTGAGCCACCCCAGCCTCCGGTGTAGTCGTAGGCCATAAAGCGAATGTAATCGGCATGGTCATCCAGATCTGGATGAAAATTAATGCCTGACCAGCCACCGGCCTGAACATCTACGCTCACTTCAAGATGTGCGGGTAATGCAGCTCTGAGATCTTTGACCAGGTTAAGCAAATAACCACTCTCTACCGGGTTTGGCTGGTTGTAGGTACTCCAGTCTTCCCAGTCGACATCGATACCGTCTAGGTTATGCAGCTCAGCGTAAGCAACCAGATTTTTTACCAGGTTTGCTCGCGCCTGTTCGTCCATCGACAGGAAATCAACCCCGGCACCGCCGACTGAAATCATTACACCGGTATTGTTAGCGTGCGCGTGTGCCACAATGTCATCAATATAGCGGTCGGCCTCAAGCGTGTTTAGCGTACCATCGGCGTTTGGATACGCAAATGCCACTATAATATGGGTGAGTTTATCAGTGGCCAGATCCTGAACATCCAGCTGACCGCCCGCAGGGTAATCCCAGGTGGAATAAAAGCCTTCCACCCTTGGGCAAAATGAATCTTGTGCCCAGGCCGCCTGCATTGACAGACCAGATATAGCTACAGCTAAAGTTAGACAGGTTTTCTTAAACATAACGTGCTCCATGTTGTATAAATATTAAACACAACAAATATCACGTTAACAAAAAATTTAAAAATGAAGAATTATAATAATGCCTTACACCAGGGCGCATACTTGTACACATTTTAGTACGCCCTTGTCAGTGTAATATTCAATTATTCACTTACTCTTTGAATAGAAGTTCGCAAAAATGTAATCCCGCTCTTTGATACTTTCGTGGCAGCTGGCACACACTTTTTGTATCGCACTATCCGTGCCTTTACCGGCTAGCAGTACTTTCCCTTGCTTATCAAACTGCACATATTCCCAATCACCGTGTGTAGGCGAGTAGCCAGGCTGACGTTTAATCATCATAGTGATCGTCAGAGCTTCATGGGGCGACCCCGACTGAGAAGAAAAATTCTCTTTTAAAACAATCGTGCCCGGTGAATAGGACTTAAAGTTAGGCACAGGCTCTTCTTCGTCTTCATCCTCATCGTAATCCTGATAGAGCCGCAAATACTCCAGGTAATTGCTTTCATACACTTTTACATCTTTATTCAGAAACACGACGATAAATTGCTGCCAATGTAATCCTGAGTGTTCAAACCCCGTTACGCGTGTCCAGTCTGTACGGTAATCGCTCAACTCAGCCTGATACTGTGGCGGTATTTTAAAGGGGTAAACCCCAAATGGATCTGCGATGACCTGGCCTGATGCAGCAATAAGACCAGCCGCCAGCGATAGCAAAACGCGTTTCATACGCTGCGCCTTATTTTAGAGTTAGACTTAAATTGGCTCTGAGTTTTCCCTTGTACATCACCTCTACCGACTTTGCTTCTCCAGGAGAAAGCGTAACCTCGACCGGCTCATATTTAGGAATTTGTAACACAAACGTACTGGCAGATCCGGCGTCTAAGTCGATTTTATAAGTTTTTTGTTTTTTCGTGAAAGGCAGTACCTGATAGGTATCAGAATTCACGTTGGCAATGTAACTGCGCATTTTGGGATGGATTTTGCAACCAATGCGAGTCAGTGTATTTTCTGACCAATCAGCAGACACTTTGGTTGTCTGACCCTGATTCATCAAACCCACATCAAATTTCACACCTGAATTGGGATCATTGGCAAAAATATTATGTTGAAACTCATCAGAGTTTTTAAAGGTGATCTCACCATTTTTACCCACCACAACCACTTTTTTGTCGAACACCTTATTCGCCTGGTCTAGTTCAGCAGCCTTGGGCCCTGCCCCATTTTTTGCATACAAGATACCTGCAAAAGGCGGCTTTTTAACGAAAGTAAGTTCACCGGTTAGTGTGGCAGCCTGTGCATTAAAAACCATGCATAGGCCCAGCGCTAGCATACGTTTAATCATGGTGTTTTTTCCTTTATTGAGGAATGATTGGTCGTTGGATAACAACGGGATCGGTCAACGCGGCCATAAAGGCAACCAAATCCGCCTTTTCCTGAGTTGATAGGTTGAGTGGCACAATGAGCGGGCTTACATTTTTTGTGCCCACAGCCCCCTTATCATAGTGTTCCACGACCTCTTCAAGCGTACCCAATGAACCATCGTGCATATAAGGTGCACTCATAATGATATTTCTTAAACCCGGGGTTTTAAAAGCCCCTTTGAATTGCGCACTTTTGTCTAGTTCGAAACGCCCGTTGTCTTTGTTATCTATCCCGATGTTATGAAAGCTATCGTCTGTAAAATTTTCACCGTCATGGCATTTGGTACACCGCCCTTTACCGACAAAGACACTTAGACCCCTGATTGCTGAAGGTGACATAGCAAATTTATTGCCCGCCAGATATTGGTCAAAGGGCGAGTTATCGCTGATGATGGTTCTTTCAAAGGCGGCGATGGCCCGGCCGACATTTTCAAATGAAATCTCACCGTAAATTTGCGCAAACTCGTCCCGATAGAACTTAACGTCCTTTAAACGTTTGACCACATCTTTGGGGGTCATTTGCATTTCCATATCAGATACCAGAGGCCCCAAAGCCTGTTCTTCCAATGAAGCGGCTCTGCCATCCCAGAAGAAAGTGACAGACCACGCCAGATTATACAAATGTGGTGCATTTCGACCCAAGATATCTCCTCCACTACCAATGCCTTTGGCCAGACCGTCACTAAAGCCCAGTTCAGGGTTATGGCACGTCGCGCAAGACTGGTTATGGTGCCTCGAAAGCCGGTTATCATAGAATAGCGTTTTGCCCAACAGGATTTCTCTGTCGCTTGGCTCCTCATCATCGGGGTACTCAATGTCATCTTTATCTGGGGTGCCTAGCCCCCCTAAGTTCATACCAGCGTTGGCCCCTACTTTCACGCTGGTTATACAAAATGCTGCAATCAAAAACACTTTCAACGCACTCATTTTCCCCCCTTCAACAACAAAGTTAAGGTTAATTTTTGAACTACAGCAAGGATTGACTATATTTTTCGATAATGCAAAAAAATAAACCCTATCACGCAACACCTGTTATATGAGTATTGCCTTATCTGCCAGGGCAGTTTCTTCGTGCTAGTTTATTAAGTGAGAACAAATGGATATATCACGCATCGTGCCAAGTATCGCGATACAGATGTTAATTGCTTTTGGTATCATTACGTCGCTCGGTATCTTCAGTAATTTTTTCGTCTACCTGAATACAGGCTCTATCGGACAGAGCTTTACGCAATTTTCATCGGTGTCATTACCGCTGGTAAAAGCGAATTCAGATTTAAGAATGGCGATACTAGAAACCCAGATTTCTTTGAAAGAACAAATCATCACAGGAAACAGTCCCGAAGAAAGACGCAACTCCATCGCAGCCAGACAAGCAGCATGGAACAATATCAACAAGCACTTTGCGCAATTGCAAGCACTGGCGCAGCAAACAGGCTTTGAAAATAGCATTCTGAGTACCATTGAACAAAACCTGCGCCAACTGAATACCGAGCAACAAGTTGTCTCCGATATTAGTAATACCGTAGACAACGAGCCCGCAGTCAAAATTCTGGTCACCCAGGCCATTCCGCTGGCCGAGTCTATGGTGGGGCTGTTATCAGAGCTCATAGAGTCCGAGCTTGAGCAAGAGCCCGACGAAGAGCGTATGGAGCTGTTTAAGCTCCTGGTTGACTCGAAAATGAGTTTTGCAACCGCAATCTCCGAGTTGCGTGCTTTTCTTTTGACAAGAGAGCAAAAAAATATAGACGGTTTCGATCAAGCCTGGTTTGCAAACAGCGATGCGTTTGTCGCCATTTTGGATGATTACGAAGAGTTGTTCAGTGAAGCTCAACTGATGAAATGGAGTGCTTATAGTGAAGAGCGGGAAAAGATTGCGCCACTGACGATTTTAGCCTTTGAGAAACAAGCCAGTCCTGACGCAAACTTCGCCACCAGACACTTACGTGAAGTGATTTCTCCATTGACTAAACAGATCTTTGCGCAACTCAATGAACTGAACTCTCATGTTGCTCAGGTATCCGCAAATGGGATTACCACCGTTGAAACCGCACTCAGCGATATGTTTATCGTCATTTCAATCGCTTCTTTGATAACAGTGATTATTGCCAGCTCAATCAGCTTGCTGTTCAGCAGCAAGCTCAAACAACGCGTTCAACTGTTACTGGAGCGCGCGCAAAATATTTCAGTTGGGAACTTTCAAACCAAAGAAAGCTACTTCTCAATGCATCATAAAGATGAATTAAATCAACTTTCAGAAAGCTTTAATCATATGACACTGTCGTTGTCTTCCACTATTTCAACCGTCCGTCGGCAGTCAAGGCAGGTTGGGCATTCTGCGCACCAGGTTGCAGCAATTGCAACCGAAATCAGCTCTGTCGCGAAAAGCGAAAATGACGGTTACAACCAGGTGATGCAGGTTATTGACTGCTTTATGGAACTGCTGCACGAATCAAGTAACGCAATAGAACAAAGCAAAGGCGTCCTGGACCAGGCCAGACAGGAAGCAGACTCTGGGATAGCAGCTGTAAACAGTAATTTAGAAGAAATGAACAGAACAGTCGAAGTGGTTGAAGTGGCCTCCAAAGAAGTCGGAGAATTACAGTCTGCCAGCGAGCAAATCGAAGCAGTAACAGATGCAATTTCAACCGTCGCAGACCAGACTGCGCTCATTGCACTGAATGCCGCGATTGAAGCAGCCAGAGCTGGAGAACAAGGAAGAGGTTTTGCGGTTGTCGCCGATGAGGTCAGAAGCCTGGCAAAGCGCACAGCCGCCTCCACTGACGAAATCAGACAGGTCATTACACAACTGCTGACTAAAGTGTCGGATGTCATCAATTTAATGACTAATATCATAGAGCAGGTCAATATTAGTAAAACACGCTCAGACGAAAGTGGCCAGGCACTGAAAGCGATGACCCTGACCATAGACAGGATCGTCTCTGCCAATGAGCAAATCGCTGAACGGTCAAACCGTCAAAGTGATCAAATGATTGAAATGCAGCTAAAACTGCAGCATTTGTTTGCGTCGCTCCAGCAAAATGCAGAAAAAGCCCAAATGGTCTCTATGATTGGCGGGGATTTATATCAAACGTCAGAGTTGGTCAATAACTTAATGGACAGTTTCTTCTTCGATGAAGATAAAGACTCCTATATTCAGCAACAACACGAGAAAAGGCGCTCTGACAGAGTCGAAGCAAAAATAAAACTAAACATTGAAACAGATGATCAAATCTATTCAACGATTACCCGGGAACTCAGCTGTGTTGGTTGCGGCGTTATTTTGAGTCAGCAGCTGAACCAGTCGCTGGATATTAACAGTACCGTGATCCTGACCCTGTACGAGCCAAAGAAAAATTACTCCGAATACATGCAGCAACAGCCACTAAAAATACCCGCTAAAGTGATTAGAAAAGAAGACCGTTCAGATGAGCATGCCTACTACGGCTTGGAATTTGATGTGAAAAACTCAGATCAGATAAAGGTACTAGAACAATTATATGCATTTTTTGATGAGTAATTGCCCGAGAGCCATTCAATGTAGAAGCCATTTATACTGAATAAATGGCTTCTCCTGCTATGTTATAGCACTTCCAGCAACTCTACATCAAAGATCAGAGTTGAGAATGGTGCAATTGAAGCACCTGCACCGCGCTCACCGTAAGCAAGGTCATGCGGTACGTATAGACGCCACTTAGAGCCAACAGGCATTAGCTGTAGTGCTTCAGTCCAGCCTTTGATTACGCCGTTTACAGGGAATTCAGCAGGCTGACCACGCTCGTAAGAGCTATCAAATACGGTACCATTGATCAGTGTACCATGGTAGTGAACACGAACTGTAGAGTCAGCAGCTGGCTTGTCGCCCTCACCTGCTTCGATTACTTCGTACTGCAGACCAGACTCAGTAACAGTGATTTCAGCGCGCTTTGCATTTTCTTCCAGGAATGCAGTGCCTTCAGCAGCCAGAACTTTAGCTTCTTCTTCACGACGCTTTTGAATTTCTGCATTGATTTTTTCGAATGCAGCCTGGATCTCAGGGATTTCTACACGGAATGCTTCACCGGCGTAGGCATCTTTCATACCTTCGAATACCGAGTTCAGGTTCAAACCTTCAAATGGGTTAGACTTAAGCTGTTCACCCATTTGCAAACCAATACCATAACTTGCCTTTTCAGCATCTGTGTTGAATAAATCTGACATATTAGATCCACTTATTTATCAGTTTAAAAGAAGCGGCAGTGTATCACAGCACACTGATGACTAACAGGGAGGTGAATAACTTTATAAAAACAGCGCTCAAAGGCGCTGTCAGTAGATACAGTGAAAAGAGCGTACTAATAATACGGCGTCAGAGCGTGCCTTATTAGCCTAATCTTGCTGTGCTTTGTTTTGGTTTTTAAGCTTAAACTCTCTGACAATGAAAGTGGCAAAAGGTAAGCTCAACGTCAACCCTATGATTAATTCGTTGCTATAGCCTGCTAGTCGCTCTGTAAAGTAACAACCGAAACCTACGACCCCAAACGCAGCAATCACCACACTGGCAATCATAGGTAGTAACTTTTCATACTTGGTGATGATGTGGCCGACTAACAAGTTAAAAGCGAAGGTGTATAACAAAGTAATCCAGATACTGGGATACGCTTGCCCGTCGATTGCCAGAACCAACGCAGCCTGCAAGCCGCTCAAATAGAAAAAACTGAAAATCACCCATAACGAACTATGAATAACAACCTGCTTAGTCATCACTGCCTCCGAACGAAAAAAACCGCCGTATAGGCGGTTTTGGGAATGAGGTGGCGGAGAGATAGGGATTTGAACCCTAGATACGCTATTAACGTATGCCGGTTTTCAAGACCGGTGCTTTCAACCACTCAGCCATCTCTCCGTTGTTGGCGCGAATTCTAAGGTGCTGAGATAAAAAAGTAAAGTCCTAATTCAGCTTTTTGCAAAATTCGCTTTCTAAATGGTCACCTTTTATACACCAAAGAGACACCAGCAATATTATTAAGCACCCGCTAGTAGTATTGCTTTGGTCTTCTCGCAACCCAAGCCCCTATGATACTTAACCCGACACACATAAGTATCACCAATGCCATATCAACAATACCCTGTGTCGGATCTATCACAGGATGAAGATGTTCCAACAACACAGGGATCACTGACATTACAGCAACGCAACTAAGCACTTTAAACGCACGACTGAAGTCAAAGCGTCGGCTATAGTTCATCCAGCTGGTTAAAATAAGCAAAAAGCACGCAGGCGACAACAGCGCCAACCAAACTTCACTGATGTGAGGCAGCATGATGCCTGTTGAAATACACCCTAATACACCCCAAACAATCCAGGTCCACCAATTCTCCCGCTCTTTTAAAAATAGATTGCCCATTACTATTCTTCTTATAATTGTGTTCTGAGACTGCCAGACATTAGCCTAACAAAGATTCAGGTCACAAAACAACCGCAGGACGAATAATTAGTGCACCAAGTTCCCTTTTTAAAGACGGATGTCATTATATCGGTCCCTGGACGCAACGAAGCGATGTGTTTATTTCGTTTCATGCACAAATAGTTCACTCACCGATATCTTCATTCCATAAATCTGGACGGGCTTTAATGAATTCATCCATCATTTCGATACATTCAGCGTCCTGACGGACTTCAAGTTTAACACCATGCTCTGCAAGCAAGGTTTCGCTACCCATAAAGTTCTTGTTTTCACCAATCACAACATTAGGAATGCCATATAGCATGATTGTCCCGGAACACATGGGGCATGGTGACAGCGTCGTATATAAAGTGCATTCTTTATATACCGATGCACTAAGACGCCCGGCATTTTCCAACGCATCCATTTCACCATGCAAAACAGTGCTGCCCTTTTGCACTCTCTGATTATGCCCACGTCCGATTATCTTGCCTTTGTGAACCAGGACAGAACCGATCGGGATCCCACCTGTATCAAGCCCTTTCTTCGCTTCTTCAATCGCTGCAGCTAAAAACTTGTCCATCATTGTACTCCTGATGTTGGCTATACCAATCCGCATAAATCAAATGTCAGTCCAGAAAAGAAAACCTGTCGCTTTGATGTCAAACGCAGTGGTCAGTAACCTGTGCTCAATGAGACCATTACTCTCCACAAGCTACTGGCCATTCTTCTGACTCGTTCAGTCATATCCAGATTGCTGTTACTCGGTTTAAAAGCTGTGTAGCTAACACAGCATCATTTAAACTAGCACGCAATTGAGGATAAAATAAGAATAACTCAGTCCAGGTTATACCAATTTGCTTCATTAAATGATCTATTTTGAGGCGGGAAAATAGGGTCGATAGCACCGCTCCCGCGTCATGCTATCACTGAGGCACCTACATCCCTATCGGCGAGGCAAAAATTTGTAAGCCTATGTCTACCAAATGAGAAATTTTTAACGCTGTTAGCGTCCTATTTACTCCTTCAAATCGACCAGGTATTAAGTGAAATTGGTATTAACCCCCGTGACTGCGAGGCTGAGTGACAGTTACCTGGAAGCCTGGTACCTGTAAGCTTGGTTAAGCTGCTGAGCTTGCATATCATCTATTACACCCTGCTTATTCAATACGGCAATGATTGAACCCGGCTTACGAGCCAGGGTAACAGCGATTTTATCAATCTCTACGTTCCCTTTATATTGCTCAAGTACCTGCTTTATATCTTCGTCAGACCAAGGTAAGCCGTAATTCTCGGGCAACCCTTTATCCAGGTTGTCCTGTTGTTTTTGAGCCAGGGTTTTCTTTACCTTTTTCGGTTTTGGCTGCCATTGTAAAGACTGGAAAAGTGCTCTGATCACATCGGGATGGTTATACGGCGACTGTGCGGGCAGGATTTCTCCTGTGATAGGGTCAATGCCATTGGCGAGGCCATACACTATACTGGTCACTTGTTGCTGGTCCATATCTGCTCCTTGATTTAAAAAATAACAATGCGTCAACTTCCTGTAATACCAATTTGCTTAATTAAGTGTTCCATTTTGAGGCGAGAAAATAGGGTCGAAAACACCGCTCCCGCGTCCTGCTACCGCTGAGGCACCTACATCCCTATAGTCGAGGCAAAAATTTGTGAACCTACGTCTAAGGTATAAGGTTCTAAATGAGAAATTTTTAACGCTGTTAGCGTCCTATTTGCTCCTTCAAATAGACCAAATATTAAGTGAAATTGGTATAATAATATGAGTGTAGCAGGCTTGTCTGAGTTAGGTTGTTTTTTCCGCTAATGAGTACCATTCCAATACGGTTTTAAGAAGCAAAAAGTGGAGAGTGGAAAGTATTACTGCAACCGAGTCCAATAAATTAAAGTTGCAAGACCAGCTAGCTGGCACAAGCTGGTCTGAAATAAGACAAAGTTTACAAACCCTTAATTGATTCGTTGATAGCGCTGAGAGCCTCAACTGGATCAGCGGCCTGGGTGATAGGTCGGCCAACAACAAGATAATCACTGCCTGACTTTATCGCCAGTTCTGGCGTCATGATCCGCTTCTGATCTCCGGCATCACTGCCTGCAGGTCTTATTCCTGGTGTAACTAAACAAAAGTCACTGCCCAATTCAGCCTTAAGTGTTTGCGCTTCCTGTGCTGAACAGACAACGCCATCGAGGCCTGACTCTTTAGCAAGCTTTGCCAAATAAACCACCTGCTCCTGAGGCGTCTTATCCACCCCGAGCTTGCTCAGCTGCGCCTGATCCATACTCGTCAATACTGTGACCGCAATCAGCAGAGGGGCTTTATCACCATAGGCTTCTAGCGCTTGTTTTGCTTTGCTCATCATTTCAGTGCCACCACTAGCGTGCACGTTGACCATCCACACACCCAGCTCTGCAGCGGCTGTAACTGCCTTTGCAACTGTATTTGGAATGTCATGAAACTTCAAATCAAGAAACACGTCAAACTCTTTGTCAATAAGCTTAGAGACAAACTGAGGGCCAAAATAGGTGAACATTTCCTTTCCGACTTTTAAACGACATTCATCAGGAGAAAGCTGGGATACAAACGCCAGCGCAGCAGCTTCATTGTCGTAATCCAGTGCAATTAGCACCTTTTTCATTTCTGTGTTTGACATAGTTGATCTATTTCGCCTTATAAAATATCGATGTTTTAATACCCGTCCACACCCTGACTTGGCAAAATGGATTCCCAAGACTTACAGGAGGGACATAACCAATAAAGTTTGTGACTGGTAAACCCACAATTGCGGCACTGGTAGTCTGGCTTTGTTTCAACGTAGGCAGACACCAGATTGTCGACTTCATTTAATACCGATTGAAACTTATCCTGCCTGGTCGCGAGTAGCTTTAATAGAAAACTAAAGCCCCTAATTGAAGGTTCTCGCTTCAAACTGTCGGTAAGATAGTCTACTGCTTGCTGAGTATGACCCGCTTCCACCAAGCCCTCGCAGTGCTTTATTTTCACCAGCACACCACTGGTTTTAAGCAAATCATTAACGAGCGTATGAAACTCATGCTCGATATTGAGACGTTGGTAGCATACATGCAAGTCTTGCAACACTAACGGGATGGCACAGGGGAACTGTGAAACCAGTTTACGCCAGTAGTAAATAGCTTTGACATTGTCTTCTTTTCCAAGCGCATCATGCCCTAACTCATAGAGCGGCCTGATCGTTGTTCTCGGCAACTTAAGCGCGCGCTCCAGATAATCGGCAGTGTCTTGTTGAGACGCCTGGTTTTCTAATGCGGCTTCACAATAAAAGTTAGCAATTGCAGCGCAGTATATCTGTTCGGTAAACAGCTCGGCGTGACTCTCATACATATTCACTCCCTTTTGCCATTCCCGGGTTTGCGAATAAAGCTGGATAATGGGCGTCAAAGCTTCTTCATAATCCGCTTTAACCAACTCAACCAAATGCTCCTCTGCACTGTCCAGTAAACCCGCCATAATGTAATCTTCAGCAAGCGCTAATTTACAGGATTGAATAACCTGCATGTCCAGACTTGGTTGTTTTAGAAGTAGTTCATGGATGCGGATGGCTCGGTCGAGCTCACCTCTTTTGCGGAATAAGGTGGCGAGTATGAGGTAGTGCTCAACTGAATCAGCACTCACCTCTAGTAATTTAATCAGGTGTTCAAGGCCCTGATCTTCTTCTCTATCTAAAAGAAACTTTAACCCTTTGCTGTATTCTGAAGTAATTTTCCGATTTTGTTCATGGGCTTGATTTTTGGCGCTGTTTTTCCCCATGACATAGCCATAAGCAGCTGCTACCGGAAGCAATAGGAAAAGTAACTCAATCATTTACTGCTTTGCGCTTGTATCGATTGATTAGCTCTTTGCTGTTGGCGAATTTGCCTCTTTAACCGTGTTATCTTGCCAATGCTCAGTAACAACCCTAGCACTAAACCAAACACCACACATAAGCTTATTAAACTAGCCAACGGTACCTCTGAACTGGCGATGATATAATCAACTTTTACTAAAGCTGGGTTTTGAGTGCCCAACACAAAAGCGATTATCACCAGTATCAAAAATAATCCTTTTCTTACTACCTGGATCAAGCATTACCTCATTAATCAGTTTTCGAGACTAGCGTTTACACGGTCACGAAGTTCTTTACCAGGCTTAAAGTGAGGTACATACTTTCCATCCAGCTCAACGGTTTCACCTGTTTTCGGGTTACGGCCAGTACGAGGTGAACGATAGTGGAGAGAAAAGCTGCCAAAGCCGCGGATTTCGATACGATCTGAGCTTGAAAGTGAACCTGCCATTTGCTCTAAAATCTCTTTTACCGCATTCTCAACGTCTTTGACTGGGACGTGAATATGTTGCTCAGCAAGTTTTTCGATTAGTTCTGACTTTGTCATAGCGTTTCCTTTAGATAAAAAAGAAGGGCAAAAAGTGCCCTTCTATTCAAGACTGAGTATTAGTCTTTTTGAGCGTTTTTGAAAGCTGCAGCCATTGCATTTTCAAATGCTGGCTCTTCTTTCTTCAGCTTCTCAAGCGCTTCTTTCTCTTCAGCTTCGAAGATAGCTTTAACAGATAGGCTGATAGTACGGTTCTTACGATCAACACCTACAAATTTAGCTTCGATTTCGTCGCCTGCAGAAACAACGCTAGTTGCGTCTTCGATGCGCTCTTGTGCGATGTCAGCAACACGGATGTAGCCTTCAACGCCTTCGATAAGCTCAACAGTTGCGCCTTTCGCGTCAACGTCTGTCACTTTACCTTTAACAATAGCACCTTTTTTGTTTGCGTCTAGGTAGTTATTGAAAGGATCAGCTTCGATTTGCTTAACGCCTAGAGAGATACGCTCACGCTCTGGGTCAACCTGAAGAACGATTGCAGAGATCTCGTCGCCTTTCTTGTATTCACGTACAGCTTCTTCGCCAGGCGTGTTCCAAGAAATGTCAGAAAGGTGTACAAGACCGTCGATACCACCGTCAAGACCGATGAAGATACCGAAATCAGTGATAGACTTGATCTTACCAGTAACTTGGTCGCCTTTGTTCTGTAGACGAGCAAATTCCTGCCAAGGGTTAGCTTTACACTGCTTAAGACCAAGAGAAATACGACGACGCTCTTCGTCGATTTCAAGAACCATAACTTCAACAGTGTCACCTAGTGAAACAACTTTTGAAGGGTGGATGTTCTTGTTAGTCCAGTCCATTTCAGATACGTGTACCAGACCTTCTACGCCTTCTTCGATTTCAACGAAACAACCGTAGTCAGTTAGGTTAGTAACACGACCAGTTAGCTTAGCGCCTTCTGGGTAACGACCAGCGATAGCTGCCCAAGGATCTTCGCCAAGTTGCTTAAGACCTAGAGAAACACGTGTCTTCTCTTTGTCGAACTTAAGTACTTTAACAGCGATCTCGTCACCAACATTTACGATTTCACTTGGGTGCTTAACGCGCTTCCAAGCCATGTCAGTGATGTGAAGTAGGCCGTCAACACCGCCCAGATCTACGAACGCACCGTAGTCTGTAAGGTTCTTAACGATACCTTTAACTTCTTGACCTTCAACAAGGTTAGCCAGCAGCTCTTCACGCTCTTGTGAGTTTTCAGACTCGATAACAGCACGACGAGAAACAACTACGTTGTTACGCTTCTGGTCAAGCTTGATTACTTTGAACTCAAGCTCTTTACCTTCAAGGTGTGTTGTGTCACGTACTGGACGAACGTCAACAAGTGAACCAGGTAGGAATGCACGGATTGAATCAACTTCAACAGTGAAACCACCTTTAACTTTACCGTTGATGATACCAACAACAGTTTCTTGTTCTTCACAAGCTTTCTCAAGGCGGATCCAAGCTTCGTGACGCTTCGCTTTCTCACGAGAAAGGATAGTTTCACCGAAACCATCTTCGATTGCGTCAAGTGCAACATCTACTTCGTCGCCAACAGCAACTTCTAGTTCACCAGCAGCATTTTTGAATTGCTCTGCAGGGATTGCACTTTCAGACTTAAGGCCAGCATCAACAAGAACAATGTTGTTCTCGATTGAGATAACAGTACCTTTAACGATAGAGCCTTGCTCTGCTTCAAAACCCTTTAGGCTTTCTTCAAATAACTGCGCAAAATTTTCTGACATACTAAATACGTCTCATAAATAAACATTCCAATTAGCAACCATGCTGCATGGGGTGGTTGATATAACGTCAGCGTCCTGCCGACGCAGTAAAAAAATCTAGTTCGATGCAGGTAACTTGCCAGCAGCAATGGTGTCCTGAACTAAAGTAACGACTTTCGTAAACACCTGTTCCGCATCTAATTCCGTTGTATCGAGCACGATAGCATCGTCTGCCGGCACCAAAGGCGCGACCTCACGGTTCATATCTCGATCATCACGAGCTTCTATCTCGCTTAAAAGACCATCTAGTGTAACATCCAGCCCTTTATCCTTCAACTCCAGATAACGACGTCTTGCACGTTCTTGCGCGCTGGCTGTTAAATAAATTTTTAGTTCAGCTTGCGGGAAAACAACCGTTCCCATATCTCTGCCGTCTGCAATCAGACCCCTTTCACTACGAAAAGCCCTCTGACGACGCAACAAAGCTTCACGAACACGAGGTAATGCAGCAATTTTAGACGCTGCAGCACCGACTTCTTCATTACGGATCGTGTGGGTGACGTCCTCACCCTCTAGGATCACTTTGATTTTTTTCGTCACACCGTCAATCGGGAACTGAACGTCCAAATTCGCGGCGAGAGGCACTAAGGCTTCTTCATTATCGAGTGCAATATGATGATGAATAGCAGCCAAAGACAAAACGCGATAAATTGCGCCACTATCCAACACGTCCCAATCAAGCTTCTCAGCTAATAAACGACAAACCGTTCCTTTGCCCGAGCCGCTTGGGCCGTCTACGGTGATTACTGGCATGACAGCCTGCATTTAAACCTCCCGAAATGCACACCAAAAATTAACTGCCGTATTATACGCAAGTTTGCTGAATAGATCCTTATTGACATGTAACTTTTTGTTTGATTGAAAATTTACGCTGGGAAGCAGGCAGGAACTTAAAGGGCTGACAGCTAGACTAATCAAGCGCTGCCGGCCCTAAACGAATTACGTAGCTCGGTAGGAAACCCCACTCGAGCTAGCAGCCATTATTGACTGACGGAAGAAAGAACGTCGAAGTAAGTCGGAAAGGTTTTTGCGGTGCAACCAGGGTCGTTAATGATCACGTCGACGCCACCCACAGCGACCATAGAAAAACACATCGCAATTCGGTGATCATTATAGGTATCGATCTCAGCCAGGTTAAAAGTCTCAGGCGGTGTAATTTCGATGAAATCATGCCCTTCTGTCACCTCTGCTCCTACTTTTTTGAGCTCCGTTGCCATGGCATACAGACGATCTGTTTCTTTGACACGCCAGTTGTAGATATTACGGATAGCCGTTTTACCTTTAGCAAACAAAGCAACAGTTGCCAGTGTCATTGCGGCATCCGGAATTGCATTGGCGTCAATATCGACCCCGTTGAGCTCACCCTTACGAACAACCAGCTTCTCATCATGCCAGTCAATATTGGCACCCACCTGCTCCATCACAGAAGCAAAACCAATGTCGCCCTGGACACTTTTCCGTCCGACACCATTGATTTCAATTTCACCGCCCGCGATGGCTGCGGCGGCAATGAAATAGGACGCCGATGATGCATCACCTTCAACCATGATGCTGCCAGGAGAAACGTATCCTTGCTGGCCTTTAACATGAAATACCTGATAGTTATCATGACTAACGGTCACACCAAACTGCGCCATAACACCGAGTGTTATATCAATATAAGGCTTGGAAACCAGCTCCCCTTTTATGCGGATTGTGCTGTCTTTAACAAACAAAGGGGCAGCCATCAGCAATGCGGTTAAAAACTGGCTTGATATACTGCCGTCAATTTCTACTTCGCCGCCTTCAATTGCGTCACCATTAATCTGTAACGGTGGATAGTCCTTATTTTTTAGATATTTAATATCTGCGCCCAGCGCATGTAGCGCATCGACCAGATGGCCGATCGGTCGTTCTTCCATTCTGGGTTCTCCAATCAGGGTAAATTGTCCCTGACTGGCTGCGAGTACCGCAGTCAGTGGCCTGAAAGCGGTACCTGCATTCCCCAAAAACAAGGCTTCAGATGGCGTGTTAAAGCGCCCGCCCTGGCCATAAACATGGGCTGAGGTTTTGTCTTCGTTCAACTCAACTTTTACGCCCATCTCAGCAAGCGCAAGTAGCATATGGCGAATATCGTCACTATCAAGCAAGTTATTCACTTGCGTAACACCATCGCACAACGCGGCCAGCAATAACACGCGGTTTGACAAGCTTTTTGAACCCGGCAGCGTAACACTGCCATTGACTTTATCTATGGCGCTTAATCTAAGCTGTTCCATTAGCTGTTCTCCTTGGCAAACTTATCCATGAAAGCAATCAATGCCTTAATTCCTTCAATTGGCATGGCGTTGTAAATACTGGCACGCATGCCTCCTACGAAGCGGTGACCTTCCAAAGCAATCAAGCCATTGTCCTCGGCTTGCGCTAAGAACTGCTCGTTAAGAGATTCATCATGTAGCCAAAACGGTACATTCATCAGAGAACGGCAGTGTTTAGCCACCTTATTACGGTAGAATGAGGAGCCATCAATGTAGTCATATAAAAGCGCGGCTTTTTCTTTGTTATGCGCTTCCATGGCTTTGACGCCACCAATTGATTCAAGGTATTTGAATACTTCAGCAGCCAAGTACCAGGCAAAGGTAGGTGGCGTGTTGTACATACTCTGCTGTTTTGCTTCAATTGCGTAGTCAAGGATAGCAGGCCTTGGCAGCCCTTCCCGCTCAAGTAATGTCTTACGTACAATCGCAATACTCAGACCTGATGGGCCAATGTTCTTTTGCGCACCCGCATAAATTAAGTCAAAGTCATCCACGTTCATTTCACGCGACAAAATGTTTGATGACATGTCCGCAACGATTGGGGCAGTTGGATGCTTTGGCACATCAAACAACTCAATACCATCAATGGTTTCATTAGGACAGTAATGAATATATGCTGCATTTTCAGGTAAATTCCACTGTGAAACGGGCAAGACATCAAAGGTGCCATCCTGATCCCGGCGTATATCAATGGATTCAACCTGAGTGAACTTCTGGCCTTCTTTCGTCGCTCCGCAAGACCAAATACCATTCTCGATGTATACACCGGGCGCGTCGTCCTGATGCAGATTTAACGGTACCGCGGCAAAGTGGCCACGACCACCTCCATGCATAAACAGGACTTCAAACTCATCTGAGATATTCATCAGACGGCGCAAACTCGCCTCACATTCTCGCGCTAGTTCAAGAAATGGCGCTGAACGGTGACTGATCTCCATCACAGAGACCCCTAAATTTTGCCAGTTAATAAATTCCTGTTGGGCTTTTTTCATAACAGCAGGAGGCAGCATCGCCGGCCCTGCACAAAAGTTATAAACGCTCATAGTTTCCTCATTCCAGTTTTTATACTGCACCAGGCAGTGTGCTTAATTATTTTTAATGGGCACACATTGTGTGATGTTGCGCGCCCAGAATATATGCGTCGGAGAATAAAAAAGCGGCCTAAGCCGCTTTTTTATATTGAACCAGATTACTCTGGTGCCTGCTCATCAGTGTCAGGCGTTTCAACAAGCTCTGCTTCCCCTTCCAGGGTGTCGTCGATTTCGATCTCTTCGATACGTTGTAAACCAACTACCTGCTCGTCGTCAACCGTTCTGATCAGGATAACACCCTGGGTGTTACGCCCTACCGTCGAGACCTCATTGACGCGGGTACGAACCAAAGTACCACGATTTGAAATCAGCATGATCTCGTCGTTGTCCTGAACCTGCACTGCACCAACAACTCGGCCATTACGGTCTGTGACCTTAATTGACACAACCCCTTGCGTTGCACGGCTCTTAGCCGGGTACTCTTCAAGCGGTGTACGCTTACCATAACCATTTTCGGTGACAGTCAGAATAGCGCCATCGTTTTTGGGCACAATCAATGACACCACTTTGACATCATCCGGCATCTTAATACCACGTACGCCGGTTGCGGTACGACCCATAGGGCGTAAAGCCAGCATTTCTTCACCCGTTTCAGGGTCAATCTTCACTTCACCGGTTTCTGAGTCGCGCAGCTTCTCGTTAAAGCGTACAACTTTACCATGATCAGTGAACAACATGATGTCATGATTGCCATCGGTGATGTCCGCACCAATCAGGTTATCACCATCATTCAGGTTAATGGCAATAATACCACTTGCACGCTGACGGCTATATGCGGTTAATGGGGTCTTCTTCACAACGCCATTGGCCGTAGCCATCAGAACAAACTTGTCGTCCTCATATTGTTTGACCGGCAATATAGTGGTGATACGCTCATCCGCTTCAAGCGGTAATAAGTTTACTATCGGCTTACCACGCGCGGCACGAGATGCCAGTGGCAGCTGGTATACTTTCAACCAGTACAAACGTCCTGATGTTGAGAAACACAAAATTGTATCATGGGTATTTGCAACCAGCAGACGTTCAATGAAGTCTTCATCTTTCATCTTAGTTGCAGCTTTACCTTTACCACCACGACGCTGTGCTTCGTAATCAGACAGAGGCTGATACTTTACATAACCTTCGTGTGACAAGGTGACAACCACGTCTTCTTCGTTGATCAGGTCTTCCAGGCTGATGTCGTGTGCTGCTGCTGAAATCTCAGTACGGCGCTCGTCACCATAGTTTTCTTTGATCTCAGCCAATTCGTCGCGGATCACTTCCATCAGACGATCGGGTGAAGACAAAATCAAGAGTAATTCTGCAATGAGATCCAGTAGCTCTTGATATTCGCCAAGGATCTTTTCGTGCTCCAGGCCTGTTAGCTTGTGTAAGCGTAAATCAAGAATGGCCTGAGCCTGTTGTTCAGACAGGTAGTACTGGCCATCACGGATCCCCAGCTCAGCATCAAGCCAGTCTGGACGCGCGACATTTTCTTCACCGGCACGCTCAAGCATTGGGCGAACTGAACCCAACTCCCACGGACGAGATGTCAATGCAGCCTTCGCTTCTGCTGGAGTCGGTGACTTACGGATAAGCTCAATGATTGGGTCAATATTGGCTAGCGCAATTGCCAGACCTTCCAGCGTGTGCGCGCGATCGCGAGCTTTGCGCAAGTCGTATACCGTACGGCGAGTTACAACTTCGCGGCGGTGGACAATAAAGGCCTCAAGCATTTCTTTGAGGTTGAAACACTTCGGCTGATTGTTGTCCAGCGCAACCATATTGATACCAAACACAGTTTGTAGCTGAGTCTGAGCATACAGGTTGTTCAGTACCACTTCGCCCACTTCACCACGCTTGATCTCAATAACAATACGCATACCGTCTTTGTCAGACTCATCACGTAGTGCACTGATCCCTTCAACCTTTTTGTCCTTCACCAGCTCCGCGATTTTTTCAATCAAACGTGCTTTGTTGACCTGGTATGGGATCTCATTGACGATGATGGTTTCTTTACCGGTTTTTTCATCGGTTTCAATTTCAGCACGGGCACGGATATACACTTTACCGCGACCGGTTTTGTATGCTTGCTCTATCCCTTTCTTACCATTGATGATCGCCGCAGTCGGGAAATCAGGTCCCGGAATATAATCAATTAGCTCATCGATAGTAATATCTGGATTTTGGATCACAGCCAGACAGCCATTGATCACTTCAGTCAGGTTATGAGGTGGGATGTTTGTCGCCATACCAACCGCGATACCCGAAGAACCATTGACCAGCAGGTTAGGTACTTTTGTCGGTAACACGTCAGGAATTTGCTCAGTGCCATCATAGTTTGGCACATAATCTACGGTTTCTTTGTCCAGATCAGCCAGCAGCTCATGAGACATTTTTGCCATACGTACTTCGGTATAACGCATCGCAGCCGCAGAGTCTCCGTCGACTGAACCAAAGTTACCCTGGCCATCCACCAGCATATAACGTAATGAAAACGGCTGAGCCATACGAACAATGGTGTCGTAAACTGCGCTATCACCGTGTGGGTGGTATTTACCGATCACGTCGCCCACAACACGGGCTGATTTCTTATAAGGTTTGTTCCAGTCGTTACGCAACTCGTTCATCGCGAATAGCACGCGACGATGCACAGGCTTCAGGCCATCACGGACGTCAGGTAAAGCACGTCCAACGATGACGCTCATCGCGTAATCAAGATAGGAATTTTTCAATTCGTCTTCGATATTGACCGGGAGGATTTCATTGGCAAGATCAGTCATTTAATACCACTTTCCTTCAGAGTCTTTTCCTTTTGTGTCACACTATAGACATCAAAAGGTTCAATTATTATTAGTTCGACTGGGGATACTATCATAGTTTCTGGGCTAATGCAGTGGCTAAATGACTCGGAAATTTCATCCAATACCGATAGAATGCGCTCAGTTCAACGAGGAAGTTTTTTATGACCGAACATCAAAATGTGGATTTAAGTGAAATTGCAAAGTTTGAAGAGATAGCTGAACGCTGGTGGGATCGCGAAGGCGAATTTAAACCACTGCATGACATTAATCCGTTACGGCTAGACTTTATTAACGATCGCTGCGGTGGTTTGTTTGAGAAAAAAGTGCTCGATGTCGGCTGCGGTGGCGGTATTCTGACAGAAAGCATGGCAAAAATGGGCGCTCAAGCACATGGCATCGATCTGGGTCAGGAGCCACTAAATGTTGCGAAACTACACGCGCTAGAAGCTGGCGTTAAAATTGACTATCGCAAAGTATCAGCAGAAGAATTTGCCGCCCACCATAGCGCTCAATTCGATGTTGTCACTTGCATGGAAATGCTTGAACATGTACCCGATCCAGCTTCTATTATTGCGGCAGTCGCAAAAGCAGCAAAACCGGGGGCAGACGTGTTTTTCTCAACATTAAACAAGACCCATAAAGCATTTTTGCTTGCTGTTGTTGCGGCTGAGCGAGTGCTGAAGATGGTCCCTCCGGGCACCCACGACCACAACAAATTTATTCGCCCTTCTACCCTGATAGGCTGGGCTGAAGCCGAAGGTTTGAAAGTGCGTCGTGCTGCCGGTATCAATTATAACCCCTTCGGTAAAACCTTTACGCTGACAAATGATGTCAGTGTTAATTACCTACTCCACTTTGAGAAACTCGCATGACACAGGCTGTAATATTTGATCTCGACGGCACCCTGCTCGACACCAGTGATGATCTGGGCGCCGCACTCAACCATGTTTTGCAACAGCATGCAATGGCGCAGGTATCACGTGCAGAGTATAGCCCTGCTATCTCCAACGGTGTCAAAGCACTGCTGGAGGTCGGCTTTGGAGATCAGCTCAGCAAATTCGACTTTTCAACGCTAAAACAACAGCTGCTGGATTACTACGCACAACACATCGCCGTTTATTCTCGCTGCTTTAAAGGCATTGAACCTTTGCTTCATACTTTACAGAGCAGAGAAATCAAAATTGCGATAATGACCAATAAGCCGACCTTTTTGACCATGCCCCTGCTGGCACAGATCGGCCCGCTTAAGAACATTGAGGTTGTAGTGTGCGGCGATACATTGGAAGTTGCCAAACCACACCCTGAGCCGCTTTTACTCGCGGCAGAGCGATTAGACGTAGATCCGACCAAATGTACCTATGTAGGGGATGCTGAGCGCGATATTGCCGCGGCAAAAGCGGCAGGCATGCGATCAGCAGCCGCTCTGTGGGGTTTCATTCCATCCCTGGAAGAGGCACAAAGTTGGTCTGCGGATCTAAATCTTACTAACCCAGAATCACTCATTTCGTATATTTAGTGGCATTGATTAAAAAATGCCACTATATGTAGTGTTGTGAACTATATTGAGAACAAATTTGCACATAAAAAAAACAGTCGTGCAGTTTGCAAAATTTTCTTAAAAAAAGAGAAAAATCGATTGTCGTGAGTTGATTTTTTTTTGTTTGCAGCCATGTTGGATAGCAGAAGGTTAGTGTTTGCTAACATAAAAATATTATCCCTATGTTATCCACAATCCATAGAAAGTTGCTCTATTGCAAAATAGCGATAACCCCACTATCTTGTGATCCTCTTTCTAGCGGACACCATATATAGTGGTGAAATGCTAAGCAATTATGAATATGCGATGACAATTACCGCATTCCGGGGGAATACAGGCGTAGCTATGAACCAACAATTATCTGTCAGTAAACGAAACGGCCGTAAAGAGCCGCTTGATTTAGATAAAATTCATCGAGTGATAAACTGGGCTGCTGAAGGCCTGAACAATGTCTCTGTTTCTCAGGTAGAGCTTAAATCTCACATTCAGTTCTATGATGGTATTCGCACCGAAGACATCCATGAAACTATCATTAAAGCCGCCGCTGATCTGATTTCGAAAGATACACCGGACTATCAATACCTGGCAGCACGCCTGGCAGTATTCCACTTGCGTAAAAAGGCTTATGGTCAGTTTGAGCCACCGCATTTGTATGACCATGTGACTAAACTGGTTGAAGACAAGCGTTATGATGCGGGTTTATTGACTGATTATACTCGAGAAGAATATGAGCAGTTAAACGGCTTCCTGGAGCATGACCGTGATATGTCGTTTAGTTACGCCGCCGTCAAACAGCTAGAAGGTAAATACTTGGTGCAAAACCGAGTGACTGGCGAAATCTACGAGAGCGCTCAGTTCCTGTATATTCTGGTTGCAGCAAGCTTGTTCTCAGATTATCCGAAAGAAACGCGACTTGGTTATATCAAACGTTTCTACGACGCGGTTTCACAGTTTAAGATTTCACTGCCAACGCCAATTATGTCGGGTGTCCGTACACCAACACGCCAATTCAGCTCATGTGTACTGATTGAGACCGCAGACAGCCTTGACTCTATTAATGCGACATCGTCAGCGATTGTTAAATACGTTAGCCAACGCGCCGGGATCGGTGTTAACGCTGGTCGGATCCGTGCTCTGGGTAGCCCTATCCGTAATGGTGAAGCATTCCACACAGGCTGTATCCCATTCTATAAGCACTTCCAGACAGCGGTGAAAAGCTGCTCGCAAGGGGGCGTTCGTGGTGGTGCTGCGACACTATTTTACCCTTTATGGCATCTGGAAGTAGAGAACCTGTTGGTTCTTAAGAACAACCGAGGTGTTGAGGAAAACCGTGTTAGACACCTAGACTACGGTGTTCAATTCAACAAAACGATGTATTCTCGCTTGATCAAAGACGATTACATCACTCTGTTCAGCCCGTCAGACGTACCAGGTTTGTACGACGCTTTCTTCGAAGATCAAGAAAAGTTCGAGCGCCTGTATGTTCAGTATGAGCAGGATGAATCAATCCGTAAGAAGCGCATTAAAGCACTGGAGCTGTTCTCTATGTTCGCTCAGGAACGCGCTAGTACTGGTCGTATTTATCTGCAAAACGTTGACCACTGTAATACGCACAGCCCGTTTGACGCAAAAGTTGCCCCTATTCGTCAGTCTAACCTGTGTCTGGAAATTGCATTGCCAACTAAGCCGCTGAGTCACGTCAATGACGAGGAAGGCGAGATTGCATTATGTACTCTGTCTGCGTTTAACCTTGGTGCTATCAGCAGCCTGGATGAACTTGAAGAGCTTGCTGAGCTGGCTGTTCGTGCTCTGGACAACTTGCTGGACTTCCAGGACTACCCTGTCCCAGCGGCGAAAAATGCCACTATGGGCCGTCGTACTTTGGGTATCGGTGTTATCAACTTTGCTTACTATCTGGCAAAAAATGGCGTTAAGTACTCAGATGGTAGCGCCAATGGTCTGACGCACAGAACATTCGAAGCCATTCAGTATTATCTGATGAAAGCATCTAACAAGTTAGCTCAGGAACGGGGTGCTTGTCCTAAATTTAATGAGACAACCTACGCAAAAGGCATCATGCCTATCGATACCTACAAAAAAGATGTAGACGGTATCTGTAACGAGCCTCTGCACCTGGACTGGGACGGATTACGTCAGGACGTAATGCAATATGGTATGCGTAACTCCACTTTGTCTGCGTTGATGCCATCTGAAACTTCTTCTCAGATCTCTAACGCAACGAATGGTATTGAGCCTCCACGCGGCCACATTAGCGTTAAGGCCAGTAAAGATGGTATCCTTAAACAAGTAGTGCCTGAGTACGAGCGACTGAAGGACAACTACGAGCTATTATGGGATATCCCTTCAAACGATGGCTATTTAGGCCTGGTCGGTATTATGCAAAAGTTTGTTGACCAAACTATTTCGGCAAATACCAATTACGACCCGACTAAGTTTGAAGGTGGCAAAGTGCCTATGAAGCTGTTGCTCAAAGATTTACTTACCGCATACAAGCTTGGCGTGAAAACCTTGTATTACCACAACACCCGTGACGGTGCATCGGATGCTCAGGACGAAATGAAGCCTGAGGCTGAAGACGATGATTGTGCAGGCGGCGCTTGTAAAATCTAATCATAGTTAGCGGGTAATTTACCCGCTCTTTTTTGGTGTCGAGAATTATCTATGTCGTATTCTACGTTTAACAGAACCCACAACAATCAATTGCAGGAGCCGATGTTTTTCGGCCAATCTGTTAATGTCTCCCGTTATGATCAGCAAAAGTACCCTATTTTCGAAAAGCTGATCGAAAAGCAGCTGTCTTTTTTCTGGCGCCCTGAAGAGGTCGACGTCAGTAAAGACAGACTGGATTTCCAGGCGTTACCAGAGCACGAGAAACACATTTTTCTAAGCAACCTAAAGTATCAAACGCTGTTAGACAGTGTGCAGGGACGTTCTCCCAATGTTGCTTTGCTCCCTATTGTCTCAATCCCAGAGTTAGAGACCTGGATTGAGACCTGGGCTTTCAGTGAAACGATCCACAGCCGCTCTTACACGCATATCATTCGTAACGTCACTAAGTCGCCTGAACTGATCTTCGACGACATCGTCGAAAACGATAAGATCAGTGAGCGTGCAGAGGCGGTTACTAAGCATTATGACGCATTGATCGAAAAGGTCTCTTTGTACAACCTGTACGGCGAAGGCAAGCACGAAATCAACGGCGAAACAGTGCACATTAACCTGTTTGAGCTAAAGAAAATGCTTTATCTCTGCATTATGTCGGTGAACATCCTGGAAGCGATCCGCTTTTATGTGAGCTTCGCCTGTTCATTTGCATTTGCTGAGCGTGAGCTCATGGAAGGTAACGCCAAGATCATCAAGCTGATCGCCCGCGATGAAGCACTCCACTTGTCTGGCACTCAGCACATCCTCAACATTATGCAAGATGGCAAAGATGATCCAGAAATGGCCATTGTCGCTGCACAATGTCAGGAACAAGCGGTTCAGATGTTTGTAGAAGCTGCTGAGCAGGAAAAAGAATGGGCAGAATACCTTTTTAAAGATGGCTCAATGATTGGCCTGAACAAAGATATCCTGTGTCAGTATGTTGAATACATCACCAACGTACGCATGACCGCTGTCGGTTTGCCGGCCCAATTTGAAAGTAACAGTAACCCTATCCCCTGGATCAATGCCTGGTTAGTGTCTGACAACGTGCAGGTTGCCCCACAAGAGGCAGAGATCAGCTCATATCTGGTAGGTCAGATTGATGCGGAAGTCGATGCGTCTGACTTTGGTGACTTCGACCTGTAATGACAGACAGGCCAGTCAAAAAAATCTTTCTTGACCCTGACAAAGAGCCGCTCCTTCATGCGGCTCACTCTCCTTCACTCCTCGCAACGCTTGAAGCCAATCAGGTTGAAGTTGCCTATCAGTGCAGAGAAGGGTTTTGTGGTGCGTGCCGCGCTAAACTGTGCCGAGGAAAGATAGCCTACAATCAGGAGCCTTTGGCGTTCGTCCGTGACGGAGAAATTTTGCTCTGTTGCAGCAAGCCAGTTACCGATGTGATCATTAAGCTAGTGTAGTTTAATGATCTCACTTTGATAGTAATCCACTTTGTCACTCACGCTGATCACCCCATTATCTATAATCACGTCCCAATGCAGACTACGCGATAACACACTGGCCAACTGACTCACAAAATCTGCGGACAGTGAAAAAATACTGATACCCTGTACCGCTATCAGATGAGGGGCCAGCTCTGCATACCAGGCGTCAGCGTCAGACACCAAAAAAACGACCTTATTCGCTTGCTTACGATACTTTTGCAACTCACTCAGGCTATGTTCTCCGGCATAAAGTGCAACGCCTACTTGTCCCTGTGCATTTTCTAGCCAGACGTCTGGCTGATGCTTCTCTCTTACCCCCAGCCAGTGCACATTATCTAAGTAAGACAGACCGCAAAACCCTATCAGCTTTAACACAAAATGCTCCAGTGTTTCGGCTTTTTGCAGCGCAGCGGTGAACACTTCCTGATGATGTGAGCGATGAAACAAGTCTGCAATATTCATTCGCACCTTAAAAACAAAGAGATCAGTCATGATATTTGTACCTGAACCTATCAAACTAACTATATTAAGCCGTCAAAATAATGCAAACTTAAAGAGATAGTATAACATCATTGATACCGCAATAATGCGGTGTTATATTATTGCAAGTATAAACAATTCAGAATGAGTACTATGTTTAAGCAGTCTTTGATCACTTTTGCCATAACCAGCGCAATTTTTTCCTCGCAGGCCTCTGCCGCACAATTAAAAGGTAAAGTGCTGGATACCAATAACCAGCCAGTGCCGAATGCAACAGTGCATTTGCACGGTAAATCACAGTCCGTTAAAACCGATATTAACGGTCAATTTAGCATTAACGTCGATCAAGCCGCTCAGTTGCACGTCAGTAAAGACCACTTTATCAATGAGCGCATTGATGTGACTCCGGACTCGCCTTACGTAACCGTTAAGCTGGCTCCGAGTTCAGTTGAGAGCGTCGTGGTATACGCCGCTGCTCTGCACAAAAGTAACATTGAAATGGCTTCCCCTGTCGCCGTTTTAAGTGGTGATGAGCTAAAAAACAGCGCAAAGCCAACACTGGGTGAAACACTCAAACAACTGCCAGGCATTAACGCTAGTTACTTTGGACCTGTATCATCGAGCCCTATCATTCGTGGTTTAGACGGTCCACGCGTTAAAATTACCCAAAACGGCCTGGACAGCAGTGATGCATCTCGTGTCGGCCCTGATCACGCCAATACCAATGACTCTCTGGCTGCACAGCAGATTGAAGTACTGCGTGGCCCTGCTACATTGCTCTATGGCTCAGGCGCTATTGGTGGTGTGGTTAATGTGGTTGATAACCGTATTCCAACTGATGTAATTGAGGGTGTTCAGGGCGCCGCTGAGTTCAGCCACGATACCAATTCAAATACCAACACCGTTGCTGCTTTATTTGAAGCAGGCAACAACGGCTTTAACTTCCACTTTGATGGTGTAACGCGTAAAGGCGGCGACTATGACACTCCGCGTTTTGCGTTACCAGGCGAAGAGCATGACGATCATGACCACGATGATCATGAAGAGCATGGTCACGATGAACATGGCGAAGATGAACATGGTGAAGAAGCACACGGTGAGACTGAGTACGCTGAACGTGTTGCCAATACCTTTATCGATTCCGAGCAATTTAATATTGGTACCAGCTTTGTTGGCGATCACCTGACGGTTGGCTTGTCTTACGGTCGTATTGAAACTGACTACGGGATCCCTGCCCACTCTCATGAACATCACGACCACGGCGATGAGCATGACCATGATGAGCATGACCATGATGAGCATGACCACGACGAACACGGTCACGACGAACATGATCACGACGACCATGATGAGCATAGCGAAGACGAACACGACCATGCACATGGCGCGGAAGAAGAAGCCGTCTTTGCTCGTGTTAAACAAGACAGATGGCAGGCGCTGTTTAACTATGCACTGCACAACAACTGGATCGAGTCTATTCAGGTGCGCGCAGGTTTTACCGATTATGAACACTCTGAGATTGAGCATGGTGCCGTTGGTACAACGTTCACTAACGAAACCACTGAAATAAGAACCAACATCGAACACAGATTAGGTGAGTGGCACGGTATTATCGGCTATCACTTCTCTGACAGTGACTACGCCGCTGAAGGCGCAGAAGCGTTCACCCCAGCGACCAACACAAAAACACATGCCTTGTACGTGCTTGAAGAGCGTCGCTTCGGTGATGTGACTTTAGAGCTAGGTGCCCGTGTCGAAGACTTCGCATTGTCTAGCAACTTTACTTCAGGCCACGATGATCATGACGAGCATGATCATGATGACCACGGTCACGACGAGCATGACCACGAGCATGAAGGCCATGAAGATGAGCACATGGCTGAGGTGATCGACTATACACTGGACACCACTAATTTTAGTGCCTCAATTGGCGCTGTGTATGACTATGCAGAGGGACAAAATGTTGCCATTAACCTGTCTCGCTCAGAGCGTGCACCTCTGACTGCCGAGCTGCTGTCAAATGGCCTGCACATCGCCACCTCTACCTACGAGCTTGGCCTTGGTTACCACATCGAAGGTGACGAAGTTCACTTCGAGCCTGAGCACATTGAGCAGGAAAGATCGACCAACCTGGATATCAGCTTCAGACGCTTCATTGGCGATTTTGGTTACACAGTAAACTTCTTCTACAATGATGTCTCGAATTACTATTATCAGCGTAATACTGGCTACATGTATACCGGAGAACACGGTATTGAACTGGCTGACCACCATCATGATGGTGCCCTGCCCGTTTATCAATTTGAAAGTGCCGATGCGGAGCTATATGGTTTTGAGTTTGATGCCCACTATCAGATTGATGCACGTAACCGCATTAAGGTCTTTGGTGACCACCTGAGAGCAGAGCTGGACTCTGGCGAATACCTGCCACGCATTCCATCGAACAAGCTGGGCACAAGCTACCGCTTCGAGCTACAAGACTTCATGGCTGAACTAAGCGCGACTCACTACATGACGCAGGACAACCTTGCGCAGTCAGAAACTAAAACAGACAGCTACACCTTGCTTGATGCAAGCTTTAGCTACAACTTCAGTTTGTCTGGTGTAGATCTGGTAGGTTATGTGAATGTCGACAACATCACCGATGAACTTGGCTTTGTACACAGCTCCTTTATCAAAGAGCAAGCCCCATTGCCTGGACGTAACTTCAAGTTAGGGATCCGTGGTTACTTCTAAGTTTGTAGGCTCTGTTTTTCGTTAGCTAATAGCAAAAGACAAACAGTTCCTATCTGAGCCCAATGCCGCTGCAAAGCGGCATTTTCTTTTTTACGCCTCATCATAAGGATTAGTATCCTTAGACCCATTTTAAAGACCTGCACGCTCATGGGATTTAATGCAGCTGATTCTCACCAAGCAGACCCTGCCATATTGCGCATAGATACAATCGATACTCAGGTACCCGGTTCGCCTCAAAACGTTAAGAGAATGAAGCTGACTGCAAGGGTTACAGCTGAGTAAAAAAGTCTTCAGGCTGATGTCTGACAGGTTTGGTACAAAGGACGGTGGGTGTGCCCAGATATAGATAACCGACGATTTCATCCTGTTCATTCAATCCCAGCTGGCGCTTCACCGAGTTGCTTTGTGCAAAGTAACCCGTTCTCCATACGCCAGACAGCCCCTGAGCAAAGGCCGCCTGCTGCATAGCAAATACGCTGCAGGCTGCGCTCTCTACTTGCTCAATTCTGGGCACTTTTGGATGCTCCATATAAGGAGAAACCGCAATGATCAGCATAGGGGCACGCTCAGGTAAGGATTTCGCACGGTCGATGATGCGTTGCTCTTGTTGCTCTTCAACCGCTGCCTGATAAAAGATCTCGCCCAGTTTCTCTCTGCCGTCCTCTTCAACCAGAATAAAGCGCCACGGCTTTAATCCTCCGTGGTCTGGCACTTTAAGGGCCGCTTTTTTTATTACTTCCAGCTGAGCCGCATCAGGGCCCGGGAATGACAAGTTGCTGTCGGATTGTCGCGTCGTTAATAGTTCAATGGCATCCATTTGTAATTCCTAAAATTTCTGTTAGTACCCTATTCTAACGCGACACCGGCGCAAAAGTTTAGTGTCTGCTTTCAAAAACCGCTTACGGCAAGTAATTTTGCTCTGGTTCCAGCGGCTTTCGGACCCAATAATCCACACTAAAGTAGCGTCCACCTCCGGTAAATAACAGGCTTATCAGCATCGCAAAATAGATAGCCGCAAACTCAATACCATTGTTCAGGATCACCGGATTGCCATACTCATAAAGATATTCTGGTAGCCCATTCGCCGCAACAATCTCTTTGATACGAGACAAGCGTTCAGCGACTTCTGTGCTTGCTTCCAGGCTCTGCTTCGCAGCATCGCTGCCCAGCCAGGCAAAAACCTGTGCTGCGCTGGTATCCGGATTACTGGGAGCAACAGAAAACCAGCCGTTATGCCAATGCACCTGAGTTGCAGCGACAAACATGGTCACAGCAAGTGGGATGGACACCAAACGTGTGGCCAGGCCAATTAACAAAAACCAGCCGCCGAGAAACTCTGTCCAGCCTGCCAGAAAGGCCAGCAAGTCTGGTGCCGGTAAACCTAGCCCCCAATTTGAGTTACCAAACCAGGCCACCACATTTTCATCGGCCAGCAAGCGCGTCAGACCAGTAATATCAGGATTGGCAAGGTTTAGTTTGCTGTAGCCGGCTATGATCATGACGGGTGCCAGAATCAACCTGAGCATCAATGGGGCCAGGCCGTCGAGTAAGGCGATTCTGTTAAGAAAGGTACGATAAAAGGAATAGAGTGATTTATACATAAATAAAGTCTGTTATAACTGATGTTATAGAGTGTAGACCTTAAATCACCGTTTTTTATTGCAAATAGAATGGTTTTAAATAGAACAAAACACGGGTGATATACCCTATAAGCTTGCCCGTGTTTTGTTTGATCTGGCGCGTTTATATTTTTCTGGCAACCTGCAAGGCTTCATAGATAGCCCGTTTAGCATCGATGGCTGATGCCAGTTTGGCTCCACCTATCACATGTTGATTCGCTGGCATAGCCTCTTTGTTGAACAACGCATCGTTAGAGGTTTGTCCGATACAGGCCACAACCGTGTCCACGTCCAGAACCCGCTCTTTACCCGCTTGCTTAACCAGCAAACCTTTGCTATCGAACGAGATATACTCACACTCAGCAATTTGCTCAACATTATGATGCTTGGCAACGGCACGATGGATCCAGCCTGTCGTCTTACCTAAGTTACTACCAAAGCGCCCTTCACTGCGTTTAAGCATGTAAAGCTTTTTCTCTGTTGCGGTGTCTGACGGCTGGCACTCAATTCCCCATTGTGCCTTAAACTCATCGATACTCTGATCAGCCTGCTCAGCGAGAAAAGCAACCATATCGAAGCCAATACCACCCGCACCCAAGATTGCGATTTTGTCTCCGAGTTCAACTTCTTTGCGGATCACTTCATCGTAAGCAAAAACACGTTTACCATCGCTGCAAGTAATTCTGGACTGTCTGGGGCTCACGCCCGTCGCGAAGACAATATCATCATAAGACTGAGCCATAGACGAATCGTACTCGCAACCCAGCTTCATGGTCACGCCCAGACGCGCTACTTCCTTCAGGAAGTAATTTAGGGTGTATTTGAAGTCTTCTTTACCAGGTATGCGCATTGCCAGATTGAACTGACCACCAGCATGTTCATTCTTATCAATCAGCGTCACTTTATGACCCTTTTTGGCCAGATAGCAACTTGCCGACAGCCCCGCAGGCCCGGCACCCACCACCAAAACCTGTTTTGGGTTGCTGGTAGGTGCAAGCGGATAGTCCAGCTCATAACCAGCCTGTGGATTCACCAGGCAGGTTGCGCGCTTACCTTTAAACACATGGTCAAGACACCCCTGATTGCAGCCGATACAAATATTAATTTGTTCGGTTTTGTTCTCAGCATACTTATTGAAGAAATCGGGGTCTGCGAGCAATGGACGTGCCATGGAGATCAGGTCTGCCTCGCCCTGGTTCAGAATATCATTTGCCAGTTCAGGTGTATTAATTCGGTTCACTGCAACGACTGGAATGTCGACCACGTCTTTTAGCCGTTTTGACGCTTCACGAAACGCCCCGGCCGGTACCATGCTGGCAATTGTGGGAACGCGTGCTTCATGCCAGCCGATCCCGGTATTAAGAATATCGACACCGGCTTCTTCCAGGGCTTTAGCCTGAAGCGTGACTTCTTCAGCTGTAGAACCGTTTGGGATCAGATCCATAACAGACAGCCGGAATACAATAATGAACTTAGCGGATACCTTTTCCCTTACAGCGCGCACCACTTCTATCGCTAAACGCATTCGATTTTCCAGCGTTCCGCCGTATAAATCCTGCCGCTTGTTAGTATGGTCAGCCATAAACTCGTTGATCAGATAACCTTCAGAGCCCATAATTTCAACCCCGTCATAACCCGCTTTTTCTGCCATTTTGGCCGATTTGGCAAAGTCTTTGACGGTATTGCGGATCATACTCAACGACATCGATTTTGGCGTGTATGGATTGATGGGTGCTTTAATATCACTGGGTGCAACATTAAATGGATGATAGGCGTAACGCCCTGCATGTAATAACTGAAGACAGATTTTACCACCATGTGCGTGGACCGCATCGGTATAGGCGCGGTGCTTGATGATGTCGTAGCGACTGTTGAATGAAGAAGAAATCGGTGTGAGTTTACCACGCAGATTTGGACTATACCCACCGGTGATGATTAGGCCCACCCCACCTTTCGCGCGCTCCTCATAAAATGCTTTGAGCCGCTTCCTGTTGTGCCATCCCTCTTCTAGGCCTGTGTGCATCGAGCCCATGACCAAGCGATTTCGCAAATCTGTGTTCTTCAATTGTAATTTTTGTTCTAACATTGCGTGCCCCAATGTAACTGGTCTTACCTGTGAACATTAACGATTTTATATTTTTTCGCAAGCAAAAACCGCGACTAATTTCTGTTAAATACGATTCAATGATAGAAAAGTGATTGATTTTTAGCCCATCATCGCCAAATAAATACTTAGTTACGTTTTTGTTCTAACGACGCTGCGGCAACTAAGTTATGATTAACAGTGAGTACATTCCACTAAGACATTCAGAGGTATAGCTTTGAAATTGATCGGTAAATTTTTTCTTGGGATCTGGCACGCGATAAACTTTTCTCGCCGCCTGATCCTCAACTTTTTGTTCTTCTTTCTGATTATTGCGGCAGTGGTCGGTGTTTTCTCAACAGAGGAGCAACCTCAGGTAGCTCAGGACAGCGTTTTGCGCCTAAACCTGTCAGGTAAACTGGTTGAGCAGCTGACTTATGTTGACCCAATAGACGCAGCGATGGGTGACGTCTTCGGTAAACAAGACCTGCCTAAAGAAATGCTGGTCGACGATGTTGTCGAGACCATCAATACAGCAGCCCGTGACCCTCGCATCAAAGCACTGTACCTGGATTTGCGTCATATGCACTATGCACATCTGGATAAGCTGCGTGATGTTGCAAGTGCTATTGACTCTTTCAAAGAGTCAGACAAAAAAGTTTTTGCGCATAGCCCCTATTTTAGTCAGTCACAGTATTACCTGGCCGCCCATGCCGATGAGGTGTCTGTTCACCCGTACGGCGGTATTAACATCAGTGGCTATGGCTCCTACCCAATGTACTTTAAAGAAGCACTGGACAAGCTCAAGGTCACGCAACACATTTTCCGGGTAGGCACCTATAAGTCAGCAGTTGAGCCATTCATTCGTAATGATATGTCTGCCGCAGCGAAAGAAGCCAACAAACTTTGGCTTAATACTTTGTGGTCTCAGTACAAACAAGACGTGGCAAACAAGCGCGGATTTGAACTCGCCAACTTTGACGAAACGCTCACACAATATGTAGATAAAATGGCTTCGGTTACCGGTGACTCTGCGCAATTTGCCTTAAAATATGGCTGGGTCGATTCACTCGAAACAGACCAGCAATTCAACCAAAAAATGATCGACCTGGTCGGTACTCAGAACAATGGAAAGCGTTTCAAGCAAGTCTCGTTCGAAGACTACTATGCGAGTACTGCGTCGCACGATTTTGGCCCGAATCCATTTACCGAAAAAGTCGCTGTTGTGGTTGCCAAAGGCACAATTGTCGACGGCAAACGCAAAGCCGGTATGATAGGCGGTGACTCGACCGCGGCGCTGCTACGAAAGGCCCGAATGGATGACAAAGTAAAGGCCGTCGTGTTAAGGATTGACTCTGGTGGCGGCAGCATGTTTGCTTCCGAAGTCATTCGTAACGAAGTACTTGCCATCAAGGCTGCCGGAAAGCCGGTGATTGCATCTATGGGCTCGGTGGCAGCATCAGGTGGCTACTGGATTGCAGCATCTGCCAACGAAATCTGGGCGTCTCCCAGCACCATTACCGGCTCTATAGGTGTCTTTGGAACCATTTTAACTTTTGAGAATTCACTGAAAGAGTTGGGTGTGTATTCAGACGGCGTTGCAACGACTGAACTCAAGTCATCCTCTTTATCCCGAGGCCTGGATCCTAAGTTTGCGGATGTCTTGCAAATGGGTGTGGAAGATGCCTATAACAAGTTTATTTCAGTGATAGCAGACTCCCGTAACCTGCCCGTCTCTGATGTAGACAATGTCGCGCAAGGGCGGGTTTGGCTGGCTACTCAGGCGCATGAGTTTGGTCTTATCGACCAGCTTGGTACTAAACAGCAAGCGATTGAAGCGGCTGCAGAAATGGCTAACCTAGAACATTACGATGTCTACACTGTTGAGCAAACCCTGTCAGAAAAAGAGCAGCTACTACAGGATATTTTCGGCTCGGCGACTGTGCAGTCATTACTTTCAGTATCAGATGATAACGCGTTGTCGTTAAATCCGATTGCGCATGAAGGACTCAATCAGCTTTTCTATCAGGTGAAGCAAAGCGCTGCGATGATCACACAGTTTAATGACCCTAACAATATCTATACCTTGTGTACCACCTGTATCGTCGGTGAGTAAGGAATGTCTCAATGATTTGACTGCATTGTGATGCTGCAGTTGATATAATTAGCCCGGACTAGGATCCGGGCTTTTTTTTAGGTAGCAGAATGAAAAGAAAAAAAATCTATATTGCCTATACAGGCGGCACAATTGGCATGAAGCAATCCAGCCGGGGGTACGTACCCGTCGCAGGATATCTCACCGAGACGGTAAAAAGTAATGCTGAATTCACCCGAGAAGAAATGCCCCTGTTCGACATTCATGAATACTGCCCACTGATCGATTCATCTGACATGTCGCCACAACACTGGCAACTGATAGCCGACGACATTAAAAGTAAGTACGAAGAGTACGATGGCTTCGTCGTACTGCATGGTACAGATACCATGGCTTACACGGCATCGGCTTTGTCGTTTATGTTCGAAAACCTGACCAAGCCTGTGATTATCACAGGCTCGCAAATTCCGCTGTCTCAGCTTCGCTCTGATGGCCAGGTTAACTTACTCAATGCAATGTATCTCGCCGCAAACTACCCCATTGCTGAGGTGAGCCTGTTTTTTAATAACAAGCTATTTCGGGGTAATCGCGCCATCAAAGCACATGCCGACGGATTTGATGCCTTTGCCTCTCCCAATATGGCGCCTTTGGCGCAGGCTGGGATTAATATTCAATTACTCGAAGGCCAGCTTAGTCCATACGTGGATCAGGCCTTGCGCGTCACACCGGTTGCATCGCAACCCATAGGCGTACTGCACCTGTACCCTGGTATTAGTAGCACTATGGTGACCAATGTCCTGCAGAGCGATATCAAAGCTCTTATTTTGCTGAGTTTTGGTGTCGGCAATGCACCTCAGCAAGAAGACATTCTAAATGCCCTTAAAGCCGCCTCGGACAGAGGTGTTGTGATCGTTAATTTAACCCAGTGTATTCAGGGTCAGGTTAATATGGGTGGCTATGCGACAGGAAACGCCCTACTCAACTGCGGCGTCATTAGCGGATACGATATGACATTGGAAGCCTGCCTGACAAAACTACATTACTTATTCAGCCAGGGCCTCGAACTGGAAACCGTACGCCACCTGATGCAAGACAATCTACGCGGAGAGCTGACTCGGTAAATCTCATACTCGTACATATAAAAAAGCCCGGGCTTACGTCCCGGGCTTTTTTATTTGATCAGACAAATTATCTGACTTTCGCGTCAATCTCAGCCAGGTCTGTCAGGTGACAAGACTCACCACTGTGGGTCTTAATCCCGTGCTCACCGAAATAATCACGCTGCGCCTGCACTAAGTGGCCGTTACTTGGCGTGCTCAGTGTTGCGATATAAGTTTGTGTTGAAGTCAGTACTGGGAACGCCAGGCCACTCTGAATTGCCTGGCCAGCAATCTTACGTAGAGCATTGGCAGGCCCTTCTTGTGTATCCAAGAACTCAACCCCTTTAGCAATATCGTCCAGATAATCCGCTCTGATGATACAACCCGCACGCCACGTCTGAAGTGTTTTATCCAGGTCAACTTTCCACTGGTGAGATCTGGAAGCGCCTTTGATAAGTGCCAACCCCTGACGATAACAAAGCAGGCTGGCAAAATAGAAAGCATCTTTAAGTTCATCCAGATCCAGGTCGACACTGTTGGTTGCACGCTGGGCATACGTCATTTCTTTCGCTGCTGGTGTATCTATGGTGTTAGTCAGATGTCTGGCTTGCACTGCGGCAACCAAAGAAGGCACTGCAATGCCGAGCTCAAGTGCATTTTGTGCAGTCCAAAGACCTGTTCCCTTCGCACCCACTTTGTTGTCAATAAGGTCAACCATAGGTTCATTCTGATCGCTCTCCAGGCTCAAGATATGGCTTGAAATTGCGAGCAGATAACTGTTAAGCGGCCCTTCTGACCAGCTCTTGAACACCTCCGCGACCTGAGCTGGGGAGCGGCCAGTACCGATACGTAATAGCTGATACATCTCAGCGATAAGCTGCATTAACGCATACTCGATGCCATTATGAACCATCTTCACAAAATGACCACTGGCAGACTGACCAACACGAGCAAAGCAAGATTCACCGTTGTGTGTAGCTGCTACTTTTTCAAACCACGGAATTAAGCGCTCCCAGCCGCCTTCTGAGCCACTGGCCATCATAGCAGGTCCGTGTCGGGCCCCTTCTGCGCCACCCGAAATCCCCATCGTGGCAAATTCGAACTTGTTCTGGTATTTAAGTTTGCGGGCAATACCATCTTTGTAGTTACTGTTGCCACAATCAACAATGATGTCGCCTTTTTCTACACCCGCTTCAATTAAGTCCTGACACACCTTATCCACCAGCTCACCAGCCGGTACCAGAAGCAAAACAGACCTTGGCGTATCCAATCGCTTAACCATGTCAGCAAGATCGGAAACAATGTGAAGGCGCTCGGCAATCCCTGACGACTGCGCGCAACTCAATAGTTCCGCACCCGCGTCCGGGTTTTTATCATAGGCAACTAATGTCATGCCCTGTTCTATAAGATTTAGCGCGAGGTTTTTCCCCATCACACCCAAACCAACTAATGCAACTTGCATTAAGTTTTCCTCCTCGGTAACAAATTCAATAGTCTTTCGGTAGCGTACCGTCATTATACCCAAGCTGAGTCGGATATAAAGCGTTCAACCTACCTCACTGATCCCGCTTACCTGTTTGTAAATTAATCAATTTTAGATAAGTACGGCACGTTATTGACAAAAAGTCGTGATTGACGCCACCTGACACCGGTGTCATAATCAGTTCATATAGATCATATAATTTAATTTGCATGTTAAAAAGGGTTATAAGATATTTCTTTCTTAAAACCCAGCAAGTTATCCAGATAAAGTCACCGAGACAAGCCAACAGGAGAACCTGATGCTTAGACGCACAAAGATCGTAGCAACACTAGGGCCAGCTACAGACAGAGATAATAACTTAGAAAAAATCATTCGCGCAGGTGCAAACGTTGTTCGTTTGAACTTCTCCCACGGTGTTGCGCAGGATCATAAAGATCGAGCAGAAGCCGTCAGGGAAATTGCAAAAAAATTAAACAAGCATGTCGCAATCCTGGCTGATTTGCAGGGACCTAAAATTCGTGTTTCTACATTCAAAGACGGCAAAGTTAACCTGGACGTAGGTGCAAAGTTCACCCTGGACGCTGAACTTGAAAAAGGTGAAGGCACTATCGAGTCTGTAGGTATTGATTACAAAGAACTACCAAATGATGTAAATGCGGGCGATTTGCTTTTATTGAACGATGGCCTTATCCAGCTAACGGTAGATAGCGTTGCAGGCAATAAAGTGCACTGTACAGTTACCGTCGGCGGCATCCTGTCGAACAATAAAGGGATCAACCGATTAGGCGGTGGTCTGACAGCGCCCGCATTTACCGAAAAAGACAAAGAAGACTTACTGACTGCGACTGAAATTGGCGTTGACTACATTGCAGTTTCATTCCCACGCAGTGGCGACGACATGCGCTATGTTCGAGGCCTTGCTGAAAAAGCAGGATCGGATGCACAACTACTGGCTAAGATTGAACGTGCAGAAGCCGTTGATTCAGTTGAAGCGATTGACGACATTGTGCTTGCATCAGACGCAGTGATGGTTGCACGTGGGGACTTGGGTGTAGAAATTGGTGATGCGGCCTTAGTAGGCAAACAAAAGCAAATCATTAGCCGTGCACGTTCACTAAACCGAACGGTTATCACTGCAACGCAAATGATGGAATCTATGATAGATAACCCGATGCCGACCCGTGCTGAAGTCATGGATGTGGCGAATGCCGTATTGGATGGTACTGATGCCGTTATGCTGTCAGCAGAAACTGCGGCAGGCGATTACCCGGAAGAAACCGTCGCAACAATGGCACGTGTTTGTCTTGGCGCGGAATCGCAGCCACAAACTCATATTTCAAAACACCGTCTGGACAGCATGTTTACTGACACGTCAGAGACACTTGCCCTGTCTGCTATGTATGCGGCAAACCATCTGACTTCCGTAAAGGCCATCGTCGCACTGACTGAGTCGGGGAATACATCGAAATTGATGTCGAGAATTAGTTCTGGCTTGCCAATCTATTCGCTTTCACGACATGCCAGAACACTAGGCCAGACAGCGCTTTATCGGGGCGTTTATCCGGTTTATTTTGATTCTACTCAATGTAGTGAAGAATCAACCGTTCGCGATGCGCTAAATACTCTGGTCGAAACAGGTGCGCTGGAACAAGGCGATACGGTGATCCTGACTCACGGTGACGTAATGGAAACCATTGGTGCGACCAATACAATGAAAATTGTCACCGTTTAGAAAGTCTTCATCCGGGTGGCATTGCTGCCCGGATAACCCTTCCTTCTCAATTCATCAGTAAAGAACTGTTTAGCTTGCCAATGCAGCTTTTACTTTGTCACGGTAACTTCGGCTTACCTTGAGCTCCTGGCCATTTTCTAACACCAACAAATACTCACCACTGCTTTGCGTAACCAGCTTACTGATCTGCTTGGTATTGACGATGGCAGAACGATGAACACGTACAAACAGTTTAGGGTCTAATTCCTGCTCCAGCTCCTTCATTGTTTTACGCAAAATATGCGTTTGTCCGTCAGAGCAGTGTAAGCACATATAATCTCCAGCAGCATCAATCCACTGAATAGAAGCGGCAGAAACACGAATGATTTCCCCCTGCTCTTTTACCGCGATCGACTCTGGATACTTCTTGTCTTCAATGGTGTCACCAGTGGCCAATTTACGCAGAATTTCTTCGCAGTTATTGCCTGTGATACCGGCAACGAAGCTGGCGAGCTTTTTCTTGTGAGCATTATCTTGTTGTGTTTTCAAATAGCTATGCACTTTTTCAACCGCCTGTTTTAGTCTGTTGTCATCTACGGGCTTTAGGATGTAATCTAAAGCATGAATTTCAAAGGCTTTTACTGCATAATGATCAAAAGCAGTGACAAACACGATGGCTGGCAATGGCTTAACACTCTCACTGAGCGCTCTGGCCACTTCAAACCCATTCATGGTTGGCATTTGAATATCGAGGAATACCAGATCGATTTGTTGACTGGCGCACAACTCAAGCGCTTGCTCCCCTGAGCTGCACAACTCGATAACTTCGATATCTTCTATCTGTTTTAAGCGCACAGCCAAACCTTTTCTGGCTAGGGACTCATCATCTACTATTAGCGTTCTGATTTTGCTCATTACTTTACTTCTCAGCCTTTTCAAAAGGAACTCGTATATTCACCTTCAATCCAGAAGGCGTATTGTGCGCGAGCACAAATGAATAATTGTTTTCGTATAATGTTCTTAGTCTGTCCTGGGTATTCGCAATACCAACCCCCTGGACATTGCTCAACTGACCATTTTCTATTGATGCACCCGGCCCGTTATCACCCACCTCTAACAATAGCTCATTGGCAAAAACCTGAGCTCTTATCTCGATTTTGCCACCACTGGCCATATGCGCAATAGCATATTTGATAGAGTTTTCAATTAACGGTTGCATGATCAAACTAGGTACCAGCGCTTGCTTGGCTTCTTCTGTGATATCGAACACCACTTCCAGGCGCTCATCAAAGCGCACCTTCTCTATATTCAAATACAACTTAAGTGCATGTAACTCCTGCTCAAGCGGTACTTTTTTGATTGGATCTGTGTTTAATGTGTAGCGCAGGAAGTCACTCAGCCTGGACACCATTTGATTAGCATCTTTGTTCTCTTCAACCAATACCAGCGTTGAAATTGCATTGAGTGTATTAAAAAGAAAGTGGGGATTAAGCTGGTAACGCAGCATTTTAAGTTGCGCTTCGTGGGCCATGGTATTGGCTTTCAGTGCCTTCTGTCGCTCACTTTGTAGCAGCTGATAGTACTTAATACCAAAATACAGGCCGCTCCAACACAAAATAATGTAAACAGAGTCCAAACCTTGCTGAAGGTAGTAATACCATTCTTCGGGCCTGTATCCATGCCGGTAAATTTCCCACATGTTAAACTTCTGAACAACAGACCAAAGCGTGCCTGTCAGGTAAGAGGTGCTAAAAACAACAAAAATAAGTAATAATGGTTTTGCGTTCCATACTTTACGATAGAGATAACGCAATGGCACTGTCATCAGACAACCGGCATAGGCATTGAGCACGATCACAAAAACGTAAATATCGCGCATTTCAAATACTTTTGAACCTATGTAGTTTACCAATGCATAGCCTATCCAGCCTGCAATTTGTAAAACCCAGAAAAATCGCTGTCGATTATCGACCAGAGCTTGCCACTTCAAACGTTTATAACCTCTTAAGACTTAGCCAAATTATATCCTATGGCAGCCCCATTCAACAGCGCCAGCGGTCTTACTTTTTTAACGGTTAAACGCAAATCGACAGAGTAAAAATACGATTTTTAGGCAATAAAAAAGGCCCTGACGGGCCTTTGTCGATATCTTGATTACTTAGTATACGCGCGAGGCATATCGGAATCTGTGGTGTAGCGATCTCTTAGCTTATCGTGACGAGATTCTGTACTCACTTCTTCACCATTGATCCAGAGTTTATCTAAGGTTGTCGTAAACTCAAATGGGTCGGCGCTCCAAAGCACCAAATCGGCACGCTGGCCTGAGGCAATCTTACCGCCGTCCAGGTCAAATACGTCAGCAATATTGCTACTAACCGCTTTTAGCGCCCCTTCGTAGCTCATACCATGTGCGACGGCAATACCTGCATCGAAGCGCAACTGATACAAATTGTGCGCCCCCTCGAATGCAAACCCGGACAGCAGCACTTTGACCCCAGCACGCTCAAGCTCACCCGCATTAGTCAGGTCGGCATGTAATGAACTGAAGCTGGTCGGCAGGTTAGATACTGCGCTGATGACCACAGGAACATTCGCCTTCGCGATTTCCTCTTTGACCAGAACCGCATCATTAACGCCCCAAAGAACGAGGTTAAGGCCAAACTGCTCTTTCACCTTCAATACTTCAAGGATGTCAGATGCGCGTTCTACTTCAACAACAACTGGCATTTCACCTTTCAATACTGCGGTCAGTATCAGTTCTTCCTGACTTGGCTTCTTCGCTGCTTTTTTGTCGTCTTTCTTGCTTTTCTCAGACAACTTTTGCTGCTGGCCTTCAAGCTTTTCTGTCAGCGTTTTGTATTTCATTGCTCGCGACCCGCTGCCGCTTGCATCCATATCAACCATCAACGCAGTACGCGTTTTCAATACGCTGTTAAACTCACCGGATAAGTCCACAACGAAGGCTAACCCTTCGAAAATGCTCTTACCGCCATGTGGCACAACCACATTTTGCGTGATACCGCCTTTACGGCCATATGGGATCAGCGACGAACGCGGGTTGAAAGCCGGACTGGCATCAAAGTCTACGCCTGCTTTATCGTCACCTGCATCTCTGGAGCCAGCCACAGCGCTCACTTCAACCAGTCCAAGCTGGTTCATTGAGCCAATAAAACCTGGTGTCAGCACTCGGCCTTGCGCATCAATCGTCACATCGGCCTTAACACTCGCAGGGTTAATCGCAGTGATGGTGCCGTTTTCAATTACCACAGTTGCCCCTTCCAGGGTACCCGCGTCAGTCAGTGTGTGAACCTTAGCATTGGTGATCGCCGTAACCTGAGCAAATGCGGCTGAAGAAGCCAGCAATGCACTGGTCAATAAAGAAATCTTAAACTTATTCATCATTTACTCCTTAGCGCTGACCCAGCATAAAATCACTCACCGCCTGATATTTCTCATCGAAGCGGTCATATACTTTGGCACCGTCGATGTAGACGGTTTCGGCTTTAGAATAAACGCTAAATGGATTGCGGTCCCAGATAACAATATCCGCTTGCTTACCTTGTTTGACCGACCCGGTTTTCTCTTCGATACCGAGCGATTTAGCCGCATTATAGGTGATCCATTTAATTGCATCTTGCTCTTTAAGCGAGAATCCGGCTTGGTTCGCCGTGTTCATAATTTTGGCAGCTTCATGATTCAAACGTTGGATTGTGGTGTCTGAATCAGAGTGAACAACGGCACATGAGTTTTTAACGGCATCCACGATTGCAACGTTTTCTGGCACCATGTCGTATGCTTCCATTTTGAAGCCCCACCAATCCGGCCACAATGCGGCGCAGTTACCATTCTCGGCAAGTAGATCAGCGACTTTATAAGCTTCAATACCATGATGGAAGGTACCCGAATGATAATTGAACTCTTTAGAGAGGTCGATCATCATGGCCATTTCTTCTGCTTTATAACAGTGATTGTGGATCAGGATTTCGCCGTCCAGTACGCCACGCAGCGTATCCAAACGAATGTCACGTTTTGGTGCATCTGGGTTCAGTCCTGCCGCATAAGCCGCATCATACTGTTCCCAAGCATTTTTGTATTCGGCCGCCTCAGCCCAGGCGGCACGATATCCCGCCATGTTACCCATACGCGTATAAGGTGCGACGCCCTTACCACCATAAACACGTTTCGGGTTTTCACCACACGCCATTTTCAGACCATAGGGTGCATCCGGAAACTTCATGCCTTGCATAGTTGGAGATGGCACGTTCTTCAGCGTGACACTGCGACCGCCAAACAAGTTGGCAGAACCAGGCAGGATCTGTAATGTGGTGATCCCGCCTTCACGCGCCCGATTAAAGCCCGGGTCCTGTGGCCATACTGAGTGTTCAACCCACACCTGAGCAGTATTCGGCTTAGTGATTTCGTTACCATCTGCATGAGACTCTACAGATGGGCTTGGATAAGCACCCAGATGTGAATGCACATCAATTATACCTGGTGTGACCCACTTGCCCTGAGCATCTATGGTCACGTCAGCTTGAGCGGATAGGTCTTTTCCTACCTGACTGATTTTGCCGTCTTTAAGCAATACATCCGTGTCTTCCAACAGCTCGCCTGTACCAGTCAGTACGGTTGCATTGGTGATTAAAGTAGAGCCTGAGCTATGAGGCTGGTAGGTACTTGGGTATGGATTTTTATCAATGGTGACTTTTTCTTTCTGAGGGCCTTTGTCCTGGCACCCTAAAAGAACTGTACTTAATGCAAGTACAATCGCCGTCGGCTTGAATTTTTGCATCATATTTCTCTTATTGTTCTGCGTGATTGATCACCCCGCAGAGTATTGGCTTACAATTGACGTAAAATTGCAACTAAGTTTCGACAGTTCACAATATAGCTCGGCCACCTGCACATTTCGAGTTTTCTCCCTGCAATAGAGACTAAGCTGACTTTAAACTACCTGCTTTGGGCTGTAATGACATTCTAGGGATCAAGCACATCCGCGTGATCTGCAGCTATTTTTTGTACATTAATGCAGCGAATCCAAGTGTAACCCCTAGGAGTACTACAAGCTCAGTACAGCGCATATTGTCGGCAGTATGCAATATCGACAAACCTGTATTGCAGTCACAACCAGACAGGTATCGACATACTTTTGACACAGGTATTAATCTAAGCTCAAATAAAGGAAAACATCACTATAATGAAACAAAGAAAAATAGTTAATCGAAAAAAAATTGCCCTGACAGAACACATTATTCTCTTACGCCTGAAACAACTATAGCATTAAAATCAATTTGTTACTTAGCATTTTTACAGCAGACACAGTTACTTACATTCGGTTATTTCACGGTTACAGCATTTTGCAACATTCGCATCAATACTTGTTGTGAGCTTTGTATAAATCTGGAGAAGATCATGAAACTTGCCGCGACTTTAGTGCTTTCCCCCCTCCTTTTGGCCACCAGCCTGGCTGCCAGCGCAGGAGAAGTAGAATTTGTAGGTGCAGACAACAGCATTGCGACACAGCTATGTGTTGCAGTGGGAACTAACCACCGTCTGACTTTAATTAAAGAACTAACGGAGCATCGGATAAGCCGCTCTATTGTTGCCAATAAACTCACCTGCAACGATATGCCAGTGCCTCAGTTCGCCAAGAAGTTTGGCCTGCATAAAACTGCAGGGCTGTTGAATATCGACTTTACGACTGACACATCAATCACAGACATTGCAATGAACGATAACACACAGACAATCGTCATTTCTGGTTCCAGATAAGTGTCAGTCATTCACTCGACGCATCGTGAACTGCTGATACCCGGCACGATGCGTCCATATAGATGATTTATCCAATCTAAATGATTCAACACAAAGTTGGCCTTTAAAGCAAAGCAGCAATGAGCCCAAACAGACCACCGAAGACACCACCCCAAACCACCAACCAGCCAAGGTGTGTGTGGATCATATCCTGAACAATACCTTTAACCATCGCAGGCGTGAGTTCTTCTAAACGCTCTTCAACCGCATGTTCAATAGCTACTTTCACAGCATCAACCGACTGCCCGCTGCTCAGCAGTCCAGAGAGTTGCTGTTGAAACTCCTCCCCTTCACTGATTTCAAACAAGGCCTCTTTCATTTTATCGGTGAAGCTGTCTTTCATCGGCTCAATCGCTTCTTTGCCGCCCACCATCGCCAACATAGCCCCAAACTGAGAAGCCTCAATCACCTGTACCAGTTTATTGAATGCCGGTGACAAGTCGGTTTGCGTAATAACTGGCTTCAGATCCAGCTGAATCTCATTTTTTTGTGCGAAACTACGCAACTTATCTTCGTTAAAGAACTCTTCGAGTATCAGTTTACGAATAGCGCTTTTAAATTCTTTGAATTTAATGGTGATCACGCCCGACCCATAGAGACCCGGCACTTTTTCAAACAACATATGTATTGCAAGCCAGTTTGTCACAGCTCCTGATAAGGCAAATAAGCCCATAGTCCATAACACATCGATCTCTAATAACCAGCCAAGCAGTACAACCACAGCGGCCAGGATATTTGTCGCTAAACTTTTACTCATCAGTGCCTCTTATGATCTGAGTATTTTGCCCGGCCGCATATTGTAGTGAATTTAAATCTCTCTACAAGTATTTGTGTTATAGCAAAAATCGGCCATAGTTTAGACTATGTGTGGTACTCAAACCTTGGCGGGACTATGTGGAATCTCGTAAACCAGTATATCAGTGATGCAATTCATGAACCTTTCGAGTTTACCCGTAAAACGCAATTGCCCTGCAATGCGCACGCTCGGTTGTTTAAAATCGAGAATGATCATCACTGCTACCTGGTTAAGGTGGATCATATTCAGGCGCTGGAACGCTTTGAGTGTGAAGCACGCAACCATGACACACTGATCCGGGACAGCGACTTTCTGGTTGCCGATACCATCACGATCGGCTCAAGTATTGAGTTTTGCTTTTTGGTGCTTGAATGGCTTGAGACGTCAGGCGAGCTAGAAGATTGGTATACCTGTGGCACCACACTCGCCAAGCTGCATGCGCGCCACGAACAAAAAATGTATGGGCTGGAGGAAGATAACTACTTTTTCGATTTAGCCCAGCCAAACCAGTGGCATAAAAAATGGGAAGTGTTTTTTGCTGAAGAGCGGATCGCCTGGCAATTACAACTATTGGCGGAAAAAGGGATCAAACTGGTGGATATCGACCAGTTTGTTGAGCGCATTAAACCCATGTTGCCACATCAAGTTGCGCCATCTTTGCTACACGGCCACTTTTGGCGTGGCAATATCGCCTTTTCCCAGGGTAAACCCTGTTTATTCTGCCCCTCTTGTTATTATGGCGACAGAGAAATAGATCTCGCATCCAGCGAACTCTTTGCGCCTCTGCCACATGCGTTTTACGAAGGGTATGATAGTGTTTACCCCAGACTGGAAGGGTATGAAGACCGCCGGCGTATCTATCAACTCTACCCTTTGCTCTGCCACGCAAATATGTTCGCAGGGGATTATCTGAAGCAGGCCGCCAACCACATCGACGACCTTTGCAAATAACTGCAACTTTACTGTAATACTCCACAATGCTGCTATAGTTATTAATGTAAAAAACGGAAAACTCGTTGGAGTAAACTCATGAAGCAGCTGTATGACCAACGTATTAGTTGCCCGCATTGTGGCCACCATATTTTTGTTAGTCTGGATGCCAGCGAAGGTGATCAGGACTACTATGAAGATTGCGCAGCTTGTTGCAACCCGATCCATCTGAACATGCACATAGATTACGCAATTAACAAACTTGAACTGAGGGTTGATGCAGACGACGAACAAGTCTTTTAATGGGCACTGACAGTGCCCACATCACCACCTGCTTAAGAACAACACTTGCTACTCACGGTATTCAATGTCTCTTCAGATACCAGCGCCGCAACGATAACAGGATGTACCAGCGGTATTATCGCCTCAAATTCAGCCACTCGTGCCACCGGGATGGTATCACAATGAGAAATTGCCCCTGTTTTTACGCAGATAATGTTCTACCGTGTTCACTGTCGTGTATGTCTGCTGGTCAACTTCAATGTTAAACAGATCGCCAACGCGAGCTGTGCCAATGTTGGTCAGTGTCAGTGTTTCAGGAATGAGATGAAGCCAGAAACCATCTTCTTCTAGTTTGCCTACCGTCAAACTTGCACCGTTAACACTGATAAACCCTTTATAAAGAATGTATTTTTTCCACTCCTCAGGAATAGCAAGTTTAATCCGGCAATTATCGGCTTCCTGAATATATGCCATGATGGTTGCCTGACAATGCACATGGCCAGATACAATGTGCCCACCCAACTCAGTACCAAAGGTCACAGAGCGTTCAAAGTTAACCCGACTACCCTGTTGTAGTATACTCAAGTTGGTCAACTGGAGCGTTTCGTCGATCACATCAAAAGACACCTGTCCGACGACGTCTGCACCTCTTACTTCAAAATCTGTGACGGTCAGACAACATCCATTAATTGCGATACTCGCACCATGAGTCAATTTTTCCAAATATCGGCTGTCAACCGACAACACCAGCTTCATGATCCCTTCGCGCAACACAGCACTAACCACTGTCGCTTGAGTCTGTACAATTCCGGTAAACATAACACTCAGATTTTCGAGAATAATGCCGCGCAGTGTAACCCAAACACTCATCAGATTAAACTGCGCTTTTATCAGATAAAAGTGGTAAGTTTTAAAGAAGTTTTTTAAGATTAACGTTTTAGGAAGTCCAGACTCAGTATGAAATTTGCTTTATGGGAAGCAAAGCGCCTGGTGCGTCTTGCCACCCCCGTCTTTTTTGCCCAAATCACGCTGGTACTTATGTCGGTTGTCGACACCATGATGGCGGGACAAGTCAGCGCCGAAGATCTCGCTGCACTGTCAATTGCAACCGGCACCTGGAACCCGATGACCTTTTCTTTACAGGGTATTCTATTGGCAATCACCAGTATGGTTGCGTACTGCGATGGGGCCAAACAACGTGACGGTATTAAAACGTACTTTCAGCAGGGTATCTACCTTGCACTGATACTCTCTTCACTTGGTTTTATTGCCAGTGCCTTCACTCCTTTGGTCTTTGCACGTATCGGGGCAGCGAGTGCTATCACAGACTTAGCACAACAGTACATTGACTTTGTAAAATGGGGACTACCTGCTTTTTTATTGTTTTCAGTTTACCGTAATGTCACAGAAGGCGTAGGTAACACAAAAGCGGCCTTGTACATTAGTTTGCTTGGGTTGGTCGTCAATGTTTTTGCCAACTATGTATTTATCTATGGCAAATTAGGCATGCCCGCGCTGGGCAGCGCGGGGTGTGGATTGGCAACAACCTTAGTATTTTGGGTCATGGCCATCGCTCAGTTGATTTACAGCTTCAACAATAAATATCTCGACGGACATTGGTTGATCACAGCCTTCGCACGCCCGCATGCTGCAACCTTATTTCAAATAGTAAAACTGGGTTTGCCCATTTGCCTCGCAACGTTTTTTGAAGTGACTTTATTTGCCTGTATTCCACTATTTATTGCCGATCTCGGGGCCATCGCTGTATCCGGACACCAAATCGCAGCCAGCATAACGACCATTCTGTTTATGCTCCCTCTTAGCCTTTCTATGGCGATCGCAATACGTATTGGAACCTTGTCAGGAGAAGGCAATTACCCCAAACTGGTTAATTCGGTCTATACCAGCTTTGTCTGTGCAGTGGTAGTGTCAGTGATTGTTGCGACCTTTACCTACGTGATCCGAAATGAGATTGCCTGGGTATATACTCAAAATACCGAAGTGGCGTTACTGGCCTCTGGGATAATCGTGCTGGCATGTATTTATCAACTGCCAGATGCTTTGCAGGTTGCTGCCAATGGTGTATTGCGTGGATTGAAGTACACCAGCCCCATCACCATTGTCACCTTTGTGTCTTACTGGCTGATTGGGTTCAGCCTAGGTTTTGTGCTGGCAAAAACCGACATACTGACATCGGCCATGGGTGCCAGAGGGTTCTGGATAGGCATTATCGTCGGCTTGACTTGCGCCGCTATACTACTTCTATATTTTGTGAGGAAACGGCTTGATACGTTACGCCCCGATCCTGTTTAGCCTGCTACTGGCAGTGGCCTGTACACCCACTGCCAGTGACATCAACCTGGAATATGCCAACAGGCTGGCCAATGTGCTGGACACCCCTCCGCCCAGCATTGACAAACTATCCCCTATCGCTGAATACACAGCCACCAGGCCTGAAGCCTCGTTTAAGCTCTCTGTATTGCAGCTAGCCAACCTGGGACATTGTGCGCTGGCCCAGGACGTTGCACGACACAATAACCAACTCGGTAAACTGGCTGTTCCCAGTGAAGTATTCAAGTATCAGGTTCGCTTTATCCAGCTGGCTGAACGCTGTATTCAGGATACCAAAACTCAGGATCAGGAAGTCAAAAACATTCTTCGCCAGGCGAGCGAAGAAAAGCGCACGGCGTTGCCTCAGTATTTCGCATTTATGCTCTCAGCAGAGCCCGAACTAAACCAATTTAACAGACTGACATTTGAAGAAACTGACAAGCGAGGCACAGACAATGAGATACAGGCCAATGAGGGCCTGGCTGTGCTTGCGTCTGTAGCAAACAGTTTACTTGCCCCTGAAAACATTGACTCACAGAAAATAACGCCGGCCTTAAGTAAATTAAACAATAACAGCTATATCCAAACTTTAATGACCAGTGCGCGCAGACAAATCAGCTGGAATCGCAGCCTGACAGCATGGCTGTCGCAAATTGATCTGCAAAAAACGGTTTGCCCTGAAGGTAAAAACAAGAAAAAAGCTAAGGTGTTGCATAATATTTTCAATAAATACGCTATTTCACAATTGCAACCATACCAGTCTCAACTCAGTAATCAGTTACAGGAACTGAGTAACTCATTCGCTCAAATTTCACAAGCTATCCCTCACCCGTTATACCCGGATCATGCAGCGGCACTGATGACTGAGCTGAAGTCGTCAAGCAGACAGCATGCCCAATGGTGGCAAGGCTTCTACAAAGTGTGTAAAGTTACACCGGTATGAACGAAAAAAGTGCAAACAAACATTAATTTAGCAAATTTACTTGATCCCTTCGAACGCTCGCTATATATTAGCGGCCGTTGGCAAGTGACCTAATGCAACAAAACAGTCATAGTTGCTCAACATTGTACGACCGTAGCTCAGTTGGTTAGAGCACCACCTTGACATGGTGGGGGTCGGTGGTTCGAATCCACTCGGTCGTACCAATTAGTCTTAATAGATTAATGCTTTTAAGCGTTTATTGTACGACCGTAGCTCAGTTGGTTAGAGCACCACCTTGACATGGTGGGGGTCGGTGGTTCGAATCCACTCGGTCGTACCAATTAATCTTGATGGATTGATTTTTAAAACGCTTACTATTGTACGACCGTAGCTCAGTTGGTTAGAGCACCACCTTGACATGGTGGGGGTCGGTGGTTCGAATCCACTCGGTCGTACCAATTAATCTTGATGGATTGATTTTTAAAACGCTTACTATTGTACGACCGTAGCTCAGTTGGTTAGAGCACCACCTTGACATGGTGGGGGTCGGTGGTTCGAATCCACTCGGTCGTACCAATTAATCTTGATGGATTGATTTTTAAAACGCTTACTATTGTACGACCGTAGCTCAGTTGGTTAGAGCACCACCTTGACATGGTGGGGGTCGGTGGTTCGAATCCACTCGGTCGTACCAATTAATCTTGATGGATTGATTTTTAAAACGCTTACTATTGTACGACCGTAGCTCAGTTGGTTAGAGCACCACCTTGACATGGTGGGGGTCGGTGGTTCGAATCCACTCGGTCGTACCAATTAATCTTGATGGATTGATTTTTAAAACGCTTACTATTGTACGACCGTAGCTCAGTTGGTTAGAGCACCACCTTGACATGGTGGGGGTCGGTGGTTCGAATCCACTCGGTCGTACCAATCTACTTTTGTTATTAATTAACTCCTCAATTGTAAAACCATCGCGCATCTATTCAGAGCACCACCACTCTCTATGACCCGGACCAGAGGTCGGCGATTCAAATCCGCTCGGTCGTACCAATCTACTTTTGTTATTAATTAACTCCTCAATTGTAAAACCATCGCGCATCTATTCAGAGCACCACCACTCTCTATGACCCGGACCAGAGGTCGGCGATTCAAATCCGCTCGGTCGTACCAATCTACTTTTGTTATTAATTAACTCCTCAATTGTAAAACCATCGCGCATCTATTCAGAGCACCACCACTCTCTATGACCCGGACCAGAGGTCGGCGATTCAAATCCGCTCGGTCGTACCAATCTACTTTTGTTATTAATTAACTCCTCAATTGTAAAACCATCGCGCATCTATTCAGAGCACCACCACTCTCTATGACCCGGACCAGAGGTCGGCGATTCAAATCCGCTCGGTCGTACCAATCTACTTTTGTTATTAATTAACTCCTCAATTGTAAAACCATCGCGCATCTATTCAGAGCACCACCACTCTCTATGACCCGGACCAGAGGTCGGCGATTCAAATCCGCTCGGTCGTACCAATCTACTTTTGTTATTAATTAACTCCTCAATTGTAAAACCATCGCGCATCTATTCAGAGCACCACCACTCTCTATGACCCGGACCAGAGGTCGGCGATTCAAATCCGCTCGGTCGTACCAATCTACTTTTGTTATTAATTAACTCCTCAATTGTAAAACCATCGCGCATCTATTCAGAGCACCACCACTCTCTATGACCCGGACCAGAGGTCGGCGATTCAAATCCGCTCGGTCGTACCAATCTACTTTTGTTATTAATTAACTCCTCAATTGTAAAACCATCGCGCATCTATTCAGAGCACCACCACTCTCTATGACCCGGACCAGAGGTCGGCGATTCAAATCCGCTCGGTCGTACCAATCTACTTTTGTTATTAATTAACTCCTCAATTGTAAAACCATCGCGCATCTATTCAGAGCACCACCACTCTCTATGACCCGGACCAGAGGTCGGCGATTCAAATCCGCTCGGTCGTACCAATCTACTTTTGTTATTAATTAACTCCTCAATTGTAAAACCATCGCGCATCTATTCAGAGCACCACCACTCTCTATGACCCGGACCAGAGGTCGGCGATTCAAATCCGCTCGGTCGTACCAATCTACTTTTGTTATTAATTAACTCCTCAATTGTAAAACCATCGCGCATCTATTCAGAGCACCACCACTCTCTATGACCCGGACCAGAGGTCGGCGATTCAAATCCGCTCGGTCGTACCAATCTACTTTTGTTATTAATTAACTCCTCAATTGTAAAACCATCGCGCATCTATTCAGAGCACCACCACTCTCTATGACCCGGACCAGAGGTCGGCGATTCAAATCCGCTCGGTCGTACCAATCTACTTTTGTTATTAATTAACTCCTCAATTGTAAAACCATCGCGCATCTATTCAGAGCACCACCACTCTCTATGACCCGGACCAGAGGTCGGCGATTCAAATCCGCTCGGTCGTACCAATCTACTTTTGTTATTAATTAACTCCTCAATTGTAAAACCATCGCGCATCTATTCAGAGCACCACCACTCTCTATGACCCGGACCAGAGGTCGGCGATTCAAATCCGCTCGGTCGTACCAATCTACTTTTGTTATTAATTAACTCCTCAATTGTAAAACCATCGCGCATCTATTCAGAGCACCACCACTCTCTATGACCCGGACCAGAGGTCGGCGATTCAAATCCGCTCGGTCGTACCAATCTACTTTTGTTATTAATTAACTCCTCAATTGTAAAACCATCGCGCATCTATTCAGAGCACCACCACTCTCTATGACCCTGTCCAGCAGTCAGCGGTTCAGATACACTCGGTCTAGTATCAACTCCTCAGACTCCTATTCTCCAGAACACATAAATAGTCACACCGCATTCCTTAGTCGCAGCCTTTGAACTGCCAATTTCATGTCATACGAAGAATCGCACAAAATAGCAGCCTATCTCATAGCTGTCATAACCGTTCGCTATCATGACACGTTATCAATTCAAATTGATCTTGGCACACGCCTCAGGTTGCCCTGGCCATAGAATTTGCTATACATTAAATAGACTATCACTCACTAAGGAAGGCCATGTCTGGCAGGTTAAGTTTGACTCTTCTACTCATGCTGATGACGAGCCTGTTCAGTAGTTTGGGGTACACCAATCAGAAACCACAACAATCGTTGACCATTGCTATCGGATTAGAAAATTACGACTTTAAGCCCCTGTTTGCCGAATTCACCAGAAAAACGGGTATCCAAGTTAAGGTGGTTGAATTTGAAAATAACACCCTCAAATCGGAGTTATTGCTCCGTGCCAGTAATAATGCGTTACCCGACGGCATCATAGTTCCTGCGGATTACATGGGACTGACAGCACTCAACTTATCCGCAGTGCCTGACGACTGGCTGTCCACACACCTGATAGAACAAGTAAAATCCAACATCAAAGCCAACGGCACAACACTTGGCGTACCTATCGTTTTTGGCAATCACCTGATGCTGTATTATAACAGAACGCTGGTAAGCCAACCTGCTAGAAGCTGGCAACAACTCCGCACACAGCAGCAAGCTCAGGGTGTTGAGATAAGCTGGAATTATTATGAGATGTACTGGTTTAGGGCATTTCTGGGCACCTTTGGTACGCCACTGATTTTAAATGGTCATGTGAATCTGGACACACCGGCGATGATCCGCGCTCTGCGTTGGTATAAGTCGCTCAAAGAAGAAGACTGGCTAGACGTAGAATGTAACTATGAATGCACAGTTAATCGATTTTTGGCTAGCGAAGTTGCCTACACCATCAATGGCTCCTGGATGTTCCAGCGCTTCTCCGAGCATTTTGCGGACAAATTAGGGGTCGCACAATTGCCCAGCCTGAATGATGCACCTATGCGCTCCTACTTTTCATCACATGTCATGGCCTTTCCCAATAATGCCCTGTCGGGCCCCAAAAGAGCAGAACTTAAACGCTTATCTGAATTCTTACAATCTCTGCCGGTACAAACCAACTTTTGGTCGTCAATTAATGCTCTGCCTGTCGATAAGCGAGCATTAGACACATTAAAAATACAAAGCATTGCACAGGTTGAAGCGCTTATCACAACACTGGAATACACTCAGCCGATGCCCAACGAAGCACAAATGGCCTTTGTGTGGGAAGCCATGTTGAAAGGCCTGACACGCCACCTTGCTGGCGTGCTTGATGAACAACAGGCCGCCCATTTCATGCAACATATCGTAGAAAAGTCGATTAGCTATGAGCAAGAAAAAAAACCTGGTCAGTGAATTACAGCTTAAAGTCGGCACTATGGTCCTGGTCTTGTTAACCATTGCCCTGGCCCATTTCGCCTATAGCGCCTGGACACAAGCCAATAAAATCGCATCAGATACCGTTGCACAACGCGCAACCAGCCTGTCTTTGGACATAAAAAACAGACTGGCCGAACTGACATTTCAGGTCGCGCACTACAGCGACCACCGGATCCTGGCAGAGTTGCCTTTAAACCTTTTGTATACACAATACGCGCTTAAGGAGATCCGAGAGCTGGTATCCAAATCTCCATTGGTCAAAAGTGTGATGATCAGTGATGGCTCCCCCTACATTGTCGAAGGGTACCCTCTTTATACTTTGCACTGGGCAACCCCTTCTATCATAGAGCACACCGCTTCTGTCATTAACGAAAGTGCGCGCGAGTTGATGGTCAGAAAGCTCTTGATCAGCAACACAGAGCTGGGAGTAAACGCTTCTCCAGGTGGAACGCTTTTTATTGCCGTGCCATTACGCCAGACGTTGCCCTCTCTTATCGACCCATTTCGCTATACCGGCGTGCTATTTTTTGAATTAGATGTCAGTCAGATGGCAATTGAACTGGCTGATTATGAGTCACTGACAACCTTTTCGGATGAGCAAATGTGGTTTCATGAGGGACATCAATTCGATGCGGGGCTCAATGCAACCTACCCCATTTATGAGCGTAACACTGAAGGCCTGAACTTATCGCTATCCCTGTCTCATCAGCACAGTGCTTATACTCAGGAGATACTGTATGCCATCATCAGAAGCGCAATGCTGGCATTGGGCGTATTGGTCATACTTTTCTGGTACCTGGCTTACGTCAGCCGCAAAGTCACTACACCCATGAAGCAGCTTGAAAAATACTGTATGTCACTGACGTCAGGCAACTATGAACAGAATAATGCTAACCTTGAATATGAAGAACTAAAAACACTGCAAAAGACGCTTAATAAGCTGGTCGGCACCGTCAATACACAAGTTACACAGCTTAAACAGGAGAAAGTGCGAGCCGAGCAATCAGAACTGGCCAAAGCGCAATTTCTTGCCACCATGAGCCACGAAATTCGCACCCCAATGAATGCGATTCTGGGCGTTTTTCAGCTTTTAAAACAGGAAGATCTTCATGCACAAGAGCGTTCTCTCGTTGAGCAAGGCTATACCTCTTCACAAACCCTGCTCGGTCTGGTGAATGACATACTCGACTTTTCTAAAATGGAAGCGGGTAAACTCACACTCGAAGTTCTGGCTGTGGACATTCCGCATTTATGCCGGGAAATCATTCAGGAATATCAACACCTGGCCCGTGACAAACAGGTAACGGTGGAACTGGACACACAGTTAAAGCCGCAGTATTCAGTCAGGCTCGCAGATCCCCTGCGACTAAAGCAAATCCTCCGTAACCTGCTATCAAATGCGATCAAGTTCACAGAACAAGGTCTGGTAATTGTGAGAGCCAAAGGTGACAGCAATAAACTCACGGTAGAGGTTTGCGATAGCGGAATTGGTATGACCCCTACCCAACTTTCCAACTTGTTTAAACATTTTCATCAGGCCGACAATTCAACGACCCGAAAATATGGCGGATCCGGACTGGGGCTGGCTATCGTCAAACAGCTGGTAGAACTTATGCAGGGTGACGTAACGGTCACAAGTGTTGCTGGAGAAGGCAGCCAGTTTACGGTCACGCTCCCGCTGCAGTGTGTTAAGCCCTCAGCTCAGTCTGCAATCGAAGATAGGCAAACGAAACCTGCAGTCCCAGATTTGCGCGGTGTTAAGGTACTGCTTGCTGAAGATAACCTGATTAATCAGCAAATATTTTCAGCCATGATGAAAAAGACTAATGCAACACTCATTATGGCGGCTAACGGTAAGCTCGCCATGGAGAGCTTTAATAAAGCTCGACCTGACCTTTTCTTTGTTGATATTCAAATGCCTGTGATGGATGGCATAGAGGTTTGCCAACAGGTAAAAAGCACCGACTATCACAATCCACTCATCGCCATTACAGCCAATGTACTCCCGGAGGATGTCAGCCGTTACCTCTCTCTCGGGTTTGACGACTTCGTTGCTAAGCCAATTGATATGCAGGCACTGTTCGATACCATTTCGCGTGTTATGGAAAGTGATACGCAATCTGGTGAGACGACTAAGTCAAACACAATCTAGAGGCAGATTCTTGGCGCACGAGCACTGTGTGAGCTAAAAAACGGTTACATGGTGCAGGAGGAAAGGCAGTAGCCAGGGGTTGTTCAGAAGCCCCTGTTAAGGGGCTTCTGTTCTGAAGTTACGCCAGTTTATCCGATGCAACTTTGTATTTTGGATCTTCTATCACATTTACTTCCACCAAATCAGCCGCTTTTGCTAATAACTGCTGACAATCCTGACTCAGGTGACGCAAATGCAATTTCTTACCGGCCTTAGTGTACTTTTCTGCAAGCGCATCAATGGCCTCAATTGCACTGTGATCAGCAACCCGGCTATGTTTGAACTCAATGATCACATCAGCCGGATCATTTGCCACATCAAACAACTCAGCAAAATTCTTTACAGAGCCGAAGAATAATGGACCATGTAACTCGTACACTTTTGAGCCCTGCTCATCAATATAATTGCTGGTATAGATGTGCTTAGCGTGCTCCCAGGCGAATACCAGCGCCGAGACAATCACACCGACACAGACTGCGATAGCGAGATCTGTTACCACTGTAACACCAGATACCAGGACAATTACAAACGCGTCGCTCTTTGGAATACGCTTCATCAGGCGGAAGCTGGACCACTCAAAAGTGCCCAGTACAACCATAAACATCACACCAACCAAAGCAGCCAGTGGGATCATTTCGATCAGGCTGGCAGCAAACAAGATAAAGGCGAGGAGTAATATCGCAGCGGTAATACCAGACAGACGGCTACGACCACCTGAATTAATGTTGATCATTGACTGGCCAATCATTGCACAGCCACCCATCGCACCGAATACACCACAGGTCATGTTTGCAGCCCCCTGGCCAATACACTCTCTGTTCGAATGGCCACGTGTTTCAGTGATCTCGTCGATCAAGGTCAGTGTCAGTAGTGATTCAATCAGACCAATTGCGGCAAGGATCAGTGCATATGGGAAAATAATCGTGAACGTTTCCCATGTCCAGGGCACCTGAGGGATATGGAATTCAGGGAAGCCGCCTGCAATAGTAGCATTCACATTGCCACTCATGTCTTTGAGGTAATCCAGAACGTTACGCGTATCCAGGTCCAGTCCAATCACTAGGCCTGTAACCACCAGGATAGCAGCAAGGCTTGACGGTACTGCTGTTGTTAGTTTTGGCAGAAAGTGGATGATTGCCATCGTCAGTGCTACCAGACCAGCCATGATATATAGCTGCTGCCCTTGCATCCACTGCAATGTGCCAGATCCATCCATCACCTTGAACTGACCAAGCTGAGCGAGAAAGATCACGATGGCCAGACCATTTACGAAACCGAGCATCACCGGATGCGGTACCATACGAATGAACTTACCAAGCTTAAATACGCCTGCGAGGATCTGTAAAACCCCCATCAGCAACACTGTCGCAAACAGGTATTCGACACCATGTTCAATCACCAGGCTCACCATAACGACGGCAAGCGCACCGGTTGCACCAGATATCATACCTGGACGACCACCAAAAATAGACGTGATCAAGCCCACGATGAACGCGGCGTATAAGCCGACTAATGGATCGACATGTGCGACAAACGCAAATGCGACAGCTTCAGGTACCAACGCCAGAGCGACGGTCAATCCTGACAGTATGTCGTTCTTAGCAGAGCTGGGCGCTTTGCCTATTAGATTAAACATTTAAATCCCCAAGATTATTACTACGACAGAAAAGCGCTGGATCCTAGCAAAATCCAGCGCTTTTAACAAATGAGATACATTATAGTTGAGTTTCAGGTCTGATGTATGACAATCAGATCGGCAGGGCTGTGGTCCGCTTAACGCACGTCATTGTGACGTTTGAATGAACTTCCTGAACATATTCCAGGTTGAGCAGGTTATCTCTGACAAATTGCTCATACCCTTCTATACCACGAGAAATAATACGTAACATAAAGTCCATTGTGCCTGCCATGGTATAGCATTCAGTCACTTCGTCATAGCTCATGATCAATTTTTCGAATTCAGCAAGGTTATTACGACCATGATTAGATAACTTAACATGAGCATAAACAAGCATATCAAAACCAAGCTGTTTCTCATCCAGCAAAGCAACTTTTCCTTTGATATAACCATCTTGCTCGAGTTTGGCAATACGACGCCAACAAGGTGACTGGGACAACCCAACTTTATCGGCTATTTCTGCCGTAGATAAACTCGCATCTTGCTGTAACAGCGCTAGTATTTGACGATCAACCTGATTTAATGACATATTTTTCTTAATTTTTAATTAGTTAAATGAATACAGTGCCGATAGACTCAGTTATCAGCCAAACCGCCCGCTCATAAAAGGATTATGTCGCTGCTCATACCCAATCGACGTATCTTCACCATGCCCACTCATGACCCGAGTCGCCTCTGGTAAAGTGAATAGCTGAGTTTCGATAGAACGTTTTAGCAATGCAGCATCCCCCTTTGGAAAATCTGTTCTGCCTACTGAGCCTTTGAACAACACATCACCAACCAATACAGTTGCACTCTGTGGCTCATAAAACACGACATGGCCCGGCGTATGTCCGGGACAGTGGCGCACTTCCAATTTCAGCTCGCCAAGCTCAACGCATTCGCCGTCTTCAAGCCAGCGTCTGGGAAAAAACGCCGCCTGCGGTGCAAAGCCAAACATCTGCGCTTGCATAGGTAATGCATCAAACCAAAACTTATCTTCGCGCTGTGGCCCGACAATATCAACCCCTAAAGCTTCAGATAACGCCTCACTGGCACCAACATGATCGAGATGCCCGTGAGTAAGCAAAATCATTTCAACTTTAAGAGTGCGTTCCTTTATAATAGACAATATTTTATCAATATCGCCTCCCGGGTCAACCACTGCGCACACCCCTGTGCCAGGACAACAAATGATCCGACAATTCTGCATGAACGGTGTGACGGGTATGGTGATTACCTGCATTTATTTTTCCTTAAAGGACATGAGTATCGGATACTTCAGATAAGCCTGGTCGTAATAAGGCGTACGCTGATATAGCCACTCCATTCTCGCTTTTGGATCTTTCGCAAAGGCTTTATCCTCGCTGATTTTTTTATCAAACGCCAGTGCCATCGCCGGATTGTCTTTTAACATTTTCCGGGCAAAAGGTTCAAGCGCATAATTTTCAACGTACTCAGTGCGCTGGAACACACCGGGGAAATCGCCCCAGGCGAAAAACGAGTCAGGCGCTTTAGGATGAAGCAAATGGGTTATCAACTCTCCATTGGCTTGCTGGGTTGACACTCTATACCAACCTGACAGGCTCAGAGAGGTCGACACGGCCTGCTGCTCGAATTCGGCACTGACACGAAAACGTCCTTCAAATGGGGTGTCTGCAAATTGATAGGAAGTTATCGCAAGCTGAACCAAGTCATCAGCCAGCACATCTGTGTTCAGTTGTTCAACAGTAATCCCATGGAGTTTAAGCTTTTCCACAGTGTTGGTGTAAGCAGGCGGAATGTAAAACGCACTGGGCACTTTCACTTTAACCTTTACTTCTTTTTGCCAGTATACAGGGAGTTGCTCATACAACTTGGGTTCGCCAAGATATTTGGCTTCCATTTGACCAGATAACGCACTTTCGAAGCGTTTGTAGGCAATGCCTTTAAACGAGATCAGCGCCGGTTTTTCAGCATAACTGCGCTCGACAACCAGCTCATCCGGCACAAAATGTTTCTCTGTCTCGACGGCCTTAGCTAATGCCTGATGATGCTCAGACAATGCATCAATAACGCCATCAACGAATACATAGGTACCTAGTACTCGTTGTTTATACGGTTTCAAAGAGTGATTTTCTAACAATATGCTGGGAAGTGCCTTAATATCTGCCCAGCCATTTGAAAAGCGCGGACCAGCCACCCAACCTGCGAGCCCTTTTTTAAAGTCGCGTTTGTCCATGACAAACACCAAAGGGTCAGGCTCATGGCCTTGCTGGCGAAGTTTTTCGTCTATCATGGGGGTAAAGTGCAGCTCCAACACTTTAGCAACAGCAGGTGACTCACTGGCGAAACTGGGGTTAAACCCATAGGTGATATCGTATTGATAGTCCGCGCCATCGGTCACATGCAAATCAAGATACATAGCAGGCCGATACTGATTGATCACTTGCATAACAGCCCTTACACCCGGCGTGTCAAGCTTAGTGTAGTCACGATTAAGGTTCAGGTTGAGCCCATTGGTTCGGTAGCCCATAGTCGCTGGACCACGCTGGTTAATGCGATTGTAGGCGCTTCTTCTTTCGTGACCATCGACGTTCAGCACAGGAATAAACAGAATATTGACTTTGTTAAGCACATCACGTCGTTTGCCCGTCGCAATATCGCGCAAAAGCATAAACATAGCATCTTTGCCGTCTATTTCGCCTGCGTGGATCCCAGCCTGGACCAGCAATGTCGGTTTGTTGTTATTTTTTAACATCGCAGGACTGAACTGATTTACCTGAGACGCAATCAGCATTTTGATGTCGCGGCCCGCGTCACTCTGTCCAATCGTAACCGCCTTAAACTGAGTTGGGTTCGCCGCGACCAGACGGTCGATAAATGCCATCGTTTTTGCATAGTCCGGGCTTTCCAAACCTTTGCTCAGTTCAAAATCTGTGGTGAGTGGTCCCTGTTCCTGCATCAGGTCGACACTCTTTCCCTGCCAGTCTTGCAGCGGTGGTAAATGACTATTCAGATTTACTGTTGCACTTAGCAAAACAATGCCTAAATTCATAAACAATCTTTATTTCTATCTATCAATATAATGATTATATCAATATTTAAATTAACAACTTACAATGTGCGGTGATTCTACAAAAATTCACAGTTAATCGCGAGCTAACTTTTGGCGCTGCGAAAAAACATGGATAAACACATGACAAAATCGATTTTAATCACAGGTTGCTCCACCGGCATTGGTTATTACTGCGCCAAAGCGCTTCACCACTCGGGATTTCGCGTCGTCGCATCGGTGCGCAATCCTGAACACCTGACGCGCTTTGAAGCTGACGGCATTCCTTGCATCCTTTTGGATCTGGCGGATGAAGCGTCTATCAAAAAGGGATTTGAAGAGGCTGTTGCGCTGTGCGACGGAAAGCTCGATGCGCTGTTTAACAATGGTGCTTATGGTCAGCCCGGCGCGGTCGAAGACTTACCAACCGAGGTATTACGCGCCCAATTTGAAACCAATTTGTTCGGCTGGCATACCCTGACATGCCTGGCAGTTGCCCATATGAGAAACCATGGCGGCGACAGCCGCATCATTCAAAACTCATCTGTGCTGGGGCTCGTCGCTTTGCCCTATCGCGGCGCCTACAACGCCAGTAAATTCGCTCTCGAAGGGCTTACGGATACACTCCGTATGGAACTAAGCGAGTCAAATATTCAGGTAAGTCTGATAGAGCCAGGCCCTGTCTTATCAGATTTTCGCCGCAATGCACGCATTGCATTTGAGCAGCATATTGAAATAAGCAGCAGTGCACATAAAGCAGAGTACGAAGCACAATTAGCCCGCCTCAATGCACAATCTGCACCACAAAAGTTTACCTTAGGGCCTGATGCGGTCTACGAAAAGCTATTGCATGCACTGACAGCAAAACGTGCAAAGCCCAGGTATTATGTGACCTTCCCGACCTACTTAATGGGATATCTTAAGCGCCTGCTTAGCTCAGCCTGGCTGGACAAAATTTTGCTCAAAAATAGATAGGATCAAAAAAAGGAGCCATAGGCTCCTTTTCTTTCAATCGCTTAACTTAATATAGAATTAAGCTGCAAGACCTTCTTTTGCTTTAGCAACAAGTGCTGCGAAAGCTACCTGGTCGTATACTGCGATATCAGCTAGGATCTTACGATCGATTTCAACAGATGACTTTTTAAGGCCATTGATGAAACGGCTGTAAGATAGGCCGTTTTGACGTGCAGCAGCGTTGATACGTGCAATCCATAGTTGACGGAAAGTACGTTTCTTAGCGCGACGGTCACGGTAAGCGTATTGACCTGCTTTAGTTACTGCCTGGAAAGCTACGCGATAAACGCGTGAACGCGCTCCGTAGTAACCTTTAGCTTGCTTTAATACTTTTTTGTGACGTGCACGTGCGATAACACCGCGTTTAACTCTTGCCATTTCTGATATCCTCTATTAAGCGAATGGTAACATACGATTGATAAGACCCAGGTCATTCTTATGAACCATAGTCTTGTTACGTAGGTGAAGTTTACGCTTAGAAGATTTCTTAGTCAGAATGTGACGAAGATGCGACTGTTTACGCTTGAAACCGCCAGAAGCAGTCTTTTTGAAGCGCTTAGCAGCACCTCTGTGTGTCTTTAGTTTGTAAGACATTGCAATAACTCCAAATGATATTGCGTTAACGTTATGCAAGCAGGCGGATGATAAACATCACTTTGTTGGCCTGGTATGCACCCTAATTCCGGTGAAAGGCCACATGTGACCTTTACTTAGGTACCGGTTAACTCAGGTGGCTGACGCACTTTAAACCTGAGTTAAATTCTGTCGATCGTTAAATCGGCGCGTATTATGCCTTGCTTAAGACTTTTTCGCAATAGGTGCCATCATCATAATCATTTGACGACCTTCAACCCGGTTCGGGAATGACTCTACCTGAGCCACTTCTTCCAGATCGGCTTTCAAACGATTAAGCATTTCAATGGCAATTTCCTGGTGAGCCATTTCACGGCCACGGAAACGAATGGTGATTTTCGCTTTGTCGCCCGCTTCAAGGAATTTGCGAAGGTTACGCAGTTTAACCTGATAATCGCCTTCGTCCGTGCCAGGACGGAATTTGATTTCTTTAACCTGGATCTGTTTTTGCTTTTTCTTTTGTTCTTTTTGTAGTTTTGCTTTTTCAAAAAGGAACTTACCATAGTCCATTACTTTACAGACTGGTGGCTCTGCATTTGGACTGATCTCAACCAGGTCCAGGCCGGCTTCTTCTGCAAGCGTTCTTGCTTCTCTAATAGAAACTACGCCCGCCTGCTCGCCTTCAGCGTCAATTAAGCGAACTTCTTTTGCTGATATTTCTTCATTGATACGATTTTTCTGAGCAGTAGTTTGCCCTTTTTTGCCGCCTCTAATGGTACGTTCCTCCAAAAAGTCAAAAATATATTGTGCGAAAAGCGATTTGAATTAAGTGATAAGCCTTTCGCACAGGTTTACTATAAATTAACGTCTGTCTTTAATCTCTTCGCTGATTTTAGCGATGAAATCATCTACAGAGAACTTGCCCAGGTCTTCGCCTTTGCGCGTTCTTACCGCTACTTCTTGTTGTTCAACTTCTTTGTCACCGACAACAAGCAGATAAGGGATACGTTTTAAAGTATGCTCGCGGATTTTAAAGCCAATCTTTTCATTTCTCAAGTCAGCACAGGCTCTTATTCCCAGTTTATTCAGTTTTTGTACAACTTCGTGCACATAGTCTGCCTGTTTGTCGGTGATATTCATGATCACCACTTGCTTAGGCGCAAGCCAGGTCGGGAATAACCCTGCGTACTCTTCGGTTAAAATACCGATGAAACGCTCTATTGACCCTAACACGGCGCGGTGGATCATCACCGGCGTTTTACGTTCATTATTTTCCGCTACATACGTCGCGCCTAAACGGCCCGGTAAAGCAAAGTCTAGCTGCACTGTGCCACATTGCCAAGCACGCTCAAGACAGTCATACAAAGTAAATTCGATCTTAGGGCCGTAGAATGCGCCTTCGCCCGGCAAATAACCAAATTCGATATCATTTGCTTTTAGTGCATCTGCCAGTGCTTCTTCAGCCTTGTCCCACATTTCGTCATCACCGATACGTTTCTCAGGACGCGTTGATAGCTTCACAACAATTTTCTCAAAGCCGAACGTCGAATAGGTATCATAGATCATATTGATACAGGCGGATACTTCATCCATTACCTGTTCTTCAGTACAGAAGACGTGCGCATCATCCTGAGTAAAGCCACGCACACGCATCAGGCCGTGCAATGCACCTGATGGCTCGTTACGGTGACAACAGCCAAACTCTGCCATACGCAACGGCAGATCACGGTACGACTTCAGACCTTGGTTGAAGATCTGAACGTGGCCAGGACAGTTCATTGGCTTTATTGCATACTCACGCTTCTCAGACTCAGTGGTGAACATCGCATCCGAGTACTTGTCCCAGTGACCTGATTTTTCCCACAGACCACGGTCCATCATTAACGGACCTTTCACTTCTTCGTATGCATATTCACGCAGCTTTTCACGCACGAAATCTTCTAACTCACGATAGATGCTCCACCCATCGTTGTGCCAGAAAACCATGCCAGGCGCTTCTTCTTGCCAGTGCCACAAATCAAGCGCTTTACCAATTTTACGGTGATCGCGTTTCTCGGCTTCTTCAAGGCGTTTTAGGTAAGCTTTAAGCTGCTTCTTATCAGCCCACGCTGTGCCGTAGATACGCTGCAGCATTTTATTTTCGGCATTACCACGCCAGTATGCGCCAGCCACCTTCATGATTTTGAAATGGTGGCAGAATTTCATGTTTGGTACGTGTGGACCACGACACATATCAACATATTCTTCGTGATGGTACAGACCCGGACGATCATCTTTTTCGATGTTCTCATCCAGGATTTCCATCTTATAGGTCTCACCACGCGCTTCAAACGCATCGCGAGCTTCTTGCCAGCTAACTTTCTTTTTAACAACGTCGTAATTGGTTTTGGCTAGCTCAAGCATACGTTTTTCAATGGCATCGAGGTCTTCCTGGGTCAGCGAGTGCTCCATATCGATGTCATAATAAAAACCATTATCTATGGTCGGGCCGATCGCCATTTTCGCTTCAGGGAAAAGCTGTTTAACCGCATGGCCGATCAGGTGAGCACAAGAGTGACGAATGATCTCTAAGCCATCTTCATCTTTGGCTGTGATAATTTCTAATTGTGCATCCTGTTCAATCGGATCACAGGCGTCAACACGCACACCGTCTACACGACCTGCAATGGTGGCCTTAGCCAATCCAGGGCCGATGTCTTGAGCGACTTCTAAAGTTGTAACCGGGTTTTCAAATATACGCTGACTGCCGTCAGGGAGAGTAATTACTGGCATGATAATTCCTACTTACAGTGGTGACACCTACAACGCATCACATGTACTAGTTTAAGTTAATTGTTTTAAATTTGATGCCCATCAACACTTTTACGAATAAGCATTGGCTGAACAGTGGTATACTGTCGGTGTCCGGGGACTTTCAAACGCAGCGCCCATTGTGAACGCTCACGTGACGAGTTGCAAGGAAAAGACTAAGATTAAGCAGGGATTTTGGCTAAAATGACGGGGAAAACCATGGCACAGAAACACTCATACAAGTTTGCATCTTTTAATTTGCTGAACTTTGCTGCGCCGCCCTATTCTTTTTACCAGCTGGAAGAGTCGTATAACGACACTCAGTGGCTGACCAAAACACAGTTTATTACGGGCCTGATCCAACATATGGACCCCAGTGTGATTGTGTTTCAGGAAGTATTTAGCCCCGAGACACTGGCCACCTTGTGTGAAGATCTGGGACTGCCTTATTTCGCAACCGTTGACACCCCAAAACCGGACTTGGTTTACCCAAATGTGCTGTTTAATCCCATTGTCGCCATTGCCAGCAAATTCCCGTTTAAGAGCTTTACCCCGCTGGAGCCGTGCCCCGAGTTACTGGAATATCTCAACAATCAGCATCAATTTAAGTTTAACCGGACCCCAATAAAGTGTAGCTTCGAGCTGCCCGGCTTAGGCCTGACAACCGTTTATGCCGTACACTTTAAATCCCAGCGGGTTCACTCTATGGCCCATATGCTAGGGAACACTCCCCAGGAGGATCCCCTGCTCACTTTGTTGCACCAAACAGTAGGCACCATGCAATCCCAAATATCCCGCTCACTCGAAGCCTCCATTGTCTATTATGATGCGCTGAAGACGCAGCGTGAAAAAGGCGCCGCCACACTGGTGATGGGCGATTTTAACGATCACATTGCCAGTCCTGCGCTGTCTTTTATGACGCAACAGTTCCCGACCAGTGCCATCCACCAGGACTTTAACAGCGTCGGGCTGTTTGACAGTTTTTGTCTGGCCGACAACCAACTCAGTTTCGGACAAAAACCCCCCACACATTATTATCAGGGGGTGGGCAACACACTTGACTACATCCTCGCCTCCAAAGAATTCAATCCTAACCTTGAGCAAAGCAAGGTCAGGCGTCTCACCTACCATAATTACGCGTCGCACTTAGACCCCAAACGAGATGAAGAAGACATTCGCTATTCCGATCACGCGGCCATCGCCATCGAAATGATACTGCAATAAGTTCTCGGTCATGATGAGCTGTGATATGATCCTTACTTATAACGATTTATTTGACCAGTTAATGGGAAACCAACAATGAGAACACTCGGTGTAGAGATTACCGGCAGCGAGGCCCTGCTGTGCCTTCTGAGCAAAGAAGAAGACGTTTTTGATATTCGCGATATTCGCCAGACTCGCTTTACACTTGGCAATATTGGCCAGGACACAGACGCAATGCGCAAATTCCACTTCGATTTTGCCAAACTGGTAGAAGATTACAAAATTGACTCTATTGCCATTCGTCAACGTGCCCATAAAGGCAAGTTTGCGGGCAGCGCAGCGGGCTTTAAAATGGAAGCAGCGATCCAGCTAATAGAAGACACTGATGTGAAGTTATTGTCTTCCACGGAAGTGAAAGAGCAGCTTAAACGTAACCCTGTGCCTGTTGACTTCGCCGATACTGGCCTGAAAAAGTATCAGGAACAAGCGTTTCACAACGCCTACGTGTTCATTATGCGTAAGACTTACGGTCATGAAGACGCCGAGCAGGCAGAATAATTACTGGCCCGGCGATTATGCCGGGCTTTCTCTTTGCATAACTAGCTAACACACTCTCCCCTTTCACTTTTTTCAAATTGTCACTTGGTTTTCATACAGGTTCTGAGTTATAAAGTACGCTTGGTGTGTGCTTTTTCTGAACAGGCTAGGTTTGCACACCCCATCTACTTGCAGGGTCATTTCGGCACTGTCATCATGCAGGAGGCACTATGCTTAAGTTGTTTGAACGATTCACCGTCCCATTCCCGTCACGTCCGGCAACACAGCCCCCTCAGGGATTACTGGCATTTTGCCGGTTTTACACAAAAGGAATGGAGTTGCCATTGCTGCTAATGTCACTAAGTGCTGCTGTCTTGGCCACACTGGAGGTCATGCTATTTGGCTTTATGGGCACGCTGGTTGACTGGATGCAGGCATATCCGCCGGCCGAATTATTTGAAGTGAAACGTCAGGAACTCACCATGATGGCCGCAATAACACTCATTGGCCTGCCCTGCCTGGTATTTTTTCACAGCGCAATATTACATCAAAGTTTGCTGGGTAATTACCCTATGGCTATTCGATGGCTGGCACATCGCTATTTGCTCAAGCAAAGTGTGTCTTTCTATCAGGACGAATTTGCCGGACGCATTGCAACCAAAGTCATGCAAACAGCGCTGGCTATCCGTGAAGCAGTCATGAAACTGCTGGATGTGCTTGTTTACGTCGTTGTCTACTTTGGTGCTATGCTCGCACTGGTCAGTGACAGTGATATGAGAATGATGATCCCTTTGCTGATATGGCTGGCTTTGTATATCGGCATGCAATTTTATTTTGTTCCCCGACTCAAACAGGTTGCCAGTAAACAGGCCGATGCACGTTCGCAAATGACCGGCCGTATAGTCGACAGCTATACCAATATCACCACAGTTAAACTGTTCTCGTATAACAAACGGGAAGAAACTTATGCCCGTGACAGCATGAATTTGTTTATTGAACCCGTCTATGCCCAAATGCGACTGGCAACGCAACTGAATGTCAGCATACAAACGCTGAACTTCCTGCTGGTCTTCAGTGTCGCGGCGGGTTCGCTCTACTTGTGGTCACTCAGTGCTATCAGCAGCGGCGCCATAGCGATCACCATTGCCCTGGCTTTGCGTCTGAACGGTATGTCCCAGTGGATCATGTGGGAAGTATCCAGCCTGTTTGAAAACATCGGTACTGTCATCGATGGTAAAAATACCTTATCCAAACCCCTGGATGTCCAGGATCAGCCCAATGCCCCGGGCTTAAGCGTAACCCAGGGCGAAATCATATTTAACGATCTGCACTTTGCCTACAAACGCCAGCAGCAATCGGAGCAGCATTCCGTTATTCAGGGGCTAAGCCTGACGATTGCCCCCGGCGAAAAAATTGGCATTGTGGGCCGCTCAGGCGCAGGTAAGTCGACTTTGGTAAACTTATTACTGCGCTTTTACGACGTTCAGCAAGGCACCATCAAAATTGATGGCCAAGACATCTCGCAGGTCGACCAGGAAAGCCTGCGCGCGCACATAGCGATGGTGACACAGGATACCGCACTGCTGCATCGAAGTGTCAGAGACAATGTTTTGTATGGCCGCCCCGATGCCAGTGAAGAAGACTTACTCAAAGCCATCGACAAAGCCGAGGCAAGTGAATTCATAAAATCGCTTGAAGACAACGAAGGTAACACAGGGCTTGATGCCCAGGTCGGTGAGCGCGGTGTCAAACTCTCCGGAGGACAACGTCAGCGTATCGCCATTGCCAGAGTATTGCTTAAAAACGCCCCTATTCTCATTCTGGACGAAGCAACTGCGGCACTCGACTCCGAAGTGGAAGCAGCGATTCAGGATAGTTTAGACAGTTTGATGACGGGCAAAACCGTGATTGCGATTGCGCATCGCCTGTCAACCATTGCGCAAATGGACCGACTGATAGTAATGGATCAGGGCCAAATTGTTGAGCAAGGTACACATGATGAACTGCTCTCACAGAATGGCATTTACGCCAAACTGTGGGCACATCAAACCGGTGGCTTTATTGGCGTTGAATAGCCAAAGCCGCGCGGGTCAGGTTGGTTGTTGCGTGACGTATTTTATGCCACCACAAAACAACTGACAGGCCTGATCGACAAAAGCATCCAGATCCGCTTCAGCCAGGGGCGCCTGCCAGCGGATCGCCTGATCCCAAAACGTCAGCCGCTTTAATGCGCCCCAAAAAAAAGCAGCGGCAAATGGCGCTGAGAAAGTGCCCAGGCAGCCTGCCCGCGAGGCCTCTTCAAACCACAGGCTCATGGCGGCTTCGCATTGACTAAATTTGTTATTAAGCCTGTCTGCCTGTGCCTGGCAACGCATAGACTCAATCATCACTATGCGTGACAGCTTAATGTAGTCGTTATCCGACAGTAAGGACACAGCACTGTCTGCCAGGTGGCGTAGCTGGACCTCAAAATCATAGTTAGGGATAAACTGAATGGTCGTAATAGGTTGTATTCTTTCAATTAGCGAAATAACCACGGCATCAAATAGGGCTTCTTTCGTTGCGTAATGCTTATATAAAGTGCGTTTGGATACCCCGGCAGCACTGCATATCGCTTCCATTGTGGTCGCCTGGAGACCCCGTTGTGCAAATTCTTCTACCGCTGCGCTTAATATTGCTTGTTGTTTTTCAGTAAGCTGGGTCATCGACTCGGTCATCAGTTTGGAATTAACAGCAGTTTAACTTAAAAAGGTCCAATATTAAAGTAAACACATGCGTATACACACCCTCAAAAAAAGTACACGGAGCCGTTTACCTCAAAATAAATAAAGTATACACTTGCGTATACTTGCACTATTGTCGAACTATCTCAGCACTGTGCAGCCTGCTGATAAATCTTGCTTCATAGGCAATAACGGTGCTTTTTATTCATTCGGTTCGTTCTGTTTTGGTGTAAACAGTGCGAAGCACGACAAGATATTCACTGGCATTAACGCAAAATCTCGCAATGACGATGCGGCACACGCAAGTCAAAAAGCAGTGCTACACTTACTTGATTGGTTTGTAACCACGCCAGCGAAAAATGCAAAAGAAAACCCAATAAAAGAGAGGCAAACTCGTCTCTACTCAGGAATAAAAAATTTTAATCAGGATTTGGAGTGTACATGTATCCAGCCCATAACAGCAGTCGTGTAGTACACCTGGCAACAGCGGTATTGTCTGCACTAGTTATTTCTGCCTGCTCAGAGGCTCCTCAAAGTCAGGGGGGTCCATCCATGCCACCTGCGCAAGTGAGTATCAACAAGGTCACAACCCAAAGTGTGCCATTCAACATCGAACTGCCAGCCACTCTGGCCGGTGATAAAGAAGTTGAGATCAGAGCACGTGTGTCCGGACTCATTGAATCGCGTAACTTTGAAGAAGGCCAGTACGTTAAAGCGGGACGTTCTTTATTTACCATAGAGCTCCGTCCATTACAGCTGGAACGAGACAAAGCAGAAGCCGACCTCAATGCCGCTAAAGCGAATGTAGCACAGGCAAAACGTGAGAAAGACAGGCTTGAGCGACTCAAAGATGAGCGTTCAGTTTCAAAACGCGATTTTGATAACGCCGTTTCCGCCTATGAAGTTGCCATCGCCAATCTGGACTCTGCCAAAGTGGCACTCAGTGAAGCACAACTGGACTTAGAATATGCCCAGGTTAAAGCCCCCGTCTCAGGTATCATGGGTCGAGAGTTCGTCTCTCAGGGTAGTTATGTCTCCGGACCGACCGTCCTGTTAAGTGAACTCACCGATACCGGCATGATGCGGGCACGTTTCGGATTTTCTGAACGAGAGCAACTGGCCATGCGTCAGGATGTTGAAAATGGCACGCTAAGTCTGCCTAAGAATAATGAGTTTAACGCCACCATAGTGCTACAGGATGGCTCTGTCTATGCACATTCAGGCAAAGTCGACTTCTCGGATGTCCGGGTAAACCGCTTTACCGGCACCAGTGAATTGCAGGCCCGGATCGACAACCCGGATGGTGAGCTGCGTCCAGGTCAGTTCGTCCGCGTTCGTTTGTCCGGTGCAGTGCGCAATAATGCCATTGTGCTGCCGCAACGTGCCGTATTGGACAACGGCACAGGTAAATTCGTTTATCTTGCAACTGAGAACGAGCAAGGCATGACCGTTGCTCTGCCTGCGCCAGTTGAGGTAGGTGAATGGGTCAACCTCGATGGCAAGAATATGTGGGTGATACGACAAGGCCTGACCCCTGGACAGCCTGTGATCGTTGAAGGTATGGCGCGAATATTCTTCCCAGGAATGCCGGTTAGCGTGAGCGGCGAAGGAGAATAATCGTATGTTCTCTAAGTATTTTATTGATCGCCCGATCTTTGCTTTTGTGATCTCAATAGTCATCGTACTGGCAGGCCTGGCCGCAATGCGCACCCTGCCCATAGCTCAGTACCCAGAGATCGCACCGCCGCAGGTTCAGGTAACGGCTTTTTACCCCGGCGCATCTGCCGATGTCCTGGAGCAGACGGTTGCAGCCCCGATAGAAAATGCCATCACAGGCGTTGAGGGCATGATGTACATGGAGTCAACCAGTACCAGCTCTGGCACAACCACTATCACAGTGACGTTTGAGATAGGCACCGATATTGACCAGGCTGCGGTAGACGTCAACAACCGCGTAAAACAGGTTGAGGCGCGTTTACCGGAAGAGACACGCCGCCAAGGCGTCGTGGTTGCTAAGGGCTCATCCAGTTTCTTACAGGTTCATGCCTTTTATTCACCGGATGGGACGCGTTCCAGCTTGTGGACGTCGAACTATGTCACCATGAATATCCTGGACCGTATTAAACGTATCCCAGGCACCACCAGTGTACAAATATTTGGTGCCAAAGATTACGCCATGCGTGTCTGGATCCGCCCTGATCTCATGAGTCAGCTTGGTGTTACTGTTGAAGAGATCACCGCAGCCATTCGTGAGCAAAACTCACAGTATGCAGCGGGAACCATAGGTGCCACGCCAACCAGCAGCCAGCCACAGGAGTTGGTGTACAGTGTAACTGCCAAGGGCCGTTTATCTACGCCTGAAGAATTTGAAGCCATTATCATTCGCGCAAACCCGGATGGCTCTACCCTGCGTCTTAAAGATGTCGCGCGTGTTGAGCTGGGCTCCAAAGATTACAACTTTGCCGGTACCTTTAATGGTAAAGATGCCGTACTGCTGGGCGTCTTTTTACAACCAGGTGCCAATGCGCTGGATGTAGCGAACGAAGTAGAATCCGTGATAGCAGAGCTTCGTCAACAGTTTCCTGTTGGCCTAGATCATGGTATTCCGTACGACACCACACGCTTTGTAGAAGTGTCCATTCGTGAAGTATTGATCACCCTGGTAGAAGCCATGGTGTTGGTATTTTTGGTCGTTTACCTGTTCCTGCAAAACTGGCGCGCCACCTTAATTCCGACTCTGGCAGTACCAGTTTCTTTATTAGGCACATTTGCCGGACTCTATATGCTCGGCTACTCCATCAATACCCTGACACTTTTCGGTATGGTGCTGTCTATTGGTATCGTCGTGGATGATGCCATCGTAGTACTGGAAAACGTCGAGCGGATCATGCACGAGCAACACCTTAATGCCCGTGAAGCGGCCATTAAAGCGATGCAGGAAGTAAGCGGCCCAGTTGTCGCTATTGTACTGGTATTGTGCTCAGTGTTCGTCCCTATCGCGTTCCTGGGTGGATTAACGGGTGAGCTGTTCAGACAATTTGCGATTACCATCTCGATATCCGTTAGTTTGTCAGGCGTGGTCGCGCTGACGATGACCCCGGCGCTGTGTGTCATGATCCTCAAACATGAGCACAAACAAACAGCGGGCTTCTTCTTGTGGTTCAATAACTGGTTCCAGCGCGTCACCGGCCGTTATGTGGGCTCCGTGAGCTTTATGATAAGACGTGGCTTGCTTGGTGTGGTGCTGATGGCCTCTATGGTCGGCGCAACCATGTTTATATGGCAAAAAACCCCGGGGTCTTTGGTCCCGGATGAAGATCAGGGCTTCTACATCGCCGCGGTATTCCTGCCTGATGGTTCATCACTGGAGCGCACTGCTGCAGTGGTTGAGGAAGTTGTTGCTGCCGCCCAGTCTAATCCGGCCAATGAAAACGTAGTTGCTTTTACTGGGTTTGATTTTATTGGTGGCGGTTACAAAAACAGTGCTGCGACACTATTCATCACACAAAAGCACTGGGATGAGCGAGAAATCGACACGAAATCACTGGTTGGCGAGTTGTTTATGAAGACCGCTGGGATCAACGAAGCGCTGGTTCTGGCCTTCAACCCCCCAGCGATATTTGGCCTGGGCACCACCGGCGGCTTTGAGGTTTACCTGCAAAACAAAGCGGGTACCGATCCTGAACGTCTCAAGCAAGGCATGCAAATGCTAATGGGCGAAGCACAAAAGAGTCCGATACTTGCGGGTATTCAGACACTGTGGCGTCCGGATGCACCGCAGCTGAAAGTTCACATGGACCGGGAACAGGCTCGCGCTATGGGCGTAAATATCAACTCAGCATTCAACGCGCTAGCTGCCAACCTGGGCAATTACTACGTTAATGACTTCAATAAGTTCGGCCGAGCCTGGCAGGTGCTGTTATCGGCCGAGGCTGAATTCCGTATGACACCAGAAGACGTTGGCCGTATCTATGTGAAAAACAATCGTGGCGAAATGGTCCCTATTTCAGCATTTACTGACATTGAGTACAGCCGTGGGCCGGAAACTCTGCAACGTTACAATAACCTGTCGGCCGTTAAGCTGATGGGTAATGCAGCGCCGGGATACAGCTCAGGTCAGGCTATTGCAGAGTTTGAGCGTATCGCAAAGCAGGTTCTGCCTCCGGATATGACCTTTGAATGGACGGCCTCTGCTTATCAGGAAAAACGCAGCTCAGGCACAACTGGCCTGGCACTTGGGCTGGCTGTTGTGATGGTATTTTTAATCCTGGCGGCACTATATGAGCGCTGGTCTCTGCCTATTTCGGTCTTGCTGGCACTGCCGTTTGGTACCTTTGGCGCACTTATCTCCATCTGGGTCGCAGGATTAACCAACGATGTTTACTTCCAGATTGGCTTGGTCACCTTACTGGGTCTGGCCAGTAAAAACGCCATCCTGATCGTTGAGTACGCGCTGATGAAAACACAGCAAGGTTGGAGCCCGGCAGCAGCTGCACTGGAAGCAGCACGACTGAGATTCCGCCCCATCATTATGACTTCGCTGGCCTTCATTCTGGGTGTAGTACCTCTGGTATTGAGCTCAGGCGCAGGTGCGGGTGCACGTCATAGTGTAGGCACCGGGGTCATGGGCGGCATGCTTGCTGCAACCTTCCTGGCAGTGTTCTTCCTGCCCTTGTTCTTCTACTGGTTAACGGCAAGACGTGTTTCTGAGAAACGCTCTAAACAGGAACTCAGTGAAGAAATTGCACAGCAGCACAAAGCTGAGCACGTAGATACTAAAGAAGATCTGGCCTAACTTTCCAGGTCGAATAAAAGCGTCGGTTACTCAATGAGTGCCGGCGCTTTTTTGTTATTTACCGAAATAACCTTACCAAACTCACCCGCTTACATTTGATGAATGTTTCTTTGCTGGCTGTTCATCCTGCTCCCTTAGCCATTAGTCTAATTTCATGCCGATTCATCGGCTCTCACTTGCAATGGGATAAACTTTGTTATTTCTTTGAGTTATAGCTTATTACGATTTTAAGCTCCCTGATTGGTTTCGTGGGTGTGCCGGATAGTAAAAAGCAATGACAACAACAAGGAATAGATCATGACAACACCAGCAATTAACCCGACCCTCAGTTATCACCGAGGCCCCTCTGACACGCCTTTACTTGACCAAACCATTGGCGGCTTTCTGGCGCACATTGTCGAACAGTTCGGCGACCGTGAAGCAATTGTAGTTAGCCACCAACAGCAACGCCTTAGCTACCGGGAATACCTTGAACGCATCGATGAACTAGCTGCTGCCTTGATACATTGCGGGATCCAGCCAGGCGACAGAGTTGGGCTCTGGTCGCCCAATAACCTTGAGTGGTCTCTGGTGCAATTTGCCACAGCGCGGATCGGTGCCATTATGGTGTGCCTGAATCCGGCTTACCGCCCTGCCGAGCTGGAATTTGCGCTCAATAATGCGGGCTGTAAGATGCTCATTATGGCCACCCAGTTCAAGCACAGTCACTATATTAATATGCTCAGAGAACTCGCTCCGGAGCTGGAAGAGTATACTTTTGGTGAGCTACGCGCACCGACACTGCCTGATCTGACCCATGTGGTGGTGATCCCTCAACAAGGAGAATCAGCCCCAGCAGGGTTGTGTGATTTCAATCAGTTGCTTTCACTCGCATCAGAGCAAGATTACAACGCCCTGCGTACTATCGAAGCCAGATTAAGCCCCAATGATGCCATCAATATTCAGTTTACCTCAGGAACAACCGGCAACCCCAAAGGCGCAACATTAACCCATAGAAATATTCTCAATAATGCCAACCTGGTTGCGCAGACTATGCAGCTGACAGAGCAGGACAAGCTCTGTATTCCGGTACCGCTATATCATTGCTTCGGTATGGTGTTGGGTAACCTGGTCTGCCTTAGTCAGGGGGCCTGTGCGGTGTTTCCCAATGATGCTTTTGATCCGTTTCTGACACTACAAACCGTCGAGGCCGAACAATGTACTGCCTTGCATGGTGTGCCCACCATGTTTATCGCACAACTGGAGCACGAGCAGTTTAACCAGTTCGACCTGAGCTCACTCAGAACCGGTGTCATGGCGGGTGCCACTTGTCCGGAAAAAGTGATGCGTGATGTGCAGACAAAAATGCACATGACAGACATCCTAATTGGCTATGGCCAGACCGAATGCAGCCCCATTAATCATATTACTGAAGTATCGGCCCCATTGATTAAACGAGTGACCACCGTCGGTCGTGCCATTGCCCATACCGAGGTGAAAATCATTGATGAAAGTGGTGAGCTTGCTCCCAGAGGCGTACCCGGTGAGGTGTGTGCCCGTGGATACTGTGTCATGCAAGGCTACTGGCAGGATGATGCCAAAACCCGGGCAACCATAGATGCACAAGGCTGGCTGCATTCTGGCGATCTGGGTGTAATGGATGACGAAGGATATGTCACTATTGTGGGTCGCATCAAGGACATGATCATTCGCGGCGGCGAAAACATCTACCCTCGAGAGATTGAAGAGGTTTTGTATCATCACCCCGACATTCAGGATGCGGCGGTATTTGGGATCCAAGATGAGAAATACGGTGAGGAAGTTTGCGCCTGGGTACAGCTAAAGCCGGAGCAGTATACTGATGAGCAAACCATTAAAGCTTACTTACAAGATAAGCTCTCGTACTTCAAAGTCCCCAAACATATACGCATCGTAGATGCCTACCCGATGACGGTGACCGGGAAACTACAAAAGTTCAAAATGCGTGAAGCAATGGAAAAGTCACTCAACGGACCGGCTTAAATAAGGGCTAAAACGCACGTTTAGCCCCTTGCATCAATGACAAAGTCATCTACAAATGAGATTACAGGCTAAGCAGCTGGTGATCCAGTGCCTGGGCAGCCTCTTCCGCTGCCCGATACCCTGAAGCAACCGCACCCTCCATATAACCTGTCCAGATGTCTGCCGTTTCTGTTCCGCAGAAATGAAAAGACCCGAGCGGCTTTTTCAGGTTATCGGCGAACTGAGTGAGCTTGCCAACCGCAAGAGGAGATTCACACCCCCTCTGAAAAGGTACTGCCTGCCAGTCTGTCTCCACATAATCCACAGCCTCAAATGCCTCATTGCCAAAGAATTGGCTCAGAACTGCAAGCACTTGTTCCTTGCGTTCATCCAGCGACAACGCGCGCATTGCGTCACTACTATTTACAAATACGGTTAGTAAACCCGGTCCATTGCTGTTACGGGAACAGTCAAAAGTACTGGTCAGCACCTCGTTTGGGATGAATGAAATACCACTCAAGCCCTGCGCACGCCAAAATGGTCGAGTATATAACAGGTGGGCCTTGATGCTGCCTTCACTCGTATCCCATTGCTCAATAAGCTGCCTTTTATTCGATAACAACGGCGGCTCGAACTGAATATTACCGAGTAAACTGGGTGCCATAGCGAATATCACACGCTGACACAAAATAACTTGCCCGCTCTGGCAGCTGACCAGGCAAAATTCGCCGTGTTCCTCTACTTTGGTCACAGCATCAAATTGCACATGTTCTGCCAACTGCTGTTGCAGCGCCAGACAAATCGACTGTGCTCCCTCTTTGATAATACGGTCCTGCGCCCCCCCGGTGATGACTTCTAGTTGCTCAATACTGCCAGCACTTCGTATATAGTGGAGTAAAAATAAAAAGGAGATTTGTGCGATCGGAGCTGCTAAAAATGAGCGGACGGAATAATCCAATTCTTCTATCGCAGTGGCGGAATAACCTTGGCCCACACACCAATCATAGGCAGTTTGACCATCCCAGGCCTGAGCGCTCTGGGCCAACCAGGGTGCATGTATGGGTAAGCTTGCCGCCAACCTATTAAGGGTTGCACGTATTGTAGCCAATTCATTTTGCACTTGCGCTGGGAGGTCATCTTGCGATATTGGCTCCCCCTCCTGTGGCGTTGTAAAGGTCGAAAGCCCCAACTCAGCAATTAGAGATTGCATATGAATATGTGTCGCACCTACCCACTGTGCACCGCCATCGACAATATGGCGCTCCCCGCCTGTTGTTGTCAGCTGTTGATTCAAGGTCCGCCCACCAACCCGGCTTTTTGCTTCAAGTAGCTTAAAGTGGTAGCGGTTTTGGTCTGACAACTGCTTTGCCGCCGCCAGCCCGGCTAACCCCCCCCGATAACAACAATATCAGTCACATCCTTGATACTTTCAAAGTTAACATTGTCCAGCACTTGAGATGCCAAGTGCTTTAAGTTAGTAGTATGATCTGTTGGTGCTTTCATTTTTCTATCCTTGTATGTGGTGATAACTAAGTTGTCTAAACATCTGCACACTAGGATAAGAGCCAGGGACTCGTTTAAGTATGTATTTGTTGTCAGCGAATGTGGCAAAGTGTGAGAGAGTGCTGGAAACCATCAAGGTTGCGTTAATGTTTCAATCGTTTTGACATCGTTCCAAAGCAATAGACCGATAAATGTCGGCACTATTTTGCTTAATGGCATAAACAGTATTGGGATAGACTGAAACCTGCTCAGCAAATAATAAATTTTTAACAGTATAAACAACTGAATGCATAGAAATCGTTCGCAAATTCAACTAGCCTAGTAACACGAGCTCCGCTTTTTAAGCATCTTCTTTGGTTGCCAATCATGCATTTGGGTAAACGGCTTTTTGTAGTCTATTTCGGTTTGGTCTTGATGGCTGTTACGCCAGCGCTGTGTTTTGGCAACATCCCGGTACTTGCTAATCAATACTCAGTTAAAAAGCTAACTGCTGAGGACGGCTTCGTCTCATCCGAAATCTATTCCATCATACAAGATCAACAAGGCTTACTCTGGTTTGGCACAGCAGAGAATGGTGTGATGCGCTATGACGGCCGAAAAGTCACCCTGTTTGAATTTGATGGCCAAAGCGACAGCGGCTTGTCGCATAATGATGCTGGCAACCTGATGTTAGATAGAAATGGTGACATTTGGATCGGCACCTGGGGCGGAGGTGCCAATCGCTATGATCCAAAGACCGGACAGTTCGAAAACTTTCTTCATGACCCTAAACAACCCACCTCAATTTCAGCAAACCGGATCCAATCTTTATATCATGACCTGGATGGTTCAGTCTGGTTGGGATCGTATGATAGCGGGCTTAATCGTTATCTGGGGCAAGGTAACTTTGAGCACGTCAGTAAGAGCACTGACTCTGTTACCGGGCTGTCTCACAATCGAATATGGGATATCGAAAATGATGGCATGGACCGTCTTTGGATAGCGACGAGCTACGGCCTGAACCTCTATGATAAAACCACTCAGCGCTTCAATTATTTTTTCCCGGACCCAACAAACACCACCCCCACTGGAACCAATGAAATCAGGCACATTTTGAAAACGTCGCATAACAAGCTGTATATCGGTACCCAGCAAGGCCCCTTTGCATTCGACCCAGCCAGTGCAGAGTTCAGTAAAATAGGCCCTAAAGACGGCACTCATCTGGGACAGGTTAACTCTATGATTGAAGATCAGGAGGGTTATATCTGGTTTGTTACCAGTAAAGGCGTGTTCAGAAAACACCCGTCGAATGAGGAGTTGGTACAGCTGGAACTTGAGTACAATAATGGCATGCGAATTATATTTGAAGACAACGCCAAAACGCTGTGGATCACCAATGAAGTGCACGGTATTTTTAAACTGGTACCACATCGTAAATTCAAATCCATCAGTAATTCAATGCTCAAAGCACCAAACGGCATTGCTGCAGATAAGAATGGCGACTTGATCATCGTCAACTCGACTTCTCACTTGCTCAGGTGGGATGTCGCATCACAAACCTTGCACCCCCTTTCTCCACCGCTATTTAACGAGTCTAACGGCTTTAGTGAAAATCGACTCCTTGAGCGCCCTGTTCTACACCTCGACGGTGATGCCACTTTGTGGGTTGCACAGGATGAGGGTTTAGCTCTGTTCAACCTGGATACGCGTGACGTGACGCTTATTCGCTATCCAAAGGATGATCCAAACCACAGACAATTTCGGGAAATAAGGGCACTTGCCGTTGACCAACAAGGCAACCTCTGGGTAGGTACATACAAAAACGGAGTTTATATTTATAACCCGGACGCTGGTACCTTCAGACACCTTGATAGCTCCTATGGCTTGTCACACCCAGAAGTATTAACTATTTACAAAGATAATGCGCACAACATGTGGGTCGGCACCGGTAACGGCGTGAACCTGTGGCTTGAAAAAGAGCAAATCTTTCAACCTTTTGTGAACAACCCTTATCGTGAGGATAGCCTGCTTGGCAGCATTGTGCAGGATATCTACCAGACACAGAACGGGCAGATCTGGATTGCTACCCAGCAAGGGCTCAACCTGTATCAGGCCAAGACAAACAATTTTGCGCACTTTAGCACACAAAATGGGCTGCCAAGCAACCTCATCCGCGCTATCTCAGATGATATGCGAGGTAATTTATGGCTAACCACAAACCGAGGCATCACTAAGTTTTCACCGTCAACGGGGAAAGTGAGCAATTTTGATAGTCATAATGGATTGCTTGGATTAAATTACTACTCTGATAGCCTGGTCAAAGCCAAACGAGATCTACTCTTTACCAGTAGCCAGCGCGGTATCGAATATTTCAGTACACGTCCTTTGCAATCAACCCTCAAAGACCCAACGCTTATCTTGACGGGCTTTAATAAAATGGGCCAGTCCGTCAAACTTGATAAACCCTATTCATACGTCACAGATATCTACCTCACCTACCTGGATTATATTTTTTCTCTTGAGTTTTCCGTGCTTGATTTTGTGTCACCTAATAAAAACCAGTATGCCTATAAACTCGAGGGCTATGACGACAACTGGATAGACATTGGTAACCGAAATTCAGCCACGTTCACGAACCTGGATGGCGGGACTTATACGTTTCAGGTAAAAGCCACCAATAGTCGGGGTGAATGGAGTGAGCAACTGTTATCAATTAACTTGCATGTTGCCCCGCCTCCGTGGAAAACCTGGTGGGCTTACACACTCTATGCCATAGCCTGTGCCTTGCTCATTTTTACTGTGATATATCTGCGCACCCGCATGCAAAAAGCAGAAATCAATCGCCAAAAACAATTCGTAGTGCAGCTTGAAGAACAAGTTTCACAGAAAACGGCTTCTTTGAAATCACAAGCGATGGAGCTGGAAGCTGCCCTTAAAAAAGCGGAGCAAGCAACCCGCCTGAAATCTGAATTTTTGGCTAACATGAGCCATGAGATAAGAACACCAATGAACGGAGTGTTGGGCATGCTGGAGCTTCTTAAGCACAGCGAATTGACACCTGAGCAGGAGCATTCTGTCGGCATTGCCAGTAGCAGCGCTCACTCCCTACTCAGTCTGATCAACGATATTCTGGATTTTTCTAAGATTGAGGCCGACAAACTGGAACTTGAGTTCATCGATTTCGACGTCAGGCAGCTATTTGAGCAGCTGGCTGAATCTATGGCGCTTGGTGCTCAGACAAAAGGGGTAGGCTTAGTCGTCGACCTGACGGGTGTCCAAACAGCTATGATTAATTCAGACCCAGGTCGGATCCGACAAATCGCGGCAAACATCCTCAGTAACGCGATCAAATTTACTGAGCAAGGCGAAATCGTGATGAGCGCGTCACTGACTCACTCAATCAGTGATGACAAAACCATGCTTACCTGTCGCATTCAGGATACCGGAATTGGCATACCTGAGGAGATGCTGTCGAGCTTGTTTGATTCCTTCATTCAGGTTGATGCTTCTACCACCAGAAAATATGGGGGGACTGGATTAGGCCTGAGTATTACCAAACGGCTGTGCCAGTTGCTGGGTGGTGATGTATCTGTTTCTAGCACCGTTGGGCACGGCAGTTGTTTTGAGTTCACATGTCAGGTCAACCCATGTGAGATCACAGAGCCAAATGCCCCCGCATTTTCGTCATTAAACATCCATGCCCTGCTAGTCGATTCAGATACCTCAAGTAACGAAGTCATAAAGCATCAGCTCGAACGTTGGCAAGTACAGGTTAGCGAAGCACACAGCGCAGAGCAGGCTTTGCAGATACTCTCTGCAAGCAGCATTGACATTGTGTTTTTCAGCAGAACACTACCTACAATGAGTAGTGAATTAATGACCCGCGAGATCAGGCAAAACCGCCAGCTTAGTCAGCTAAAGCTCATCATGATGACGCTACTGGACGAACAGTTTGATGCGGTTGAATCAAGCCCGGTGCCTTTGGATGGTTACTTCACGAAACCAGCTACCCAACACGATTTAATGAAAGCACTATCTGGCTTAGAGCCCAGTAAGAATCAGGAAGAGGATACTGGCCCCAGCCACAAACAAAGTCAGGCCGATACACAAGACTTCCCGTGGGCAAAAGACACCCATGTATTACTGGTCGAGGACAATAAAGTCAATCAATTGGTCGCAACACGGATCTTAGAACATCTGGGTGTGACCATAGACATTGCAGAAAATGGCTTAGAGGCATTGGACAAACTGCGCAACACTGAAACCCAAGCTTATACCTTGCTACTAATGGATTGCCAAATGCCAAAAATGGATGGCTATGAAGCCACCCGGCGTATTCGCTCAGCTCAGGCTGGCAATCATTATACCGATATCCCCATCATTGCAATGACAGCAAACGCAATGCAAGGCGACAGGCAAAAGTGCCTGGATGCAGGTATGGATGACTATATAACAAAGCCTATAGAGTCAGCCAAAGTCACCGAAAAGCTTGAATACTGGGTAACCAAAACCACTATCACCTGAATGGAATGGCAATTGGCTGGCCCAGCTTACAGAAGCCCTGTGCCAGCCAATACCGGTGGATTCTTAGATAATGGTTCTGCTTCTAAACAAACATTACAGACCCACACAAGAACGCACAATACTGGGTGCCTAGTCCCACAAGTGCACGTAATATTTAGCAAAGAGCTCTAGCCCTGTAAAAACTTTAGGGTCACCTGATTGACCATCAAGAACCAGTTCAAATGCTTTCGCCATTTGACCAACTATGTTCAGCCACTCATCTTTCAACATATCCATTTCAGCTGCAGATAAATTTGAGGTATCAATATTATCTTCAACTAGCCAAGTTGGTACTGCTACGCCTTCTTGCGCAAAGTTCTCTTGATAACCCCGTAGTTTCGGCGCTATGTACTCAGCAAGTTCATTTTTTAGATTATACCAGTGTGGTTGGTTGATCACAGATATCCTATAAGCATAGTTTGCCGAAGTACCCTGCTGCTGGAACGAAGCGAAGGCTGTTCCGTTACAGCATTGAAGCTATTAGTCTTATTGTGCATTTAACTCCCGGACATTTCTTTGCTAACTAGGTTATTGAGTTTAATAAAGTCCTGAACCAGGTCGTCGCATATTTGTTTTGACGCTCCGCATCTCGCACTTGTCTCGATATAAATTCTTCCGTCATTTTCGATTACCTCTCGCTTTACGAAAGAGGGGTGAGCGGGATGATTTGGTGGTGTGAAACTCCACATCACTCTTCCTGATTTCATCGTAGCAATCGTCCATCCTCGCTCATTTCGAACGTCAACAGACGAATCCTCCTTTAACCGAAGTAAAGTTTGCTCAACGGTTTCACCGCTGCGATTATACCCGTCATAACCTAATTCATTATTCGAGGTCGCGGCGCAAGCACTTATCAACACAGTTAACAGGAAAACGCCCACAAATTTAGTCATATTTTTCTTTCCATGCATAGTGTCCCAAGCAGCGATCAGTAATATTGGCAGGCTTTTTTCAACGTGACGAGCTGGAAAAAATGTGCCAATGTTAAAAATCCGAGTGGCTTGGTTTATTATTCTCTATTGTTTTTATTTTTAACCTAACCGACTTCCTTTCGCAATGAATATACGAACCTCACCACTTAAAATCAATTATTCATTAAAAAAGAAACCATACAAATTAAAGCGCATATTCATACGGAAATTTATCTAGACATCTAACTTTACCACCGGAGGCATGCCCTTTATGTATACCCACAACACATCTATTCATATATTTTCAAAGTTCAACTTTAAATCACTTGGCAATAGATCGCCATTCCTATACATAATCAGGGACAAGAACATATGCCCAAGTAAGAATATGTACTCAGCCGCCTCAAAGCTTTCTTTATTCGCATATTCACTGTTCATCCTTGATGCCACATTTCCATGTGTATTATTATTTCTTACGGAGTAGAGGATTGTAAAAATTAAAAAGTAAAGTCTTTGTTGAAATGATAAAAGCTCAATAACTCCAGAGAAATCACCATTATCCAGTTTGACCTTATTACCATTTAGCATGCGCTTCAAGCTATCTGCTAAACTACGTGTTAAAGCTATGGATTTTTCCTCATCAGAGTTTGCAATATTGAGTTGCACAGTCACTTTATCGCTACCAATACCAACATCACATATATCTCGATACTTCTCACCATATGTTTTCTCAATTACACCGTGAATTTCTGGGAATTTATTTTTAAATGTTTTATAGGAAGAAAGCGCGTAAATTTCAGATACACTGCCATTTGATTTAGGGTCCATTATTGCCATCCCCTTCAAAATATAGCTTGCAACAAATCTGTATGTTTTATCTGGGATTTTTCCTATATAAAAGCCCACCAAACTCTCGATGGTATGTTCATCTTCAATTACCACATTTGCATCATTAGCTATATGCTCAATAACCTTTTCCAGACTTTTTGTATCTGTCAACTGCTTGCAATTTGGATTACCAAACACCTGCTTTAAGTAATAACTGTTATATGAATTATTGATAGCCTTCCACAACGAAGTAAATGCAATATCAGGGCGTTCCGGCAAAGAATAATATGCGTCGATTACGTGTGATTTAGCGACATACGGCAAGTTATCTGCATCCCATCGCTCACTAAAAATTGGGCTTAGAGATTTCAGCCTGGAGTAATCTATATTTAAGTTCCCTTGAATAAGACGCATGTGCTCTTCTTTAGAGTAGTTTTCTATTAAATTTATTGTTGATTGGTTGTGCATCAATAATTCCTGATTATATCATTGTGTATTCACGAGAACGCTGAACTAAGCCAGTAATCAAAACAGTCAAAAACATCCTCCCTAAACACTTATCACTATAAATAACAAAAAGTTACCATTATTGTGCGCGTTACTCAAGCCAAGTCAGTTCTATTGTGAACCTTCTAGAACCTCCTATGGACATCCACATAAGCTTATGCACTGCCTATGGACAAGTTCAATTTGGAACTGCGTAGTGCAACATTTGAGTGATATTTTCGGGTAACGCCCTTCCCCGGACACCCAACCTAAAGTGCACTATACTGGTGAGTATTAGAATGATGTAGCTGGGTATCTGTGCAACGTGAGATACGTTCGAGAATTGTGGGTTGAATTTTATTACATTTCTAGAAAAACCATTGCTCTTACCATGAAACCGATGGAAGTATAAAAATGAAAATAATAAACACAACGCTTTTTATTCTACTTAGCATGGCTTTGGCTGGCTGCCAGACAACCAGCAAAAAACAGAATGCAAAGCGAGCTAAAGCAATTGAGCTAATTAGTGGTAGCCTTGTCAGAATTCCGTCTGGTGATTTTTTGATGGGATGTAGTTTAGACGACACACAGTGCACAGAAGAAGAAACCCCGGTACACAGTCGAAAAATCCCCAGTTTCAATTTAATGAAACATGAAGTAACTTGGGAGATGTATTTACCCTGCATTGAAGCAGGTATATGCCAAGACAATCGAATCAAAAGGTTAGAATACCCATTAAACCATCCAGTTACTATCGTAAGGTGGAATGACATTGTCTATCAATTTATTCCCTGGCTAAATGAGAGCCAAAAATCACGTTTCCGCCTTCCAACAGAAGCAGAATGGGAATACGCGTCTCGGAGTGGCACAACGACTATATACAGTTGGGGCAATACGCCAGATGGTAAATATGCCAATGGAAGTAACAAACAAGGCTGGCCTGAAGATAGATATTCAAATATTAGCCCTGTAATGTCATATATATCTAATCAATTTGGCTTATACGACATGCAAGGAAATGTTTTTGAATGGGTGCAAGATTGCTGGAATGAAAGAGAGTATGAATACAAGCCCACAACGGAAAAAGCCAATGAAGCTAGAGGCGAGAAATATAATCATTCAGGAATTTGTAAGCGAAGGCTGGTGCGAGGAGGCTCTATGTGGCAACATCCAAAATATTTGCGCTCATCATCCAGATACCGACTTTTCGCAAATTCAGGGTTTATAGATGTTGGATTTAGGTTAGTCAAAGACTAAAAGAGGGGCTGGTGCGTGACTGCAGTGGTCGCATCTAAAACAGCATCAATACACCAAGCTGCTAGAGGTATAGACATCTAACAGAATTATTCATTATCTATCAAGTTAGCACAATACATGCCTGCATAAATCATAACTTTGATTAAAAGACACGGCCAAGCTTTAAGCCTACCTCATATTCTAAGCTACCCTTTTGAGGTGGCGATTTTATCGTCCCTTCGGAGTAAATTTCTAGCGCAGTAGTACCAAAGTTATCCTTTGCTGTCAGATGACTTCCTGAATCTATCAGGTAAATAGCCATATCAAATTGACCTAGCATTAGGGATTGCATCAATGGAGTCAAACCAGTTTCAGTCGTTACATTGATTTCTGCACCGCTCTTAACTAGTAACTTCAATGAAGCCAGTTTCCCAGGAGAAATCACCCTAAATATTAGCCTTTTACCTAAATTCATTAGTTGTATATTTGGATCACCATCGTATGCTAACAGCAACTCAAGTGGCTCTGTTGATAAGCAGAATGGTGAGTGCGCCATCGCCGATCCATGACCGTCAATATATATATTGGGATCAGCCCCCTCCTCCAACAGAGGTTGCGCAGCGGAAATATCACATTCCTTAATTGCATTCACGAGCTCCAAATTTATATCTCTTTGTTCATCACTGATAAAATTCAAAGTAAGTACTGTAAGTATTATCGCCACCAGTAATATTTTTAATTTATTCAAAATAGCTTTGCTTCTTAAAGCTGTATAAAATTTCAATTATCTCGCCTATTTTGTGTGTTTTACCAGGCCTATTAGTACGCCGATCTGGGTGATGCCAGCAATAAATGAGGTTGCAAAAGCGTGATGTAATCTCAGCCTACAGCGAGTGGCACCGGGTTAAAACCAAGAACCCATTTAGGTAAAACCAATCTATGACGCCAATTATTTAGTACTTTTAAACACATAATTTCCATGTATATCTTTTTTATTATGAAAAAATGACTGATATGGATAAAGTCTATTTTTTACATAAACAGCGAAGCAAAACAACACTACATTGAAGCTTACCGCTACTGATATTACAAAAGGGTTCTGTTCAAAAATCGCCAAATCATCAAGTACCCCCTTGAACAAGAAAAAACACAAAAGATAAAACCCACCAATATGACCTTTATATATAGTAAAAACCACTATTGAAGGAATGATTAACCCCAATACACTGTAAAACAAAACCTCACTCAATGAACTGGTTAGCCCATCCCCTATTATTAAAATGGCTAAGTGAGTCAAATAAAATACACAAAGTGAAATAACAAATCCAATGTGGACTTTCTTGTTCATTTGTAAAGTGTCTTTTTCAAGTATCTGAGACAAAACCCTGCTGACTTTTACCGGATTGTAATTTTCAGTGCTAAGTTTCCTGTAAACTTCCTCTTTTGATAAACCGCTATAAAAAAGTTTCTTAACCTGCCTTGCAGTGCAACTTTTAAAATGAACTGTCTCGGGCTCTGTGGAACCAATGCTTCCACCTAACTTTAAGATATAGGACTCGATCTCACTTGCACGTTCGGGGTACTTTTCTTTATCTATTGATTCATAAGCACAATATAAATCTTCCAGACTGTATTTAGTATAATCTACTTTATCGTACACCATATTTCCTACTTTCATTTAATAGTAAATTACTGAGAACACCGATTGAGCCCAACTCTCAAAGCGCCCCTTTCACATCGCTAATTACCCATCAATAATAAGCGTAACCGCCTGGCACCTCAGCCTTCAAGGCTATTGCTAATTTTAGAACTCAATAGCCGATATCAACAAAGTTCATTTTTTCGTTGTGTAAAAATGCTTACCCTAGGCATTTCATAGCCTTAACAGAATAAACACGATTCATAAGTTCGGAGAGACCGGCTATTATAACTGACAAAATGACATTCATCACTTATAACCCACCTATCTCGGACAGCCAGCCTAATAGAAAACTGGTAAATAGCACCGTAGTAAGGAAAAACTAGGGTTAGGTGTCCACGCAGCTAATTAGCCAGTGAAACTGAACAAAACTACTGAAAAACTGGCATACAGAGCTGCCAAAACCACGACTATCTGATATTTATTGGTGTGGCTGGCTGACCCAGTTTTAATGTTCAAAGTCAGCCAGTACAAGTTGATTATATGATGGTTTTTCTGCTTCTAAACAGGCATTTGGAGTCCTGACTCTGGTCGAGTTTAACGCCTATTAGCGACTCATAGCTGTCATCAAAGTAATCTTCTGTTTTCACCGCCGCATCCTTAAAGCTGATAAACGCCCCTCTTGTATCGGGTATATCAAAACTTCGACATGACTCTATCCAGTCTTGTGCTCTGTTTTCATAAAATCGTGTTGAGATCAGTTTTGCGACATCTGCGGGTTCATTACCCTGCTCCGGCTGATCCCACCACGCCTGATACTGAATCGTAAAGGGTCTGTCCTGATAGGGGAATGCACAGCTCACTTTATCCTGTTCTGATAATTGTTGTTTATCTGAATAATATTGGCCACTGATAGCCCCTAAGGTAATGTAAGCTGCGATGTTGCTGTCTGTAGCATCCCCATCTAGCAAGGTAGACTGCAGCGATTTGACCAGCGCTTGTCTGCCAGCACTCCCCCATTTTGACGTAGGCATTCTCGATGTTATCTTGTGTGGTGCCGGCTCGTCTGTTTCCAACTGAATACCACCGAGTTCTCTGTCCCAGCTATCAAAGTCCAGAGAGTAACCTGTGCTATTGGTCGCTGCATTAAACTCTACTGCATGTGCACAAGTTCTCTGATAGAACTCATTAAATTCGTGAATGACGTCATTTGTTTGCTGTTGCTTCTCTGTGTCAGTTAAATAAGGGTCTTGGTTAATCAGAGAGACCAGATAATAAGCCCACTGTGTCATCATGGTTTGCAGTTCAGTTTTTGTGCCTCCAAAATGGCCATTCAGCTGCCAGCTTAATAGTGCGTTTTCACTGATCTCAGATACACACTTAACCCCTTTTGCATTCACTTTAAGGTTAGTGCCTATCAGGTTTGGATTTTGACCAGGTGCGGTTAACTGCTCCCAGGCCGCGATAATGTCGACAGCTTTGATTTTTTCAAGCGCTGGAAATGAGTCGCTTTTAATCACAAAACTCTGCGCAATCTTTGGTAACTTAAATGGCTTAAAAACCAATTCAGTGACAATACCATAACTGAGCCCGCCGCCACCTCGCAGCGCCCACAATATACTGTTGTTCTGATCAGGATCTCTTTGAGGCTCACAGCCAGATAAACTCGGCTCCTGGTTGAGCTCAGCGCTCACACCTAAGTACTTTACAGTCCCATCGCCAAGTACTATGGTCGCGCCAATCAATCGCTCACATCCCATACCGTATTTACGCGTCCAGGGACCCCAGCCACCGCCCATGGTATAGCCAGCAATGGCCACACTCTGACATGTGCCATGAGGAATACCCAGATGATATGTATCGAGCTCTGCCTTAATCTTCTCAAAGATAGCACCGGGTTGAATGCGCACACCAAACGCTTGTTCCGTGCTGGATGGCAGTTGAGCCTGATAAACATTCACATTGTTCATCAGATTAAAATCTATCAGTAGTTTGCCGGTTGCAACGCACTCACCTTCGTGGTCATGACCACCAGATTTAACAGCAATTTCAATATCATGCTTGGTTGCATGCTCAATCAGCGCAGCAACCTGTGCCGTATTCTTGACCTGTACAATGGCACTGGGCATAAAATCAAATCTGCGATTAAAAACTTTACGCGATTTATCATACTGGTCACGACATTCATCAGGGCTAAGTATATTTGGCGGATTGGCAGCGAAAGGTTCAAACAGGTGTTTCAGGTCGTCGATCAAAGACATAGCGACTTATTCCTTTTGTAATAGTTCTTAGCAATATTGTGTGTCGACACAATAACTAAAACCATTACATCTTGTTACAGCGCTTGAACACACCTGTGAAAGTACCCATTCTCCTGAGAGTGTTAAACCTAAAAGCCTGTCTAATAGACATGTGAATGCTTGGCTAGCATGGGCGATGAACAAACACAAGCCAACTGGTTTGCACCCTTTTAAGTAGTTTGTTATTTGCTCACTACGGGATACCTACCTCCCATAATTGTTCATTTGTAAGGTATTCAATTTGTTTTTTATGTAATTTTCGCAAACCTAAACAGTAGCAACTTTTAAATAGAAGTTTTGACTCAGTCAGCATAAATACTACCAATTCGAAACTTGAATCATGATCAAGCCAAATATTGAGTGTGAACTGCTTATTGTTAATTGAAACAGCTTTATCAACACACAAACCGATTGATTGAGCTAAATACGGTTCTCGATAAAACTCTAATTTTTCATAGATGATAGATGTGTCCATAGACATATAGCACCTGATTGTGCCGTGCTGGCACGACCCGCTTGTTAGCTGGCCACTCCCGCTCGATACAAGTCCAAAGCGAGCTGCTTAATTTCGCTGGCCATAGCTATTGATTCTCGCCATTCTTTAGGTATTCCACTATATCCATAATAAGCTCCGGCAATTTGTCCACATATTGCCGCTGTTGTATCAGCATCGTTTCCGATATTCGCTGCGAGTAATATTGAATCCTTGAAGTTTTCGCCATGGTAAAAGCACCAAAGTGCTGAGATTAAGCTTTCAATCACGTAACCGCTGCCAGTAAGCTCCATGTAATCCAAAGTATCAAAACTGAATTCAGATATCGGCTGCAACTCAGCGCAAAAATTACCAGGGATAGCTTCGAATATTTCGTTTTTACTATTGGCGTTGAACGCTTTGTGAATTAAATAACCAAAAAGCTCGCAAGATTCAACGCACAGAGGAGAACCGTGGGTAGTTCGAGAGCTTTCTCCCGCATACTTTATACAAGCATCGATATCCCCGAAATAATATATAGGGATAGGCGCCAATCTCATAATAGACCCATTACCAGATGAAAACGTGTCGATGGAACCGCTAAAAGGATTTCTGGTTATCTGGTACTTTCTCAGCGCGTCAGATACCGTTATTCCGATATCAAAACACTTTCCGTTACTACTCAAGTAACCATCATTATACCAATCACAGTAACGATTCATTTGATCAGTTGGGTCAAACGCTTTCTTATGGAGCAGGCTATGAGCTAAACATAACGCCATCGAGGTGTCGTCGGTCCACTGCCCTTTCTTCAAATTGAAAGGACCGCCACCGACCATATCCTCAATTGGCTCAAAAGAGCCTCTTGACGCAAATTCCAACGTAGTGCCTACTGCGTCACCACAAGCAAGCCCAACCAAAGAACCAATTATTTTATCTTCCAAATCAACTCCATTGTTTCACTTAACAGGACTAGCAAACACCCATTCCAAAAATTGCCTGCCGTACAGAAAGTCAAAACATAACGAAACATACAAGAAACAGACACAGATGGATGTCTGTGCTTTTTGTGGTGGATTTAATCAACAAGGCCCTTACGTAAACTTTTTGCTTCGATCTCAGTGAAGTTAGCCTTGAAGGTAAATGCATAAGCTGTATCACCCATTTTTCTGAGATGCTCCAATCGCTCTATAGCTTCATTGAGATCAGGGGTTTGATTATCTTCGATCCACCAAAGAACATACGTATCTTCTGGCAAACGATGAAACCATTCGCTTTTCCTGCGCATAAAATCGCGATGGTGGGTGCGGAACATAAAATTTTTCAATGCATCTACGGATTCCCAAACCGACATATTGACAATCATATTAGGGTCATCAAAGGCCTTTATAGATGTCGCATCACCTGATTCATCTTTTAGGCGCCAAACAAACCCCTCACTACCTTCCGCTATTCCATTGACTAGATCTAAATTATCGACGAAATCTTTCATTTCCAGACTGTCTAGAGGGTATTTTGCTAACGCTATGTTCAATTGTGCCAATTTCATACACATTTTTCCTTTTGATATTCCGAAAGCGTATAACGCCATTGTCTGAGGAATCCCCAGATATTTAAAATTAAAACCAATATGATGAACACGCTCCGCCTTGTTTGACTTAGTTCATATCGCCAAAAAACTAGACGGATAATAACACCATACGTGAGATCTCTAGCCTACACGATAGACTCAGAAAAAACTGTCGCCAAATTCATGTGCGCCTTATGAGTGGCGCTAATCCGGTGCCAGTCTTGCTGGTCAACTGAGCTGTCAACCGACAGGCATCCATTCCTAAATTCGTGCCCTCCTCCAAGTATGCAGCGAAGCGGAACTGGTCTACTGTTAAGCATCCGACTTTGAGGCTTTGTTATATGCCATCAAATAGTCAAAAACCTTTTCTGAAATAGCTTCTAACTTTGGTTGAGTATTTTCCTCTGCTAAGTTTGTTACGATGAAAATACCAACATTTTTATTTGGATAAATGGCCAGCCAACTAGATGTGCCCATTGAACCACCACTTTGATAAAGCATCAGTTCATTGGAATCATCTTTAGTTGTGTGCCAATAAAATGCCGAGCCATGGCCCGTCCAACTCTCTTCCAAAAGTTGATGAGAAATAGCTACCTCAGGCTCAGAGGATAATTGGTGTTGCATATAACGTGTGACAGATTCAACGTTTGAAGTTAATCCTCCACTAGCAAACCAATAAGCACTAGCCAAAGGCATTTGATTGCCATTTCCATCTGTACCGACTGTCACTTCACTTACCTCGGATTCTGTACGTCTAAATTTCGTTCCCTGCTCTCCAGACTTGCTCGTGATCATTTCAGAAACCAGCAACTCAAAAGGTTTTTGGTAGACTGATTCCAGAATATATCCGGCTAAATTAGTACCGACGTTTGAATACAGATAGTCCTCACCAGGTGTAGAATTAAGCTGCACTTTTTTAAGATCATCAAAGTAATCATCTCTGGAGTATTTTGATATTTTTTCAAAATATCTGCCTTGCTCAATATCTTCACGACTAACAGCAAAAGATCCTGGAAGACCACTAGTATGGGTCAAAAGGTGTCGTAAAGTTATATATTGGTTAGACAGCTCTAAGTTTTTGTATTTTTTACCTTTAAGGTAATGACGGATGTCTTTATCAAGCTCAACTTTCACTTCAAGAATGGCCTTAGCAACAACTAATCCTGTATAAGTTTTGGTTAAAGAACCAATTTCGTATATTGTTTGGTTGTTAGGCATATCGCCATTACTAAACGTCCCTAAATGATATTGGTGAGTATTTTCTGAGTCTACAATCGAAATTGAGACGACCTGCCCAACATTTCCATCAATAAGTTCTATGAGTTCATGTTTAGTGTTTGATTCAAAATTAGTTGCATCATGGCTTTTACAAGAGGTCAACACTACCATTAATGAAACAACCAATATCATTGATTTAGTTTGGGTTATGATTCGGTTCATTTTTTTCCTTTTGATATATTTTGAATATCATTCTTTAGACGATAAGATTCCGTAAAAGGTTTAAATGTTAAATTAACCCAAGACAGCTAGCACCAGCTAGCAGACACCCATCCCCTCACCAGCTAGCAGACACCCACCCCCTCACTGAGCGCTGGTTTTGAATGGGTGTTTCTTTTAATACGCTCCAAATTTAGGACAGTTTTTGATTGGGTGTCCACGCACTTGTTATTCCCAGATAATCACACTAATTCACTTCAGATTTAATAGCCACTCACTTTGACTTCATAGCAAACCAGCCGAAGCTGGTTGTTACGACATTGATTCAAGTATGCTTATTTATTTCCTTAGCATAAGCATTGTTTCCCGTAGCTTACTACATGGAGACTCTTTACACTCTCGCGAAGCATTGTCATTTAAAATGTCAAGAGCGCTGTAACCGAATCGGTTCTTACTTGTTTTATCAGCTCCCTGGCGCAAAAGTAATTGCATCGACTCGTAATTACTCAAAATAGCAGCATAAATTAACGGTGTGCTATCCGTACCATCAGTTACTTCAAGAGTGGGCTTGTATTTCAGTAGAATCTTTAAATGTTCCCTTCTATACGGCCCCAACACTTCAAAGATTACATTCTTTTTAGAACGGCTATTAAATGTATTTGGGTCAGCTCCTTTTTCCAATAGGCTTTTAAAATAGTAAAAGTCCAAATTCACAGAAGAGAGACTCAACACACTCCCTCCTGTTTCCAGTTTAGTATTAGGGTTTGCACCATCATTTAATGCTGACTCAAAAAGTTTCCTATCATTATTTAGAATAGCATTGATCAAATTGGTGTTTATAGCACTGACCTCCCTAGAAGGCCTGTCAGACTCATTTAAATTGGATGCTAAAATCTCGTCACAAGATGCTATCAAGAATAGAGATAAAATAAACAATACAAATTTAAACTTCATGAAATTATTTTTCATGCTTATAACCTACCTAATGACTCAATTATCCCATCAATTCCATGTGTTCTAACGTAATGGTTCATGTTTCCATTTTCTATGTTACATGTCGGTTGTAACTGCAATTGTATTCCAAGTGCTTTAGAGCTGGCTAAGGGCTAGCAGACCCCCCCAAAACTTGCCTCGCTCACTGAGCACTGGTTTTGAATGGGTGTCACCCTAGATTCTAGTGTCACTAAATTACTGATGTTAGAGTTGGTGTGAAATTGTGATGATGGGCCGCTAGCACCCCATCATCACAATTCAGCTAACTACTTAGCACTAATGACAACCTTTATTCCTGATACATCGGTTGTACTTACAATAAACGAGCTTCCCACATCAGTACCGTCAAGCATAGGCTTATCAACTGGAGACTTAAGGTTTAGCTCTTTATAAGTTGACTCATTCATGATGAAGCACTCATCACCATATGACGTCTGGAGCTTGAATAGCCAATTTTTACCGCGATGCTCGCAGACACCCATTCGAAAACTCGCATTCAAAAACTTTTAACACATGACAAGCCCGAAAAGGAACAGATATCAATGGATATCCGTGTTTTTCCCCCCTCACAGTGCGCTGGTTTTGAATGGGTGTCTCTTTAAAATTACTCTTATATCCGGGACGAAGTATAGCACCAGCTAGCAGACACCCACCCCAACAGCTAGCCAACAGCTAGCAGACACCCATCCCAAAACTTGCCTGCCTGACTTCCACTATCTATGCTTTTAATCTGCACCAAGGATAAGGACATAAAATGCCAACGGCACGGAAAAGTCAGGTCAGCTTAGTTGACACAAGATACTACCATTGTATCTCTCGCTGTGTCAGGAGAGCATTTCTATGTGGTAAAGACCCATTAACAGGCCGGTCTTATGAGCACCGCCGTGAATGGGCTGAAGAAAAGCTACTCCTGCTAGCAAGCATTTTTTGCATTGATATCTGCGCTTACGCAGTTATGAGTAACCATACACATATTGTTTTGTATGTAGATGATAAAAAAGCCAATCGATTGACCGACAAAGCCATTGTTATTCGTTGGCATAAACTATTCAAGGGAAACTGGCTGACGCACAAGTTCGTTGAAAATAACAAACTTAATCCGTCCGAGCGTATGATGCTCGACGATATTATCGACAAATATCGTGAAAGGCTATCAAGTATCAGCTGGTTTATGCGCGTACTAAACGAAAACATTGCCCGCAGGGCAAACAAAGAAGATGGCTGTACGGGTCGTTTCTGGGAAGGCAGGTTTAAATCCCAGGCGTTACTCGATGAAGCGGCACTGGCCGCCTGTATGGCCTATGTTGACCTGAATCCAATCCGGGCCAAAATAGTCAACACACCTGAAACTTCTGAGTTCACCAGTATCAAAAAACGTATTGAACATGCTCTTAGTGGAAAGCAACCAAAGAGCCTTCTACGCTTTGCTGGCAACCCAAGACAGAATATGCCCAAAGGGCTTCCCTTTGAACTTAAATACTACATTGAACTGGTTGAACTGACAGGTCGATGTATTCGAGCAGACAAACGAGGCCACATCTCCGATGCTCAGCCTATTCTCGCTCGACTGCAAATCGAGCCCGAAAACTGGCTAAAACTCACCACAAGATTTACCAAAGTATTCCACGGTGCTGTCGGCAGGCGTCATGCTATGACTAATTATTATGCCCACCTACAAAAAAGACGGCGCGCCAACCTCGCTAATTGTGAATCCTTATTAAGTTAGGCTTGCCATGATCCGAAGCTCAAATGGTGACTGTCACTCTTGCAGTACTGCGCTATGCCACACAGTAAAAAGGCAGACATCCATTCCTACACTGAATAAAATCGCTCACTGAGCACTGGTTTTGAATGGGTGCCTGCTTTAATTTCTTTTTAAACAACACCTCAAAACACAATAAGCACTCACACTTATTGATAAATAAAGCACACAGCAATTTGCTCATCATTTATCGACTGTTTGAATAGTTCCAAAAGCTTATCAATTACAAGTGGGTGCTTAGCACCTTCTGACATACACAGCCAATTTTCAATGATTTTAATGCAAACCTTTCTCGTTTCTACTGCGGGAATCCAGTCATCTTCCCCTAAATGAATTTCGCTTTCATTCTGCTTGTCCAGACTTTTAATAAGAGTTGTATTCAAAAACCAGCTCAACTCTTCAGCTTCTACAACTAGCACGTCGCTAGCATCTGGGTTTTGAGTGGCATAATACATTGTATCCATAGGCCACTCGGATTCATCATAGGCTGTGATATATAACTTTTTTTTCACGGCTTTACAGGTCCAAGTTTCGAATATAAGTTTGCTGTTGCAAGCGCAGAAAGGCAGACATCCATTCCTACACTGAATAAAATCGCTCACTGAGCACTGGTTTTGAATGGGTGTCTGCTTTAACTCCTGCTTTAACTCCATTTGAGAGCGAAGCGAACAACACAAAGGCAGCGGAGTGCTGGGCGTCGAACCTTCAACCGTTTGTTATGTTTTTGCTTCGTGTACATATTTAAACGCACCACCTTTTAGATCAGGTTTCCACCCCTTGCTTATAGGCTCTTTGATGCAGGACTCAATATCTCTGGGAGTAACAGGGATCTCTGGGTTTCCTATCCAGCTATCGCATCCAAGGGAATGTAATTGAAAGTACTGACATTGGTGATTCCGATAACTCTACCGCTGCAGTCATATCATCGCCGAATACACCTTGGCTATAAGTTGGCTTACTGCGAATCGTCCACCGATACTCAACAGAATCAACCACAATTTTCCTAGAGCCTTTTTTAGGGATTGCCATCGTTCACCATGTACACATAACGCCCCAAGCAGGGGCAATTTTTAAGCTGGCTAAAATAAGGAGCGAAGCGACGGGAGCCAGCTTAAAATTGTCCCGTTGACTTGGCTTGTTATGTGTAAGTTACTGAAATTATGCGCTTAGTAGAAACTAAGAATCCAGAGACACCCATATTTAAAATCAATAAAAAAGGGCATGTGCGGCTTTGTTTTATCTAATTTATTTCATAAAAACCAACCAGATAGCAAAACCATGCGTGGTACATCCTACACGATATAGAACGTTTATGAGACACCAATTACAAAACTTGTTTGTCATACCTTGGCAGATTTAACTTTGGAATGCCCCATATTGTGGGGATGTTACCCAAAATACTAGAAAAATCGCTCACTGAGCGCTGGTTTTGAATGGGTGTCTTCTTTAATTGTTTCTTTAATTGTTATGCTGAAGTGGCAGCCAAAAAGGCCGACGCAGTGATCCCACCCAGGTGTAACGCGCAGTTGTGGGAGGATGGGCATGTCCGTAACAGCGCAGTCATTTTAACAAAGCATATAGGCTGCAGTGAGTGGAAAAAGTGTGTGAACTACCATCAACGTTCACTGGCGGAAACAGCAATGTACCGATATAAACAGCTTATGGGTGACAAGCTGGTCAGTCGTGGATTCAATCAGCAGCACACTGAAGCGATGATTAAAGTGAAAGTGCTCAATAGAATGGCTGGGCTAGGTATGCCTGAATATCAGGTTAACAGCTAGAATCACAGTATTGCCTAAGCTATCTGGATTTGATCAACAAGGCCATGCCACACAGTAAGAAATTGAGACAGTTTTTTCAGAAGCTGTTCATATTTAAAGCTGCCTACAGTGATATTTCGATTATTTGTTCGAAATATCACTCTCACTCACCCAAAAAAGAGCCTAACGACTATTAAAGAAACACTCAATGTTGGGTGTCTGCTTATTTGTTTAGCTACGGCATTCTTTTGGCAAAAAATTCGGAATAAATTCATTAGATACACGTAAAATCGATTGGAGTGAACAAGAATAGTTAGGTATTGTCTCTGCGAAGCTTTCGCTCGAAATATATTCTAAATGATAAGAAATCTGTAAATTAATTGTTGTGACCCAACTCGTTTTGTGTTCCTCCGGCAAATCTAGCGAAAAGATATTCTCTGATGCGTAAAGTAGCCTGGAGACAAACCAAGTATATTGAGCCCAACATAAATCGTCTTTACCCTTGCTATCAATAACTGAGATACTATTTGCGGCTGTTTGACCTTTATCAGCTCCATTGCCTGGACAAGCCAAACCAGACTGAGGCTCTGCAAAATAAGGGAACTCAAAGGCTAATTCTAAATATTGCCCATACATTTCTTTCGCTAATTGCGTTTGCCCCAGTTGTTGAGATGCAGTTATTTGCCGAGAAGCGACGCACACTGTAGCCACACCAACAAAAAGTATAACCACTTGAGATACCTGGGATGCTTTTAGCAAAAGTGACTCTTTCGGCTCACAAGAGCAATTTACTTTGACACTAATTGGACGCTTAAAAAAACTAAACACTAAACCCTCAATTTAACTTTGGTAGAGAAACATTTCATATAATAACAATTGAATTAGTTTCAGTCATACAACGCACTGCTAAGCTGTGCACAAAGTAATACAGAAGCCGCCGTGTGCCACCATAAATTGAAACTCGCAGACACCCACTCGAAAACTTCTAGCACATGATGAGCCAGAAAAGGAACAGATAGCAATGGATATCCGTGTTTTTTCCCTCACTGAGCGCTGGTTTTGAATGGGTGATGAGATGGACGCTCCTAAATCGGCGTCAATGCGCCAAACTGAGAGTGATATTTACAGTTAACAGGAGCATCCATCATGAATCAAGTTAGCACATTATCCATTGACCTGGCTAAAAACGTTTTCCAATTACTCGCCGTGGATAAGCACGGCAAGCCCTGCTTTTCACGCCGGGTGAACCGTCAGAAGTTAAAAGAAACCATTCAGAATATACCGCCTTGTAAAATCGTTATGGAGGCCTGTGGTTGCGCGCACTACTGGGGAAGAATGTGTATAAAAGCAAACACTAGTTGACAGACACCCATTCCAAAGCTTGCCTGCCACTGGGTGTCTGGGTATTTTCTCAAATGTAGAACAGTTTTTGATTGGGTGTCCGTTGTAGTGCTACTAGACAAAAGTGCAAAATAAAAAAGACAAAACCCAGATACCAACACGACTCCCGCTCCATTTGGCAGAACTTTTGTTACCAACAAGGTTAGAGGTGTGACGGCCCCGACATAACAGACAATTAAATATATCGCCCTGCTCCTCACTACCGATAAAACTACCCTGAAGATACACATAGCAGCTATCGTGATAAGAAGTGTGATCATGCTGAGTGCTCCTTTGTCTTGATTTAATTTTGCAGTATCAATCTACGATAGTTGCTATCCGAATCTCTATTTTCAGCACTGTATTTGCCACTTGTCTAATCACAGGCAGAAAGGCACAGAAACACAGAAAAGAAAGGCTGACACCCATTCCTACACTGAATAAAATCGCTCACTGAGCACACGTTTTGAATGAGTGCCCCCTTTAATTTATTCTTTAATAATCATCTCTTTAGATATATGTACCTTAAAACTTCATTTGTACCGCTGCATTCATTCTTGCCACCAACATTTACTTCCATATCAGACATATATGCAGCTAATGCCATAGAATAGACTTCCGCCATATTCTTTCTATCTAAATGAATTATAAAGTACTTAGAACCATTGCTATTGCAGACAGATTGAAATGGGGTTTCCGGTTCGAGGTAAACGACATCTGCTCCAAGGTCATTTACCCACAAACTCTTTATTTTAGTTTTAACTGTGCCTGATGCATCAGCATTAAAGCATAAAAATAAAACAAATATAAAACTCAACACTTTCATTTTATTACTCCTATTTTTACAACGCCTAATTCTTAAGAATCCAGAGACACCCATATTTAAAATCAATAAAAAAGGGCATGTGCGGCTTTGTTTTATCTAATTTATTTCATAAAAACCAACCAGATAGCAAAACCATGCGTGGTACATCCTACACGATATAGAACGTTTATGAGACACCAATTACAAAACTTGTTTGTCATACCTTGGCAGATTTAACTTTGGAATGCCCCATATTGTGGGGATGTTACCCAAAATACTAGAAAAATCGCTCACTGAGCGCTGGTTTTGAATGGGTGTCTGCTTTAATTGTTTCTTTAATTGTTATGCTGAAGTGGCAGCCAAAAAGGCCGACGCAGTGATCCCACCCAGGTGTAACGCGCAGTTGTGGGAGGATGGGCATGTCCGTAACAGCGCAGTCATTTTAACAAAGCATATAGGCTGCAGTGAGTGGAAAAAGTGTGTGAACTACCATCAACGTTCACTGGCGGAAACAGCAATGTACCGATATAAACAGCTTATGGGTGACAAGCTGGTCAGTCGTGGATTCAATCAGCAGCACACTGAAGCGATGATTAAAGTGAAAGTGCTCAATAGAATGGCTGGGCTAGGTATGCCTGAATATCAGGTTAACAGCTAGAATCACAGTATTGCCTAAGCTATCTGGATTTGATCAACAAGGCCATGCCACACAGTAAGAAATTGAGACAGTTTTTTCAGAAGCTGTTCATATTTAAAGCTGCCTACAGTGATATTTCGATTATTTGTTCGAAATATCACTCTCACTCACCCAAAAAAGAGCCTAACGACTATTAAAGAAACACTCAATGTTGGGTGTCTGCTTATTTGTTTAGCTACGGCATTCTTTTGGCAAAAAATTCGGAATAAATTCATTAGATACACGTAAAATCGATTGGAGTGAACAAGAATAGTTAGGTATTGTCTCTGCGAAGCTTTCGCTCGAAATATATTCTAAATGATAAGAAATCTGTAAATTAATTGTTGTGACCCAACTCGTTTTGTGTTCCTCCGGCAAATCTAGCGAAAAGATATTCTCTGATGCGTAAAGTAGCCTGGAGACAAACCAAGTATATTGAGCCCAACATAAATCGTCTTTACCCTTGCTATCAATAACTGAGATACTATTTGCGGCTGTTTGACCTTTATCAGCTCCATTGCCTGGACAAGCCAAACCAGACTGAGGCTCTGCAAAATAAGGGAACTCAAAGGCTAATTCTAAATATTGCCCATACATTTCTTTCGCTAATTGCGTTTGCCCCAGTTGTTGAGATGCAGTTATTTGCCGAGAAGCGACGCACACTGTAGCCACACCAACAAAAAGTATAACCACTTGAGATACCTGGGATGCTTTTAGCAAAAGTGACTCTTTCGGCTCACAAGAGCAATTTACTTTGACACTAATTGGACGCTTAAAAAAACTAAACACTAAACCCTCAATTTAACTTTGGTAGAGAAACATTTCATATAATAACAATTGAATTAGTTTCAGTCATACAACGCACTGCTAAGCTGTGCACAAAGTAATACAGAAGCCGCCGTGTGCCACCATAAATTGAAACTCGCAGACACCCACTCGAAAACTTCTAGCACATGATGAGCCAGAAAAGGAACAGATAGCAATGGATATCCGTGTTTTTTCCCTCACTGAGCGCTGGTTTTGAATGGGTGATGAGATGGACGCTCCTAAATCGGCGTCAATGCGCCAAACTGAGAGTGATATTTACAGTTAACAGGAGCATCCATCATGAATCAAGTTAGCACATTATCCATTGACCTGGCTAAAAACGTTTTCCAATTACTCGCCGTGGATAAGCACGGCAAGCCCTGCTTTTCACGCCGGGTGAACCGTCAGAAGTTAAAAGAAACCATTCAGAATATACCGCCTTGTAAAATCGTTATGGAGGCCTGTGGTTGCGCGCACTACTGGGGAAGAATGTGTATAAAAGCAAACACTAGTTGACAGACACCCATTCCAAAGCTTGCCTGCCACTGGGTGTCTGGGTATTTTCTCAAATGTAGAACAGTTTTTGATTGGGTGTCCGTTGTAGTGCTACTAGACAAAAGTGCAAAATAAAAAAGACAAAACCCAGATACCAACACGACTCCCGCTCCATTTGGCAGAACTTTTGTTACCAACAAGGTTAGAGGTGTGACGGCCCCGACATAACAGACAATTAAATATATCGCCCTGCTCCTCACTACCGATAAAACTACCCTGAAGATACACATAGCAGCTATCGTGATAAGAAGTGTGATCATGCTGAGTGCTCCTTTGTCTTGATTTAATTTTGCAGTATCAATCTACGATAGTTGCTATCCGAATCTCTATTTTCAGCACTGTATTTGCCACTTGTCTAATCACAGGCAGAAAGGCACAGAAACACAGAAAAGAAAGGCTGACACCCATTCCTACACTGAATAAAATCGCTCACTGAGCACACGTTTTGAATGAGTGCCCCCTTTAATTTATTCTTTAATAATCATCTCTTTAGATATATGTACCTTAAAACTTCATTTGTACCGCTGCATTCATTCTTGCCACCAACATTTACTTCCATATCAGACATATATGCAGCTAATGCCATAGAATAGACTTCCGCCATATTCTTTCTATCTAAATGAATTATAAAGTACTTAGAACCATTGCTATTGCAGACAGATTGAAATGGGGTTTCCGGTTCGAGGTAAACGACATCTGCTCCAAGGTCATTTACCCACAAACTCTTTATTTTAGTTTTAACTGTGCCTGATGCATCAGCATTAAAGCATAAAAATAAAACAAATATAAAACTCAACACTTTCATTTTATTACTCCTATTTTTACAACGCCTAATTCTTAAGAATCCAGAGACACCCATATTTAAAATCAATAAAAAAGGGCATGTGCGGCTTTGTTTTATCTAATTTATTTCATAAAAACCAACCAGATAGCAAAACCATGCGTGGTACATCCTACACGATATAGAACGTTTATGAGACACCAATTACAAAACTTGTTTGTCATACCTTGGCAGATTTAACTTTGGAATGCCCCATATTGTGGGGATGTTACCCAAAATACTAGAAAAATCGCTCACTGAGCGCTGGTTTTGAATGGGTGTCTGTTTTATTCATCTAGCACATGATGAGCCAGAAAAGGAACAGATAGCAATGGATATCCGTGTTTTTTCCCTCACTGAGCGCTGGTTTTGAATGGGTGATGAGATGGACGCTCCTAAATCGGCGTCAATGCGCCAAACTGAGAGTGATATTTACAGTTAACAGGAGCATCCATCATGAATCAAGTTAGCACATTATCCATTGACCTGGCTAAAAACGTTTTCCAATTACTCGCCGTGGATAAGCACGGCAAGCCCTGCTTTTCACGCCGGGTGAACCGTCAGAAGTTAAAAGAAACCATTCAGAATATACCGCCTTGTAAAATCGTTATGGAGGCCTGTGGTTGCGCGCACTACTGGGGAAGAATGTGTATAAAAGCAAACACTAGTTGACAGACACCCATTCCAAAGCTTGCCTGCCACTGGGTGTCTGGGTATTTTCGGCGTTGTTTCCTAAATCATTGAACTAATCTAACCTTGTGTGATCAGATCTCAAAAGCAAACACCGAGACTGAACTTTGAAAGAAAAGCGTATCACCAGCTGGCGCGATTATAACAAAGCCCTTATCGCCAGAGGCAACATCCAACTTTGGTTTTCCCAGGATGCAATTGCGCAGTGGACCAACACACAACATCACGGCGGTAAAGGGCGAGCCAATCATTTCTCTGAGCTGGCGATTGAGACCTGCCTGACTTTGCGGGCTGTATTTTGCTTGTCTCTTCGAGCTGCGCAGGGTTTTGTTTCTTCTCTGATATCAATGATGAAACTTGATTTGGAAACGCCAACTTATAGTTGTTTGTGCAAGCGAAGTGCAGAGCTGGCAGTTCGTTACAGACCAAGCTCCAGTGCATCCGCGGGCATTGATATCGTGGTTGATAGCACTGGCCTGAAGGTGTACGGAAATGGTGAGTGGCATGCAAGAAAACATGGTGAGAATAAACGCCGAACCTGGCGAAAGTTACATCTAGCCATTGATGCAAATACGCACCAAATCGTGGGTGCTGAGTTGTCTACAATCTCCGTAAGCGATCCAGAGGTTCTGGGCGACTTGCTCAGACCATTGCGCAGGAAAATCAGTTCGGTAAAAGCGGATGGTGCTTATGATACTAGAGGCTGTTATGCCGAAGTCGCAGCCAAAAAGGCCGATGCAGTGATCCCACCAAGGTGCAACGCGCAGTTGTGGGAGGATGGACATGCTCGAAACAGCGCGGTCATTTTAACAAAGCATATAGGTAGCAGTGAGTGGAAAAAGTGTGTGAACTACCATCAACGCTCACTGGCGGAAACAGCAATGTACCGTTATAAACAGCTAATGGGTGACAAGCTGGTTAGTCGTGGATTCAATCAGCAGCACACTGAAGCGATGATCAAAGTGAAAGTGCTCAATAAAATGACTGGGCTAGGTATGCCTGAATATCAGGGAAACAGCTGAAATCAAAGTGTTGTCTAAGTTACCTGGATTTGATCAACAAGGCCGGTATTTTCTCAAATGTAGAACAGTTTTTGATTGGGTGTCCGTGTTATTCCTTTTTTCCGTGTTATTCCTTTTAATTCTATTTTTAGTCTAGGCAGCTGCCATCTTTAAAATTATATGTTATTAACTTGTTCGCTTTAGTTACTGCTACAACTTGTTTCTCTTTAACTGATTGAATGGTCATCCCTTTTCTTTTTAATTGTTGAAGAAGTTCTTGGCAATTTTCAAAATCCCCTGGTCTAGGTAAACCTGCAAGGTGAGAATTAATTAGATCTTGGATTGTTCCTACAGGCTTAAGGTTGAGTTTTTTTGCTTCTTCTTTGCTAATCCGCTGCCCTGTAACTTCAACTTTTTCATTTTTATTGGTTGCACAAGCGGTAAGTAAAAAACACAAAGACAATAAATAGATTTTCATCATTCTGACTTCCTCGAGAAACACATAGCGCTTGCTTGCTGTTTGGCACCCTTTGGTTTAGGCACTTGTTACAAGAGCCTTACTTGATTACCAAAGCTTGACCCTTCATTTGGTGCAAAAGTTTGGACATAATTTATTGAACTAAATTTACTTTTAGCACTATTTAGTCGTTTTGAAGGGTTAAAGGCTTTGAATTTTCCTATAACCCTAACCAACTTCCCCTCATATGCACCAGCTAACTTCTGAATATGAGCCTTTTAATTATCGCCGTTGTTGGCAACTTACTCAACTTCAAACGGTTGAGAAATACCATTTTCGTAAGCTCTTGCTATGCAGCTAGCTTGATCAACAAATGCTTACAAGACACACAATACAAAAATTGTCTGTCATACCTTTGCAGGTTTAACTTGGGAGTGCACCAGATTGTGGGGATGCCACTAAAAATACTAGGAAAAATCGCTCACTGAGCGCTGGTTTTGAATGGGTGTCTCTTTTAATTTCAAGCCATTGTGGCCACTGCCCACCGGCTGGCCAGGTTGATGTGGATATTACTACAGAAAAATGAGCCTTATCAGCCTCAATATACACAATCGGGGGCGACACAATGCATCTAGGGTTAGGTTGTCAGGTGAGCTCGGCATAGACAAGGGTCATTGAACCCGTGTGGGTGTAGCGAGCCACTGACAACCGCTTATCTGTTTGCGAAAGTACGATGAAAAAAGGTCCAACCCTGCCTGCGCAAAACCCGACAAAGGCACGGTCGTTACAGACCGAGTGGGTGTATTAATTTTAGGGTGTGCAGGCTCGGAACTCATTAGGGGCGCTGGACAACCAGTCAAGCCCGGATATATGTCAGAGCAACACATTTATAGCGGACTGGACCAAGCATCAGGCGTGGCAACACGGGTAACATAACGAACGGGATAACGAAAACTCGCTACCCCGCAGGCCTACTCGGCTTGACATAGCTGGAGCGTCCATACATGTCTTTTTTAATACGTTCCCCCTCACAGTGCGCTGGTTTTGAATGGGTGTCTCTTTAAAATTCTCTCTTTTTGGACGCTCCATTAATGTCTCTTTTAATTCCCACATCAGAACCCTAATCCAGGACAGTTTTTGATTGGATGTCTGTGTTATTCCTGTGTTATTCAACCCCCAGTTAGGGGGATGGAAAGATGAAATCCACATGATAATTTTTAGACTGGCTTTAACCAATAACGCATATAAAAAAGAGATTTCGAAAATGAAAAAATCAGTCTTAGTAATGGCAATTGCATCAACTATATTAATGGTCTCAACTGCGAACGCTAAAGTAGGCATTGGTGGAGGTGGCTTGACTGGCCCTAAACCTAGTATTAATTCATTTAATGTTTCTATGAATCAGCGAAGCCATCCAGTTTATGCCTTTACTACTACACCACCCAGAACACCTGGTAATTCGATTAGTGCCAGCTGGAGTGTTAGTGGAACAAATAGCTGCAACTTCGAGTATCCAAATTCGTCCATGTCAGTTTCTACAAATTCGTTTGCGGTATTTTCTCTGGCAAATGAGTACGATCTGGTAAAATTAAAGTGTGCCAATAATAATGGCACAGTGTCTCGTTCAATTTCACTTGGAACCGTTCCCGGCTTGCCTGAACTAAAGGTTGAAGAAGTCAGTAGCATGTCGAAAAAAGTTGTGCCAATTAGTGGAAACCACTATGGTCCATATCATGCTCATGAATATACTATTATTTTTAAATCCAGAAATGCCATTTCATGTGATTACAAACCTATTGGTAGCGGGAAGTTTATAACCGAAAATCCGCGAGTTATTTCAACTGATGATACAACTCGTACCTGGTCTTTGAAGTTTAGGTATGGGCTAAATGAAAGTCCCACATTTGATATTGTTTGCGATGGATACCATCCCGTTTATGGCAACATTGTTAGTAGTAATGCGCTAAGATATTCAGAATAAGTATGCTTGAACCGATTAACTCTGTTATTCATCGGTTCTATCTGCCCAATATTTTATAAAGTTAGACAGAATTGATACTCGCAGACACCCATTCAAAAACTTCTAACACATGACAAGCCAGAAAAGGAACAGATAACAATGGATATCCATGTTTTTTCCCCCTCACTGAGCGCTGGTTTTGAATGGGTGTCTCTTTTAATTAGGCATTGATTGGATGTCTGTGTTATTCCTGTGTTATTCAACCCCCAGTTAGGGGGATGGAAAGATGAAATCCACATGATAATTTTTAGACTGGCTTTAACCAATAACGCATATAAAAAAGAGATTTCGAAAATGAAAAAATCAGTCTTAGTAATGGCAATTGCATCAACTATATTAATGGTCTCAACTGCGAACGCTAAAGTAGGCATTGGTGGAGGTGGCTTGACTGGCCCTAAACCTAGTATTAATTCATTTAATGTTTCTATGAATCAGCGAAGCCATCCAGTTTATGCCTTTACTACTACACCACCCAGAACACCTGGTAATTCGATTAGTGCCAGCTGGAGTGTTAGTGGAACAAATAGCTGCAACTTCGAGTATCCAAATTCGTCCATGTCAGTTTCTACAAATTCGTTTGCGGTATTTTCTCTGGCAAATGAGTACGATCTGGTAAAATTAAAGTGTGCCAATAATAATGGCACAGTGTCTCGTTCAATTTCACTTGGAACCGTTCCCGGCTTGCCTGAACTAAAGGTTGAAGAAGTCAGTAGCATGTCGAAAAAAGTTGTGCCAATTAGTGGAAACCACTATGGTCCATATCATGCTCATGAATATACTATTATTTTTAAATCCAGAAATGCCATTTCATGTGATTACAAACCTATTGGTAGCGGGAAGTTTATAACCGAAAATCCGCGAGTTATTTCAACTGATGATACAACTCGTACCTGGTCTTTGAAGTTTAGGTATGGGCTAAATGAAAGTCCCACATTTGATATTGTTTGCGATGGATACCATCCCGTTTATGGCAACATTGTTAGTAGTAATGCGCTAAGATATTCAGAATAAGTATGCTTGAACCGATTAACTCTGTTATTCATCGGTTCTATCTGCCCAATATTTTATAAAGTTAGACAGAATTGATACTCGCAGACACCCATTCAAAAACTTCTAACACATGACAAGCCAGAAAAGGAACAGATAACAATGGATATCCATGTTTTTTCCCCCTCACTGAGCGCTGGTTTTGAATGGGTGTCTCTTTTAATTAGGCATGAGTCTTTGAATTATTGCCGTTGTAGGCAACTTTCTCAACTTCAAACGGTTGAGAAATACCATTTTCGTAAGCTCTTGCTATGCAGCTAGCTTGATCAATAAATGCTTACAAGACACACAATACAAGACTTGTCTGTCATACCTTTGCTGGTTTAACTCAGGAGTGCTCCAGATTGTGGGGATGTCACTAAAAATACTAGGAAAAGTCGCTCACTGAGCGCTGGTTTTGAATGGGTGTCTCTTTTAATTCTTTTTACAGACCGAGTGGGTGTATTAATTTTAGGGTGCGCAGGCTCGGAACTCATTAGGGGCGCTGGATAACCAGTCAAGCCCGGATATATGTCAGAGCAACACATTTATAGCGGACTGGACCAAGCATCAGGCGTGGCAACACGGGTAACATAACGAACGGGATAACGAAAACTCGCTACCCCGCAGGCCCACTCTGCTTGACATCAATGGAGCGTCCATATATGTCTTCTTTAGTTCTCTTCACTTGCCATTTAGTTCTCACTGATCATTGGTTTTGAATGGGTGTCTCATTTAATTCGCTTAATTTGCTTTATGTGCTTTCACTATCTCTTGAATTTGTTCAAACAGGGGCAAAAATGCAGTAAATGAATTAACATCAAGCGACCCAACCTTTGCTGAAAAATCTCTCTTTTTCCCTTTAAACACCACCAGTTCGCCGCCACCTAGTATTGGTTCTACTGAAAAGTGTTGGGATAAAGAAGGATTACCATAAAATAGCAATTCTATAGATAAATTCGATTTATCTTTAAATGTTTCATTGCCACTTTTTATAACTTGATTTTCTAACTTTTCTTGAGAGGGAACAGGTAATAGTATTGCATGAGCATTCAATTGTTCATTGCATCTACGCAGCCCTTTTCGAGGGTCTTGCTCAACTTCACTAGACAGTTGGCTCAATCTATTCCATGAGTTAAATCCCTCATTATCGAAGTCGAAAAGAGCAATCAAGGGTCTATCATTGTAGTTGGTAAATATTCCATCCTGGCCATCATTACCGCGGCTGAATAAATTTGCTAAAAATGAAGCGTCAAAACAGTCTTGAATAAAAAATGGCATCTCATCTGAAGGGTATAATCTGCTCCAAGCTGTTTCGATAATAATTTTGTCTGTTATACCTTCAGTGAAAAGTATCGGTAAATTGGTCTTGGATAGATTGTAATTTATACTCAGTCCTGGCTCGATATCGTTAAGCGTGGCAAAACCTTCTGTAAGTATCGATAATGCTTCTTTTTTGGAACGCTTTTCTATTCGATTCTCTCCAGATTTATTCATTATGAATATTGACTCTTCCGGAGATAGAGCAATAGTTGATGGAGAATGTGATACCAATATTACTTTAATATTCTTTTTCAGGAATATGTTTTGAATTACGCCAAGCATATTCTTCATCATTGACGGGTGAAGCGATGCGTCTACCTCGTCAAGCAGGAGAATGTCAGGAAAGTGGTTGTCGGATGTAGATTTATATATTGATGCAACCAACGCCATTAGAACTCTTTCACCAGATGAAAGGTTAGCGAAGTCCAATTTCAATTCTGGGTTTCTTGTATGTTCAAGTTTAAGTTGGTAGTGAGAAAAGTAATCTGATCCTTCAGGTGAACTTACCCTATATTCAAGATTGTCAAATTCATCCATTATTTCATTGATAACATCCCATGGTTTTCTGCCGTGCGCTTCAACAAATTCGCTTTCGCTCAAAACAGAGTAGTTTTTACCATTTTCGCTATTTTCATAATGGTAAAATCTATTCTGTTGATATTTCACATAGTAATCCCAAATAACCTTACCAAGTTGCATAGGTAAAAAGTCATTTTTGAACATGTAAGGTTTATATAAAGAACTAAAGTCGTCTTCTTTAATTTCATCTGCACTATAAGGGAGCTTTTTTACTACCGATAGAATTCCTTGAGCCTGAGCGTTTCCTTTCATTTTGTTGTTGTTAAAAAGACCTTTGATAGACTCTCGATAACCTTTTAGAGTACTTTTTCCCAACTCCCATAGACCTTTACTTTCATCTTTACACTCTTCCTTAAGCTTTGGATATAAATTCTCGTCTATTTGTTTCTTCCAATTTGGTGTATGTGGCTTGACCTGCTGCTGATAAAAAATCCACGCCGCAGTGGTTTCCTTTTTTATCTGCTCCGCATTAAATGCTGATTCATTCTCCAACTTAAAGTTTTCGTAGTTGAAGTGGACTATGCTTGCATATTCAAGGTTCCTAAGAGTGCATTTTCTTTTTTCGATGGCACTCAACAAATGGCTTTTTCCTGAGCCATTGACACCTGTTAGAACAGTGAAGTCTGAGAGTTCGATAGAGTTGAACTTTGTAATAGAAATATGGTTTTGTTTAAATGTTAATTCCATTTAATAGATCTCTAATTTTCGAGGGGCACACAACAGCTTATTAGAGTGAATGCCGGTTAAACCCAGTTCCAAAAAAGAACCACTTACAGAAAATTAATTTATTCATAATATGAACAACAACCTACCACTATTGTACTAGTTACTCAAGCCAAAACAGCTATGTTAAAACCGAGCCTTGCTCATAGCGAAACTTAAAAGTATGAACAAAATAAGAAACTTAGCCTTATAAACAACCACATTCACTTATACCTGTACAAGCGAACAATACTTAAAAACGGCTCCTCCAACCCCCACCCAACAAAAAAGCGCGTATAAACGCGCTTTTTTCAGTCTTTTAATCTATGAAGATTAAAGTACTTTAACAGGTACCGCTTGCTCTGAACCGAACTTAGTTGTCAGTTCTTCTTCAAGTGGGGTGAACGCAGTCAGGTCGATGCCTTCAACAGCAGCCTGGTACTCGTCCATAGTCGGGAAACGACCCAGAATCGTTGAAAGTACTACCAGTGGCGTAGAGCCAAGTAGTGATTCGCCTTTCTTCTCGTTAGAATCCGCTACAACACGGCCCTGGAACAGACGCGTAGAAGTTGCGATTACAGTGTCACCTGGTTCTGCTTTTTCCTGGTTACCCATACACAGGTTACATCCAGGGCGCTCAAGATACAGGATGTTTTCGTACTTAGTACGTGCCGCTGTCTTCGGATTTTCATCGTCAAACTCAAAGCCTGCGTACTTAGCCAGTACTTCCCAGTCGCCTTCTGCTTTTAGCTCATCAACGATGTTATATGTTGGTGGCGCAACAACCAGCGGTGCTTTGAACTCGATTGAACCATTTTGCTTCTCAAGGTTACGTAGCATCTGTGCAATGATCTGCATGTCACCTTTGTGAACCATACAAGAACCAACAAAGCCCAGGTCAACTGGCTTGCCATCGTAGAAAGAAACAGGACGGATCACATCGTGCGTGTAACGCTTAGAAACGTCTTCGTTGTTTACATCCGGGTCAGCAATCATTGGTTCAACGATTTCGTCCAGGTTAACAACGACTTCTGCGTAGTACTTAGCATTGTCATCAGGTGCAAGTGCAGGTTGCTCACCAGAATTGATGCCCGCGATACGCTCATCGGCCAAGTCGATAAGGCCTTGTAACGTCTTCGCTTCGTTCTCCATGCCCTTGTTGATCATGATCTGGATGCGGCTCTTCGCCAGCTCGATTGACTTGATCAACGTTTCATCGTTAGAGATACAGATTGACGCTTTCGCTTTCATCTCTGCAGTCCAGTCAGTGAAAGTGAACGCCTGGTCCGCCATCAGAGTACCAATGTGTACTTCGATGATACGGCCCTGGAACACGTTCTCACCGCCGAATTGCTTCAGCATTTGTGCCTGAGTCGCGTGTACCACATCACGGAAGTCCATGTGCTTAGCCATGGCACCTTTGAAGGTTACTTTTACAGACTCTGGAATTGGCATTGCTGATTCACCAGTCGCCAGTGCCAGCGCAACAGTACCTGAGTCAGCACCGAATGCCACACCTTTAGACATACGCGTGTGCGAGTCACCACCGATGATAATAGCACGGTCATCCACAGTAATGTCGTTCAGTACTTTGTGGATTACGTCTGTCATTGAGTGGTAAACCCCTTTCGGGTCACGCGCTGTGATCAGACCAAACTTGTTCATGAACGCCATTAACTTAGGAATGTTCGCTTGCGCTTTTTTATCCCAAACAGACGCTGTGTGACAGCCTGACTGATATGCGCCGTCTACCAAAGGAGAAATCGTAGAAGCAGCCATGGCTTCCAGCTCCTGAGACGTCATTGGACCTGTGGTGTCCTGAGAACCAACGATGTTCACTTTAACACGAACGTTAGAACCAGCGTGAAGTGGTGTTTCAGAAGCAACACCTACCGCGTTACGGTTGAAGATTTTCTCAACCGCAGTCAGACCCTGACCTTCGTGTGAGATTTCTTTTGAAGCCGCGTAAACAACAGGCGCTTCAATACCCAGCGTTTCTGCTGCAAACGTTTGTAGCTTCTTACCGAATACCACAGCGTAAGAACCACCGGCCTTCATGAACTCTACTTTTTGTGGAGTGAATGAAGAAGATACATCAACCAGCTCTTTGTCGCCGTTGTACAGCTTCTGTGCCTTAGTATCGATAGTAAGTACCGTACCAGTCGCTACAGAATATGCTTCTTCCAGTACCGGATCGCCGTTCGCGTCAGTCACTACGTTGCCGTTTTCGTCGGTTTTCTTCACCCAGTTTTTAAGGTCAAGACCGATACCACCGGTTACATCAACGGTTGTCAGGAAGATTGGTGCAATACCGTTAGTACCCGCAACAACTGGTGCAATGTTGATGAATGGTACGTACGGGCTTGCTTGTGTCCCCGCCCAAAGTGCAACGTTGTTCACACCAGACATACGAGATGAACCTACACCCATAGTGCCTTTTTCAGCAATCAGCATAACTTTTGCATTTGGGTGCTTCTTCTGCAGCTCAACAATTTCTTGCTGTGCTTCAGGGGTGATCATACATTTACCGTGTAGTTCACGGTCAGCACGTGAGTGTGCCTGGTTACCTGGAGAAAGTAAGTCAGTTGAGATATCACCTTCACCGGCAATATAAGTAACAACTTCAATTTTCTCTGCAATATCAGGCAGCTTAGTAAAGAATTCAGCTTTCGCGTAGCTTTCTAAGATGTCTTTTGCAATTGCATTGCCCGCTTTAAACGCTGCTTCTATACGTGACGTGTCTGCGTCATAAAGGAAAACCTGCGTTTTAAGTACGTCAGCAGCTTGCTTAGCAACCGCTTCTTCGTTGCCCAGTGCAAGGTCAAGTAGTACCGCAATTGAAGGACCGCCTTTCATGTGAGAAAGCAGTTCAAATGCAAAGTCCGCAGAAATTTCAGCTACAGTCTCTTCGCCCAGGATAATTTCTTTTAGGAATTGTGCTTTCACACCAGCAGCGCTGGTTGTGCCCGGAAGCGTGTTGTAGATGAAGAAGTTCAGAGAATCTTCACGGTGCTCATGCCCTGTGTCTTTGATTTGGGCAATAATTTCAGATAGCAGATCAGCGCTATCGATTGGTTTTGGACTCAATCCAAGTTCCGTTTTACGGGTTTGGATTTCTTCCATGTACTCATTATACAAACTCATATAAACCTCGTCAGGCAGTAATACGTGTAGATAGAACCGCGCTATTCTACCCTACTTTGCCGTTTCACGTAATCATTTAACTAAAAAAGCCTGTTTTAACGTCACTTTTCTAGTCGGATTCACATTCAGCGTGAGGCTGCTTTATACCAAACATCATCACTTAGCAAAAATGAAAATGTGAAATTCCGACTAATTGTCTAGTGCCGACGAGCGCGCGTTTATGCTGCTAACAACATCCCCTACACCAAACGTTAGCTATCTGCAGGATTATCGCTGAGCACCAATGTCTTCAGTGGATGCCTTACGGAGCGGGATACGGGCGGTGCAGTTCTGCCCACACGACCCATAAAGACCAGGTTTTTATACTCGGGAATGTAAGACTTGTAGAGACGCTGACATGCCTTTGCTCGTCTGAGGACAGATTGATCGTCTGTAAAGGTCACATCGTTGTCGAGGTAACGGGAGAAAATAACTGGTGTTAACCCCGGCTGTAAGCCAAGCTGCAACGCATCGGTCATTAACCAGAACCGATAAATCGCTCGCCCGGCAGCCAGATAGTCATTTTTCAGCTTAGCCGGATGTGGCGCGCACAGGGTAAAATGTGCACTCGAACAAATACCCGGGAGCAGATCTAATTGTAATCTGGGTGCGAGCGTGCCAAACAGATATCGATTTAAAAAGGCAACCCGGCTCCATTTTTTAAACGCCCACTGCATCAGCTGGCCCGTGCCTTTATCTATACCCAAAGCTTGCTCGGGTATTTTGCTGTCGCTAAATTGCTGGCCCCAATCAATGATCTCCTTATGGACGTGATAGGCCTCCTTCATGGTCAATCTGGTTTTCGCATTTTTAAAGTTCAACCAGGCACACCGCCATTTTTGCGCCAGGCTCTCATAAAAGTGCAGCTTAAACCCGGCAGGTAAGCACTGCTGCAACGCCGCTTTTTCCTCATCCGTTAACGCCCGGGTCCCCATTGGACGACGCTGCACTGTGCGGGTTTTAACATAGGGAAGCAAAGGATCCGGCTTTACGTTACTGTCCCGTTCTAACTCAACCTGATAATGGATCGTGTCAGCGAGGCCTTCTGGTGTTTGCGCCGCGGTCTGGTTCACAACCGCTCGGCAATGATAGCGACTGGCCGCAATGTCGATGGCTTCCAGTAGCATGCCGTGCGCCAGCTCGCTGGAATGTCCATCCAGATCATACACACTGTGATCACAGGTATTGCTGGCATAAATGATAAACGTTGTGTCACTGAGCAGTTCAAAACGCCATGGCTGCGTGTTGTCGCCGCTGGGCGCCCACTTGGCCAGTTCAATCACTTTCTCCGCCGTCGTCATCGCATTGCTTGCGGGCACAGACTCAGAAAGCCCGGCGTCACTTTTGGGCGTCTGTAATTTTTTCCTGACCAGTTTGAACAACAACTGTTGTAACGGGTTACGATTGCCACCCGGCCGCCATACTTTCTTCATTTTATTACTGAAGGCATCAAAATGCAGGCTACGCGGCGCGCAGATAACCGGTCCACGATTAAGCAGTATTTTGGCAACCTGAGCGACTGCCACGCCCGTTGCCAGCTGGCACCCAACCACAGTCGAGGGCCCTTTTTTATTCGCCAGGTCCACCGTGGACGGGTCAACCAGTGCCTGTTTTTGCAAATTGGCAGGTGTCAGGCCCAGATAAAATCGAATGTACTGTTCACTCTCTGTATATCCCGCAAGGTCAAAGTACTGCTCAAATGACATTTTACCGGGCAGGAAGTTAATGTACGCAGTCCCCATGCCAATGGGCGCAGCCGTCGTGGCCGGGATCCCCTGGTCATAGCACTGTGCAAACACCCGCCGCCTTATGCCCAAAACAAAGAAATCCAGTGCATCAATATAGCAATCAACATCCGCTAAAAACGCAGTCAGGTTCTGCTCGGTCACCCCCTCACTGAATCCTGTGATCTCAATATCCGGATTGATTTCTTTGGCCATACGGATCATGGTATCGAGCTTCTTTTTACCATAACTTGCCGTCGTCGCACCCACCTGACGATTGGTGTTTTCACACCCAAACTCGTCAAAATCAGCAAGGTGAAAACGTGTAATACCCAGCCTGACCAAAGCCAATAAATGAGAACCGCCGACCCCGCCTAACCCGGCAATAGCTACCTTTTTACGTTTTAAAATCTGTTGCTCCGTGGAGGTCACCCACCCAATGTTTCTGGAGAAAGCCAGATCATAATCAAAATGCGTATTCATCATCATTCCTTAGGATAATTCACAGGCAAGTTCAGTATTGTTTAACTGCTGAGACAGCCGACGCTCCACGGCCTGGTATAGCTCACTGAGTACATCACTGCGAAGCTGCTGCGCCTTAAATTCATGCGTATCAAAGTGGTATACCGCCCTGCGCCCTCGGTGCTCAATATCTTCACTGAGCCTGGTCAGGGTCAGACCAAGCATTTTGAGGTGTCTGCTTAACTTCGGACTGGCTAATAATAAGGTGCCCCGACAACCATGCAGTTTGGCAAGGGCGATACAACAAAAATACAAGCTGACCGACATCAGCTGAGTATGTTGAGACGCAGGCTGCGACACAGTACCTGGCTCATCCTGGCGATAATCCCTGATGCTTTTGCGCCTTACATCAGGCAGCAATGCCAGCCGGGAACATTCACTTAACGTGCCCGACTGCAACAAAGGCAACAACAGGCTTGTTTTTAGATATCCACCATACTGGTCCTGGCTGGGTAAGGTTAACGACGAGTGAGGCGAAGGAATGATCAATCGAATACATCCTATATATTCCTTGCTGGCCTTGTGCTGCAACAAACAATGAATGGAATGATCGTCATATTCGTCCCGCTCCAGTTGCGTTTGCTGCCTGGCTTCCCAATTCAGCTCATCACAATAAACTTGATGACGGATAGTAAAAACAGCGTCCTTTTGTTTTTGCGACTGCGCAAGCTGCATATCAAACGTTCGCATAAACTCAGCGCCAACAGACATAGGTTCCATATTTTTCCTTCCTAACCTGAGTATTCCCGATGGCTGTGCAGTATAGGGGCGGCCTTTTTTTCGGACTTGGTAGAAACAACGATGTTGTGTGGAAAACAGGGGCACATAGGTTCAAAGAGAATGGACGCCTCGCTATCAACACAGATTAGTGCCAGCTAAATTTACAAGCAGGACAGAACGGTATTTCCGCTGAATGACTGGCAAATTCCCAAAACGAATCACTTAGACTTTGTGTGCAAAGCGCTTATATAACCGGGGGTGTTTAGAATACGCTCGAAAAGCCAAACCTGAAACAGTTTCGCTATCCTGGCAGGCGCAGAGACAGCTGGCCAGACACGCCGGGCCAGCTGTATGATCAGTTGTTTAGTTCCGTATCGACCGGCTGCTCTTCTAAATCCAGCTCGTCGATAAACTCACCGAGCTGTTGCTCGACTATGGTGTTGGCATGAGCAAAATAGGCAATGTGAAACACCGCATCGCCTTCGTTCACCAAAGGCAAAGACTGCTGCCCGATAATGATACCGCTGCGCGGAGCCTGGATGGCCACTTCATTGCCCCCCAAAGGGTTGCTGATGTAACCCAGCACCTGCTCTTTATTAACTCGCTCTCCCAGGCCAACCATTGCGCGCACTATTCCATCCGTATGCGCTCTGACCCAGCTGGTGGAATCTGCTATCACAGGTTCAGGTAGCTTTTTCGAGCGCCGACCTTTAAGCACCTTAAGCCGCCTTAATACATTCTCGACGCCTTGCAACCCGGCAGCAATTGCCAGCGGGTCAAAACGCAGCGCCTCTCCCCCTTCGTAGGTGATCACCGGGATCCCGAGGTTGCTGGCCTCACTGCGCAAAGAACCATTGCGCAACGTTGCATCTATCACCACCGGCGTACCAAATGCTTTTGCAATATCTGCCGTTGCTTCGCATTCCAGGTTTGCCCGTATCTGCGGCAAGTTTGAGCGATGTATTGCACCAGTGTGCAAGTCAATAATATGCGTACACTTGCTGGCTACTCGTTTAAAAAACACGTTGGCCACCCTGGCTGCCAGTGATCCCCGCTCCGAACCGGGAAAGCACCTGTTCAAATCCCGCCTGTCAGGCAAGTAACGAGACTTATGTATAAAACCAAATACATTCACCACTGGCACAGCAATTAACGTGCCTCGAAATGCTTTGGGCTCTACTTTCGTCAGTAACTGACGTACAACCTCTACGCCATTCAATTCATCGCCATGGATCGCAGCGCACACCATCACCACAGGACCCGCCTCGGCGCCATTCACCACCTCGATTGGGATCGTAAGCGGAGAGTGGGTGTACAGTTTTGCCACCTCCAGCGACAGCGTCTTGCGCTCAGCCACCCCTATTTGTGTGTTTAGCAGTGTAAATACCTGGTTTTTCTTAGCCTTTGCCACGCGTCGCGGTCCTCTTACTGGCTGCATTTTTTTCCATAAATTCTATGATCATACCGGCGATATCCTTACCGGTCGCTTTTTCTATGCCCTCAAGGCCCGGCGATGAGTTTACTTCCATCACCAAAGGACCACGCTCTGAACGCAACAAATCGACCCCGGCAACATTCAGCCCCATCGCTTTAGCTGCTGCAACCGCGGTTTTGCGCTCTTCCGGTGTGATCCGAATAAGACTGGCGCTGCCCCCACGGTGCAGATTAGAACGAAACTCGCCTTCTTGCGCCTGACGCTTCATTGCGGCAATCACTTTATCTCCGATCACAAAGCAACGAATATCCGCGCCGCCGGCTTCTTTAATGTATTCCTGCACCATAATATTGGCTTTCAGGCCCATAAAAGCTTCGATCACGCTTTCTGCTGCTTTACGGGTTTCCGCCAGCACCACCCCTATTCCCTGCGTCCCTTCCAGCAACTTAATCACCACAGGGGCACCACCAACCATATCCAATAAGTCTTTGACATCATCGGGCTTATTAGCAAACCCTGTGATGGGCATACCCACGCCCTTACGAGACAACAGCTGCAAAGAGCGCAATTTGTCGCGTGAGCGGGTTATCGCCACAGATTCATTAAGCGGATAAATCCCCATCATTTCGAACTGACGCAACACTGCACAGCCATAAAACGTTACAGACGCACCAATTCTTGGCACCACTGCATCCACCCCAACGATTTTATCGCCTTTGAAGTGAATTTCAGGCTCGTTAGAATTAATGTTCATATAACAACGTAATACGTCCAGCACCACAGGTTCGTGACCGCGTTGCTCAGCCGCTTCAATTAAACGACGCGTTGAGTAGAGATTTTTATTCCGGGATAGAATGGCGATTTTCATTTTAATTCCTTGCTTCAATTCTTTTCTTAGTCAAATAAGAGGCTGCTGGATCAACGCTGATCCGCCCTGCCATTGCTGTGCGCCCCAAAAGCATGCGAAATTTCATGTTATCCCGGTTTGTCAGCGTAATTTCGATAGGCCAGGCCTGGTCCCCTATGTGCAGCATTGACTGGATCACAAAGCGAGACTCCTTATGGCCACCTGAGTCAGTCACCGTGCGCACATCCAGCACAGGGGCTGCACAAACGACTTCATACTCAGTATTTTTTTGTTCCGGATGCATCCAAAACCGCACCCAGGGTGCGCCATCTTGCGTGAACTCTTCAACTTTGAACGCATGTAAGCAAGACGTTCTGGCTCCGGTGTCCACCTTGGCTTTAATGCGGCTTATCCCCAGCTGAGGCAAAGCCAGCCATTCACGCCACCCAACCATCATTAAAGTCGACATGTTTTGCTCCTTGGTAAAAATGCTTTATACCCTTGAGCTTAACCTTAGACCAACGAAATAATTTTATCTAAAGCAGCAAAAAAACTGATTGAACAACGAAAAGTGCATCAACTCGGATCTGACACCTCTGAGCATCAATTGCCCACCTCTGATTGATGCTTTGTAATCTTATGATCAGCATTTAACGCAATGTAACTAAAAAAGCATAAAAACTTGAGCGGTTATAATTTATAACGAATTCGAATTTCGCATCGAATTTTCCACCTTTAGTATTGCCGTCCTTTTCATGGGCAAGACTACATAGCCCGTATAGAAATCAACATATAAACAGGAATCTCTATGTTAAGACCGAGTACTCTGGCAGCCAGCATCAGCTTGGTGCTGGGCGCCGCCGCTTCGTTTCAAATTAATGCAGAAGAAAGCCAGGCACCCACAGCCAGTAACACCACAGAAGTGATTGAAGTCACAGGTACTCGCCGCAGCTTGCGCAGTGTTGCTGAAAGCACAGTACCGGTCGATGTGATCAGCATGGATGAAATCACCAGCTCAGGTCAGCTTGAACTGAGCCAGGTTTTGACAACGCTGGTACCCAGTTTTAATTTCCCCAATTCACAACTAGCAGACGGGACAGATCATGCTCGTCCTGCTGTGTTACGCGGGTTAGCGCCAGACCACACTTTGGTGCTTATCAATGGTAAGCGTCGCCACGCCAGTGCGCTGCTCAATCTAAACGGTACCGTAGGGCGTGGTTCTACAGCGGTAGACCTCAATACTATTCCAACAGCTGCAATCAAGCGCATCGAAGTTTTGCGTGACGGTGCCGCTGCACAATACGGCTCAGATGCCATTGCTGGCGTGATCAACATTGTGCTAAACGATGCCGACGAAGGCGGTAACCTGTCCGTCACTTACGGTGAATACGATACTCAAATGGCCGGTTCACCTCAGCTGTTGCGTACCTACGAAGATGCCGAAGGCAACCTGGCATTTGACAAAGGCGCAGACCGCGAGCTGAACGATGGTGGCACAACAACCATCAGCGGTAATATGGGTTTTTCATTGGGCGACAATGGCTTTATCAATGTTGCTGCTGAGCTGCGTAACAAGCAGCCGACCAACCGCTCAGGTATCGATGAGCGCGAACAGTATGCTCGGGATGAAAACGGTAAGCTGGATCCACGAGAATTTTCGGCAGAGCGTTATAACCACAGATTTGGTAAAGCCGACATCGAAGATTTCGCACTATTCTACAATGCTGGGTACACACTTAACTCCGAGCTGGACCTGTACTCCTTTGGTAGCTTCTCAAGCCGAGATGGTAATTCCGGTGGTTTCTTCCGTCGCCCACAAGATAGCCGCAACCTGACTGACGTATATCCTGATGGCTTCTTACCGCAAATTGACACTGAAGTACGCGACTATAGCTTTGCAGTCGGTGCTAAGGGTGATGCAGGTGACTGGCAGTACGACATCAGTACAAACTATGGTCTGAACGACTTCGGCTTTGGCGTATCAAACAGCCTGAACACGTCAATGGGTGCGAGCAGCCCAACAGAGTTTGACAACGGTGCTTTGGTCTACAGTCAGCTGTTGGTTAACGCTGAAGCAAAAACCGAGCTGGACTTAGGCCTTTACGATAGTGTGTTTGTGACACTGGGCAGTGAGTATCGCCGCGAAACTTATGAGATCCAGGCCGGTGAGTTAGCCTCTTACCAGACCGTTTTGGATGCTAGCGGACAACCTGTTGCCGCTGGTGGCGCTCAGGTTCTGGCTGGATTTTCACCAGAAAGTGCGGTTGATGAGTCACGTCATAACATCGCCTTGTTTGCCGAATTGGATACTTACCTGACAACAGACTGGAACCTGGTTCTGGCAGCGCGTTATGAAGATTACAGCGACTTTGGCTCTACACTGACTGGTAAACTTGCAACACGTTATGTAGTTAATGACCAACTGTCACTGCGTGGTGCACTGAGCACAGGGTTCCGTGCACCTTCTCTGGCGCAGACTTCCTACAAATCAATTGCAACGGTTTTTGAAGACGGTGTCCCTAACGAAGTGGGCTTGTATCCAGTGGGTACCCCGGCGGCTGTTGCACTTGGCGCACAACCTCTGGAAGCAGAAGAGTCGGTTAACCTGACTGCCGGATTCATCTACACCCAGGATGCGTTCAGCCTGACGCTGGATGCATATCGCATTGATATTGATGACCGCATTGTAATGTCAGAAAACCTCAGTGGCGACGCAGTTGAGCAGATCCTGCAACAGGCGGGTGAGTTTAACGTACAGCGTGTGCGCTACTTTACCAATGCTATCGATTCTCGTACTCAGGGCGTAGACATTGTAGCAACCTATCGCTTTGACTTGGCTGATTATGGCGATCTTAACCTGAGTGCAGCGTTGAACCTTAATGACACTGAGGTGACCAATGTGAAAGCGAACCCGGCAGAGCTGGCTGCGCTGGGCGAAAGCTATCAGTATTTTGCTCGCCGTGAAATTGAGCGCTTTGAATCCGGGACACCAGATAATAAATGGAACCTGGTTGCTAACTGGCAGCGTGAGCAGTGGCAGGTCATGGTTAAGGCAACCCGCTACGGCGAGGTCACCGATCCTTCCAGCACAGTTGAAAAAGATGAAGTACTGGATGCCAAATGGATCACAGATCTGGAAGTAGCGTACAAAGTTAATGAGCAATGGCGCGTTGCCCTTGGTGCCAATAACCTGTTTGATCAATATCCGCAGGATACCGTCAGCAACATAGGGTACAGTAACTTTAACCAAATCTTCCCATACTCAGCGTTCTCGGCTTACAGCACCGATGGCCGCTTTGTGTACGGTAAGGTTTCATTTAACTTCTAATTTCGTATCAAACTCCCCTGCGGCTGCACACTCAGCTGTGGGGGTAAACTTTGTAGTTTAGACCCTTATATTTTCCTGCCCAACACTGTTTATCCTGAGATTTTAAAGTATATACCTGCGTTAGGGTTCACTCAAAAAGTTGCTGTTTGACTTGAAGATTACTTCATTGACACAATCAAGAAAAAAACAAAATACTAACATCTTTACAACAAAAGGAGTTAGTACATGTTTTCAAAAAAACACATATATTCATTATGCTTGGTATCTGCGTCTGTCTTATGGACGAGTGCTTCGGCAGCCACCACTCAACCTGATGACCTGCTTTATCCTGCCATCTCAGTATCTACTGAAGAGATTTCACCGAATAACGTTGAGGGCCCGATTACGATCAATGGCGGTGCCTGGGCCAGTAGTGGTTATGGACCAACATTAAGAAATACGGGCCTTTATTACACGCTGGACCTGCCCGTTGTAGGCTCTGTGCCTTTTGGCTCAAAGATTACGTCAGTTCATTATTCGTGGAGTTACTCATATGTACCGCCAGGTATGTTGGTTTACCTGTGCCTTAATGCAACCAATAATTGTGTCAACGTAAGTGCCAGCAAATCAGGCCGACTCACTAACTTCAATGACCAGGCTGCCAACAAGAAATTTATCTTCGCATTTGGTGTCCGTGGCAATGGCAGCGTACTATCACCCGCTGCTTACGGACAGCGCAGTCAAGTTATCGTCAACTATAATTAGCAATAAGCTGTAGGCCTTCAAAAGAAGGCCTACAAACATCATGCATACTCGTTAACACTTAACATGCCTGCTTTTGCCTGATAGTCCATTGGCAGAGTTTTATTAAACGCAATCATTTCGTTATAAATATCAGCATCAGAGGCGCCCTCACCTTTCATACGATTGAACAATGCGATACGTTGCTCAGTCACCTGCTCAGCAATGCGGTCAAACTCGACAGATTGATCAGCCCACTTTTTGTGTGCAACGGGATCAGTCAGTGGTGGCGCCTCGTCGAGGTTTACAGTCATTTTGTTAGGAATAAAAGTGATTGCCTCTGCCATTTCTCTTGCAAATACAGGGTCGGATTCAACATCATCCCGAAAAGAATCCCATGTATGCTTCACGGCCGTGGAGCTGGATTGTGAAGGTTGGTTACTTACATCAGCTACCGTGTTGGTAGTCTTAACGGCAGCATACTGCGAGACTGGGCTCACTGCGCTCTGGATAGAGGTATTTAAAATCATAATTCGTCTCCTTGTGAATGTTTTGTTACTAAAGCAAAACCTACGCCACTTCTAAATACCCTTTAAATTTAGAGAATTACCAAGATACATTGCCTATCGTTGCAAAGAGATGCCGCATTATGGCGGCAAATTGCCGCACCAAACTTACCACTGATTGCCCTATTATAATGTGGATATACTCGTTTTAACTCTGATAAAAAAAGCCCGCGAAAGCGGGCTTTGTCTGGCTGGTTAAACGCTATCGAATAAGATGCCATTGCGTTTGTCGACCGGCCAGATACCAAACCTGCTTACCATCAAATACCGCATCTTGCTCCAGCTTGATTTGGATCCATTGATCATCCCATTCTGGCAACTGGGTTTTAATGTTACCTTCAATGGCATAGACAGTGTTTGGATGGAGTTTCCAATCCCCCTGTACAGGCGTTGGTCCCTGATTATCCCACATACCTATGGTTGGTCCCGGCGCATGACCCACAAATCCTAACGGATGGGTATAGGTGCTGCTCACGATCCCTGCCGCCTCACTTTGTTTAATGGTATTGGCCAGGATCTCATTGCCCGTTAAACCGGTTTTAAAGTTGCCGGTTAAAATATCCTGCCAGCGATTACCCATCGCCATTGCCTGTTTGAGGCCCTTCGGCACATCCGTTTCATGCAATTTAAGTACATAGCCCATTTCTTGTGTATCTGTACACTGGTTGAGATAACAAATCCCCACATCGGTGTGAATAATATCTCCTGGTAAAATGGTACGATTATATTCGCCAATAAACACGTCTTGTTCGGTGGTTTTGTCACCCTGGCGCTGAATGTTCACATACGGTTGAAACCAGGGTCTGAGCTGGAGCTCTTCGAAACGCTCGCGTAAATACCACTCAACATCTTTGGTGGTGGTTACACCGGGTGTGACCACTTTATTAGAGAATGCTTCAGCAATGACACGCCGTGCCAATGTTACGGCCTGAGGATATACGTTAAGCTCTTTTTGGCTGCGCGTTTCCAGCCAACGGATCACTAAGTCTTCAGCGCTTACCAATCGCTCTTGGTATTTACCGGGTAATACCTTCAATAGTTGCTGATGTAGCCCCACGCTCAGACCATCAGCCAGTGCCCAGTCTTCGCTTACGTTAATACCGATGCGTTTTGGATCACGCTCAGCAATGACTTCAGCCAGTCGCTGCCATTGTTGCGCTTTTGTTCCACCTTTCCATACCGTCGGATACAGGTCCCCAATGGGATAACGACTGACACTAAAACGCTCAACGCTGCCATCAGCTTGCTTTGAGAAAACCAACAAAGTCGTACGCCGTGCTGCAAAAGTAGGTTGTGGCACAAGCGTATAAAACAGCTTGTCCTCACCATACTCACGATTAATTACCAGCCACATATCCAGGTCAGCTTCTTGCATCAGCTTAGGGAGTAAATTATCCAGTCGATCTGTCACCATGTCATTAATGGGCTGAACACGCTCCCGGAATGACAATACATCGGGCAACTCAGCTATCTGCCTGCCCTGCGTATATTCTTCTGCCAGGGAAGGCATGCTCATCCCGCATAAGGTCAAAAATAATCCAATAATTCTCTGCATAATTGTCCTGCTATTTGTTAATTTTCTATTAAACTGTCGCCGGTCAGACCACACAACCATGTAAGTATTTTTAGTCAGCGGTTTTTAATCATATTGCAGGTTTTGGGGGTCAGTAAACTATTCGGGATGAATGTCCACAGGTGTTGTAGGTGCACTATCTCAGTTACCATGTTGGGCAGGCACATAGCGCAATTCAATAGCAGAGGACAGGCTGAGCTCTTCTCAAGCGATCAGCCATGCGTGCTCAGTATGACTTAGTTATTTAGTCTCACTTAAAATTTGCAAATTATCTGTAACGCCTTTGGCCATTGGCACCAGGAAAATTTGTGCTTCCTTAAGACGCTTTGTTGGCACGCCAAGAATATATTGGTCGCCAAACTTATACATTTCTTGCGACTCATAACGACTTGTCTGACGCCAGAAAAGCTCTCCCTTTTCGTTGTAGCCGTCAATTTGCAGAATAATTTCTGGTCTTAGCTCAATAAAGTTGGCGTTTAACTCTTGTGCGCCAACCGCCAAGTCAGAGCGCTCAGTATAATAAATGGTCACAAACAAGTTAAGATAGGCACCCTCAACCAGTGGATAATCATACTCAACACTAACCAGTTCGTTATCGTCACCGTATTGCATGCTCACTTCAGACTCTGTTACAGGATTCAGTGGCAGTGCAGCTCGCTGGCGAATGCCATCAACCAGAGTCGTTTCAAAAGTATGCAGCTGCGCCATCAACTCATTTCTCTGAGCCGGGTCAAACATATCCAGGATTTCCTGCACGCCCTTAATGGCTTTGGTTAACTCTGCATAATCACCAGACAGGTTTTGCTGTGGATCTCTGATCGGTGCCAGTTCTACCTGCAATGTGCGGATATTGATATTCCCCTGATAATCATGCGTCAGCGGTTTACTGGCACACCCAGCGACTAAAATCATCAAACCCAGTAAAAAGAAATGTGTTATCGTTTTCATATTGCTCTTTTGTTTAATCTACTTTGCTGTCAATCAGCAACAGTACTCTCGGCGCCCTCTGTAAACAGGTTTCTGCCGCCACTCCCATTCTCCCCGTTAAGCAAGCGAGAATATCCACTTGTGCGCAATAATAACCTATAGTTCACTTCTGGCAATAGTGTCTTAATGTATTCCAATTGTAAGAATAGGTAGATGAGCGTATAAAAGCGTACCAACTTGCAGGTACGACGACATGCCCGGCCTGCCCTCAAATCGTGCACTTGGCAACTTTGTGCACTAAATCGAAATTTGCCAGCCAGTTACTACCATATGATACAATTTGATCTAAACCACGGGGGTCATTGACATGAAAATCAAATTACTTTGCCTGCAACTTGCAGCGTTTATTGCACTAAGCGGCTGCCAGTCTTCAGGTCAATCTCATCGGGCCACTGCAGGCGCAATTGGACATTGCAACCCCCTTACCTATCAGTGTCATCAACAACGCGAAAACAGCCCAATCAGCAAATCAATTCAGGTCAAGCTTGAGCGGGCTAATGCACTGAGCCGTTCAGGTAAAATACTCCCTGCAATAGCGCTTTTAGAGGGGCTGGCCCCGAGCTCTGAGGCTGAGGTTGCTGCAATCAACCACCAACTTGCTTTAGTGCACGATCAAAACCAAATGGATCATATGGTGGTGTATTACGCACAAGCCGCGCTGTCCGGACAACATTTGGACCCAGAAAAACACGCCACGCTATTACGCCTTGAACTACTCAGGTTATTCAGGCTGGGATATTTTGACGAAGTTAAAGGTAAGATCAGCGCCTACTATGCTTATATGGGTATAACAGCTGACAGATACCTGGATCCAGTACTGCTATACATCGCGTTGCAACAGGATGATAAAGCAGCGATGAGTGCACTCAGAGAGAAAATGAACAAGAGTCCTGAAAAATCAGATTCCTATGCCAGTTTTGTTGCTCTGACCTCAGTGAAAATAGAACAAGCAACAGAGCCTACCTTCTCTTTGCCTGACAAGCCCGTTATTAAGTACCGGGTTCCATACGACTATCCAAAGGAAGCGCTTTATCAGGGGATTCAAGGTCAGCTATCGCTACAATTTGATATCGACAACCAGGGTAAACCCGTTAACATTACCGTCGTGGAATCAAGCCCAGAAGGCGTTTTTGATCAGGCTGGCATTGATGCGTTAACGCAATGGCGTTATCTGGTCAAACTGGACATGAACGGCAAAGTGATCGAAGGCCAGGCACTTAACATTGAATTTCGGTGGGGTCTGAATTATTAGCCATTTGCCTGCGTGCAAACCATATCTGGTCTTATAACAGACTCAATTTCCTTATTTGAGCACGATGCTCAAGCCATGCCAGGATAAGCCCGTACTCAAAGTGGGCTTATCCCTTTATTTTGCCAGTAACAAAACAACGATCCGCCGCTAACTCACCATGAGCTCATCGTGCTGTTGATACAAGGTTGACGCTTCAAGCTGCTGACCTTTCACAATACTGAAATGCCTGCCGCCAAAACGGACTCTTCCCCGCTTGCGTTCAATAAGAGATTCGGCCATAGATTTATCTTTCATGCGGTCAACAAACTGTTTGCGCGCACGATGGATTTGAATATTGATATGGCTCTCTGTCAGGCCTAAGTCACGTGATAATTGCTTCACCGATACCCAGCCTTGCGACGCATCATCGACTTGATGTTGCATGTCTTTTACCTTGTAACGCGCCAATAATGCGGTCAGATAATGGTGTGTCCGGGTTTCAAAATCGACTTTTTCTTGCGCTTGCTTAACCTGTAATTCAGCGTACTCTTCATCCTGGCTCAATGTGAATAAGTATTCTAAATCGCCAGGATCAGTTTCAGCCACTTCCGCAGTACACTCCTGCTGACTTGCTCGTGTCTGGATCAAGCTCCAGACCTGTTGCGCAAAGCGCAGTTGCTCACCATCGGTGATGCTAACCGGATGCTCAGAACCAACTTCCTCATAACACCAGGTCTGCTCTGTATTATTAAAATACACAATCAACTCTGGATCTGACTCACTGGGCAACAAATGATAGTTTTCCAACTGGATCACCGGCTCCTGGCCATCAACAAGTTCATCATGACTATAGGGCACCAACAAATCTTCCGGTGGCGCCAGGTCTGTGACACTGAAGCTATGACAACTTGAGTCGGAAAACCGAATTTCGTCATTTATGTTTAACGCAACATCCTGGTTGTAAGGCACCCTGACATCATTTAACCAGGTGCCATTACGACTCAAATCACGTAAAAACCAATAGCCCTGTTGCCATTCAATTACGGCATGGATCCGCGAAATAGCCAATTCATCAAAGCAGCTATCCACGGAGTGTTTGAGTCGCCCAAATCGATGAAATGACTTTAAATATAAATACTTAGATTGCTGTTTATGCTTTAACGTGGCCATAGTCGCTCCTCGATAACGGCTCTGGGAGGCTGTCACATATCGTGTTGAGCCAAAACCCAGTTTACTGTCCCTTCATAAGCATAACACCGTTTGCTGAAAACACAGATTTCACCACATTACACCTGAATATTGTTATATTCAAAACAGTTACTTCTGGCCTCTCAGCGGATAAGCTGGCATTTGATTTGCTTAAACGTTACTATGACAATTCGGTACATATGGCGCTTTTCACGGCTATTTTCCCGACATAATAAATACGTTTAACGCGTTGCCATCCTTGAGGCACAAGATAATAGATAACATGGATAAATCGCACCAATCTTCTCACACAGCGCAGCCAGCGGATCACACTCTCAGTGTCCGGCAAGCTGATTTACCCGAACATTATCATGTTACAAAAGTGTTAGGGGAAGGAGGGATGGGTGAAGTATTACTTGCAGAAGATACCCGGCTCAACCGTCTGGTTGCTATCAAGCGGCTTAAGATACACGGCACAGACGAAGATATCTCCGTTGCAATTGCTGAGGCACAGATCCTCGCAAGATTAAATCATACTCACATCGTTCAGCTTTACGATATAATAACAACGCCCTCGCAGGTCTGCCTGATTATGGAGTACGTTGATGGTAACACCCTGCTTTTTCACCAGAAAACCCACATACTAAACCTCGAGCAGAAGCTCTCACTGCTGATACAAATCGCCAATGGGATTGCTGCAGCCCATCAGTGTGGTGTGATCCACTGCGACCTGAAGCCGTCCAATATCCTGCTCGATGCAAATCAGCAAGTCAAAATCACTGATTTTGGCATTGCACGTCTCAGTCAGACACATGATGATGAACACACGACCAAAGTGCATCAAAGCCACGGCAGTATTTTGGCAGCCTCTGCGGAACAATTACGAGGCGATACCCTGACTCCTCAGTCAGACTTGTTCTCTTTTGGCGTGCTGGCTTATGAACTTATCAGTGGGCGTCACCCATTTGGCAAAACCAAGATACGTGGACGTATTTTAAATGGTGAACATGACGATGCCAAAGAGATCTTACCAGCCCTGCCGGAGTCGCTCTGCTGCCTGTTGAACCAGCTACTTTCGGCCACCCCAAAGGAGCGTCCGGCGGATGCCAGGCAAGTGGCCAAGCGTCTGGAGCAAATCCTGATAGCACTCACACAAAATGCGATTCTAGAACAAGAAACTGTGCCATTGCACGCGGCACCTGAAACGCAAAAAAGGACGCCCGAAACAAGCTGGTATACAAATCGCCGAATTGTATTTTTGACTGTGTTTAGCGCCTTAGTATTTACGCTTTTTACCTTTTTCCTGACATTGAATAGCTCGGGACGCACAGATACCACCCGTTACATTGCTGTACTTAAGCCGCCACAAAAAAGCGTGGTCAGTGCGACAATCAACCAGGCCATTAGGCAATACATTCTGCAAAATGAAGGGCTGGAACTGGTAGTCTACAATCATGAGGCCTATCCCAGCCTTAAAGAAGTGGCCCGCGCAACGGGAGCCACTGATATTATTACCAGCGAATTGGACTGCTCTGATACCAGCTGCGAAGTCACATTCAGCAGGTTATATGGCGAAAAATGGACGGTACAGCAACAAATATCCTGGCCTATGCCAGCCAACACGCACCTGAACAACTTTTATACTGCCCAGCAGCATGCCGCCAAACTATTTGGAGAAGTTACACCAAAAAAAGTACAGCGCTGGAAGATAAATCAAAAAGAATATCTGGATTATCTTGCCATATATGAAGATGTTCACACCAATGGGGCCTACAACATCGAAAGCCTCAACAGACTTGAGGTACTTTTAACTGAAGCCCCTGCACTTTCTGCCGCATATGCCTTACTGGTCGATGTTGGATTGAATATTTACCATCAAAGTAAAGACAACGCGATACTGACTCGGTTGAGCATGAGGCTCAATAACGCGCCCATAAGCTATAAACAAAGTGTCCTTTTTCAAAGAGAAATGATGTTTCTGGCACTGGAACAAAATGATATGCAAGCTTTTGACTTACACTATGAAAAAGCCACAGCCAGGTCACTCAGTGACTATGACGCACAAATCATTTTAGCGCTCAAAGCGAAAAAACAAGGCGCGCTCGATCAGTCTATTGAGCACCTCGAGCAGGCACTTGCTTTGCGTAGTAGCACAGATGTGATGTTTAACCTTGCTAATGATCTGTATTTAAATAGTCAGTTTGAACGTGCGGTCTCCATGTTGAATAACATTATTCAAATCACACCCGATGACTACCTGGCGAACCAACTGCTTGCAGACATCTTTATGGTTCAGGGACAACTGGATAAAGCCATCAGTCGATATCGGATCGTAGTGCAAAAAGACCCGCAACCCATGGACCTGAATATGCTGGCGTTAACTCTGATGCTCGATCAGCAGTTTCCGGCAGCGCTGGAAGTCGTCAGGTCTCTGCCTGATGTCGAAAATAATACCTTGTTTTTACTTAACCTTGCCGACATCGAAAAACTCAATGGGAATATGCAAGAAGCAGCGCAACATTATCAACGTGTGATCCATTTAAATGCAGATCAGCACTCGATGTACGAATTGCTCGACAAAGCGCAAGCGCATGCCCAGCTGGGTCAGTTTGAACAAGCAATCAGCACCTTAAATCGTGCAATTAAGCTTTCTCCTGACAATAGTGAATATGCTTTCACCGCAGCGCTGGTATATACATTAGCCGATGAGCAAACGTCTGCCATCGTGCATGTCAAAGCGGCATTAGAAGTGGGTTATGGCACAGTGTGGTTTAATTTACCCTGGTTTAAGCCTTTGTGTGATAATCCGGGCTTTCTCGCATTATTGACACAAGAAAGCCCGCTATGCAGTCAAAGCCCTCAACCTGAGGGCCTTTGACTCTGTTTAGCCTGGCTTATTTCTTCGCACGCCCACTCTCGGGTCCTGAGAATAGAAAATTTCGTTAAGTTGGCCCGCTGAGTTATTTAATCTCACAGCAACAAACCGAAAATCAATGGTGTCAAACATGTCACCCGGCAGAGCGGTATTACGAAGCACATTATCAATCGTCAGCACCAGGGTTTTTCCTGAGCTTTGTACTTCTGCCGTCAGATTATAATCCTGTGCATCTTGCTCACTGGACAGCGAAATACCGTTTTGCCAAAAGCGCCAGTCTCCTGAAGTACACTCTTCCATCTCAACAATAAAAACAGCCTGTTGTTTTGAGATAAGCGCACGGCGAGCATTATCTGAAATGCCAGGTAGATCACCCAGCTCAAACTCAACATTGAGTTGAGCATCTTGTGACGCTAACTTATATTCTCCAGTGTCGGGGTCGTAATACTTTAAACCCCATTGTTCACTCGTACCCGTCGGGCTAAGTCGAAACAAAAAACTCTTGCTGTTGAGTTCTACACTCATAACTTCATTTTGCATTTTCGTCATTCCTTATCGGTTATGTCGCAGCTCAGCTTACTCCGTGTTTTAAAAAAACACCAATGAAATCCGCCAATTATTGTTCTTTTTATCACAATAAAAGTTCACTTACCAGCGCATGTAATAGAGTGTAATACTGGTGTAATGGTCTGTGTAAGCAATTCTCTTCATAGTATTGTCCCAGATAGGTAAACTGTTAAGTTGTCGTTATGACTTTTGAACATAATTCATGTCCTGCAGAGGTCGAAAACCGCTACAATGATTGCGAAAAAGTGATTTATATCAGTGGCGTACAAGTAAGACCTGCCGGTCTGGATGGGGCCAGGCTTGTCGCAGCAGGTGGTGCAGAGGCCTTTCAGGCGCATCTGGATGCAACACGCGCAAACTACCCTAACACCCGGCTATTGCTCAGTCTTTCACCTGATGATAACGGCTGGCGCTATCTCAGCCAGGACATTAACGGTTGTCAGGGATTTTGCCAAAACGTAGTCGATTTTTTGCAACAGTATGATCTGGATGGACTCAACCTGGATGCAGCCTCTTACTATGCTCAACTGGAAACACAAGCGATCAGCGGAAGCACACGTTATCAAAACCTGATAACCATTTCATCCCATGATTTTGACGCGCTGCTGTTAGGTTTAAAATATCAGTTTGGTCAGGCCGCACGAATTTACGGACAAACCTACTTATTAACGCAGGTGACTAACAGTACGGGTCCGCTATTGAATCATAGCTATGCTGGAGAACTGGCAACCAATAGCGATGCTATCGGAGAAATGCAAACCCAGGTAAAAAGTAAAGGCCGCTCAGTCTGCCTGAGCGACAAAGAAGCCGCCACACTGAGTGGCGGTGGCTGCCATGCCAGAATGAGCGGCGTTATCAAATACCCTGAAAACACGCTCAATCACGCACAAGAGCGAGATTATTTCAGATATAGCCGTTTTGTAAATTTGATAAATGATTAGATCTGTTCCACCACTATATCAATCAGCTTGACGCCGCCAGCGTAGTCAGCGCGTTCAGAGCGGCCTTCGCATGGCTAGTCTGTACAAAAATATGGTCGTGATAAAATGCAGCAACCACATTGGCACTGATCCCTTGTTCGGTCAGGCATCGTGCAACGGCGGCAGTGAGTCCAACGGCATCCAGACTGGAGTGAACGCTCAGGGTTATTTGATGAAATGGCCCCTCAAATTCAAGACCATACTGCTGCGCGGCTGCTTTTTCTACTATCAATGTTAACCCTTCGGGCTCCTGAAAGGTGGCAATGGGGTTCAGTGGTACATACTCCTCAAGGCGGCCCGATACGGTGCAAAAAACATATTCAGGTTCATGCAAAACGGGCTCCATGGTTTTAAGCAATGCAGCCAACTCAATAATACCTGCCATTCTAGTCGTTCCTTTTTTAGGTTATTTATACACAATTACACTCTAGCAAACTCAAAGTGCTGCGCCAAATTCGATAAAGCCGCCAGATTGAGACAAGTTCTCAGGTATTCTATGATTTATAACAGCAAAAATGGCCGTGAATTTGAACTAAGAGAAAGACAAGGAAACGGGCCTAATGACCGGAGCCGGCCAATTCAGCAAGGCGCGTCTGATAATATTGAGCCCGGGCGTTATCTCCGATGGCAAGATAATGCTGCACCGCAATTTCAAAGCAATCAACCAGTCTGTTGGTCAACTCCAAAGAGGCAAAGTGTGCAATCGCAGTTTCTATCGCCTGAGGCACATCATGGTGTTCGAATGTAACTCGCCACAAGACATTGTGATAAATCACAAAAGACAAAATCTCTATATTGTTCAGTGTCCTGTCGGCTTTCAATTTTGCCAGTAACTGCATGTCCTGTTCGGCCTGAAGCCAGTCCAGCCGCTGCGGTGTATACTGCCAACCCACCCAGCGATAGTAAACCTGCTTTTCAGGTTGCTCGCTGTACTGAGCCTGTAGTTTGCTCAAAAGTGCCTGTGCTTGTGCCTGCTCGCCTCGGGAAAATGCCAGTTTGCTGCGCATAAAATCAATGGCCGGTGCCAACTCAGTATGCTCAAACCTGACAAACTCAGCAGCCTGAGCGATTTTGCTTTCGGCCAGTTCACCTTGCCCTTGCTTAATATACACCGCCGCTTGCTTGAGCCGGGCCAGTCCCATTTGCGCCACGTCATGCCTTTTGCTGGCATATCGATAGGCATTATCGTAATACTGTAAAGCCTGCTGATAAGCCCCCTGCTGACGTTTACGATCCCCCTGAGCCAGCCAGACAGAAGCCTGTCTTTGATAGGTGTTAACCTGATAATCACGCTCCGGCGCCGAGGAGCAACCAGTCAATCCACTCAGGATGCAAAACAATATCAGACAAGGTGCCTTAATCATGCATTTCTATCCCTTCGTTGTTCACGGGCGCACTGATCCCCTCTCTGAAAACAGGATGATTATTAAGCGCCTCCAGGGTTTTTTCCATTTGTGTCAAAACTTGCTGCACACTGTGCACAGTCAGGATAAACTGCTCACGCTCACCGTGTACATCTTTGAGCATTTGCTGCATCACAGTGAGGTTCGCATTAAGGTTGTGCAGAACCAGCGGAAGCTGGCTATCGGTGATTTCTTTCACCAGTTCGATGGGCTGACCATAGGTTGTTAAGGTCGATTGTGCCTGGGTCAGCATACCATCTGTTTTCACCAGGGTCTGATTAAGCTGGCTGAGTAATTGCGGCATCTGAGCCAGCCAGACCTGACTCTGCTTAAGGGTTTTCTCAGCTTCAGGTAACAACTCACTTTCGCGCAATTCTTCACTGACTATCATGATGTGATCACTGATCTTTGCCACTCTGTCGAGTGCTCTGAACAAGGAGCCGGCTTCAGGGTTGTCTTCCTTTTGCAAATTCTGCAAAAGATCCTGAATACTGGTCAGGATCGATTCCACATCGTCTTTTGAGCGCGATACATAGCCTGCGGCGAGGTATTGCTGACCAAGCGCACTATTGATGTGAGGTACCAGTGCTCCTGCTGGCAAGGCCACAAAAGGACCTACTTTGTCTGCTTCAGGTAACAGCAAATCTAGCGTCGTCACCTCATCAAAAATAGGATGTTGCTCACCCGTTAGCAACGCATATTTTACGACTTTAGTGCTGTATTCTTGAAATACCCAAAACTCAACGTCAATCTCATTGCTCTGCAAATTGAGTTGATAACTGTCAATCCGGCCTATTTCCATGCCTTTGAAATAGACGGCAGGCAACGCACTCAAGCCGCGCGCGTTATCCAGCACCGTTTTATAATAAACTTTGTCGGCAAAGGTGTGATTATTCACCAGGATCATGATGCAAAATGCGGCCAGGAGTAATACCCCGGTGAGGCTGAAGGCGATGACTATTCTATTGGCATTTTTGGGCTTGTGCTGCATGCTCACTCCCCAGGGTTAATTCGTCCACGAGTCCCAAATGCACTTGGTGATCTGCCAGGCTGGTGATTAACTCCTGGCGATTTGAGCAAAGCACCAGTGTCGTTCCTTTTTCTTTTAGTTGCTTAAGTAGCTCTAGCTCATGTTGGCACCAAGCGCGGTCAACCTGTGCCATCGGCGCATCCCAAATTAACGCTTTTGGCTCCATGATCAACGCACGGGCCAGCCCGGCAAGCGACGCCAGTCCGGAAGACAAACGGTCGGTGCGCTTGTCCAAATACTGAGTTAATCCGAACTGCTGGCAAATCTCCCAGACTTTTTGGCGCTTTTCCTCCATACTCAGCCGACTATGATGGCGATTTAATGGCAGCAACAGGTTTTCTTCAAGTGTCAGGTTAGATATCAGTGCAGATACCTGGAAGATCACCCCCAGATCACGGCGAAAACGCGCATATTGCAACGCCGTCATTGTCGCTATCTCTACGTCATCGATCAGTACATGACCCTGTTGAGGACGGGTGATATCGCAAATAATGTTAAACAAAACCGATTTACCACTGCCTGAGCGTCCAGTGATCAACAAGCATTCTCCCGGCCCGACAGTCACGTTGATATTGGCAAGAATAGGTTGATCTGCCACGCTGTGGCTTATGTCTTTTAGTGCTATTTTCATCACCAGTCACCCATCAGAGCAAAATACAACAAAGTAAACATCACATGGATCACGCATAAGGCTATCAAACCCCGGCCAACTGCTTTTATATTGCGCTGCGGTACCTCAGTAATTGCACTTTTCACGGTCAGGCCGTGATAGCTGGCAATCAAGCTGATCATCAATCCGGAAAATGCGACCTTAGCCAACATGATCACCATATCGAGCCAGTGCAACTGTGCCATGAGCTTAGCGAAAAACGTACTCAGAGGGATCGAAGCAAACGCATTGCTGACCAGATAACCGCCAAAAATACCGCACGCAACAAAGTAACTCATAAGCAATATAAGCGATGCAACCATACCCAAAACCCTGGGCGCAACGAGATAGGAGATGGGTGATACGCCCATGGCTATCAGTGCATCTATTTCCTTACGAACCACCATATTGCCCAGCTCTGTGGTAATTGCAGTACCCGATCGGGCCAGTACCACAAAGCAAACAATAAACGGGCCGAGATCCCTGACAATGGTTGAAATCAAAATGGCATAGGTCCACTTGACCTGGCCAATGGAAGACAACAAAGGGTAGCCCTGAACAATGATCAATGCACCTATCAGCAAGGCAATCAGCATCACCAGACCGAGTGCCTCAACACCGGTAAAACGGATCTGACGTAATAAAATTTCCAGACTAATTGAACGGTGACGGTGAAAGACCAAAAAGTCAGATATCACATAGGCTGAAAAAGGTAAAAATCCATACTTAATCATTACTGCTCCCTATTGTATTGGTACAACAGACACAGCATGCTCTGGCCCTAATTGATTCAGTTAACTTTAAGCGTAGCAGTAATTTGGTGTAATACCGTGAACAAAAAGTGATTACTTCACGAAGTGTGGATTTGCTTGTTAGATCAGGAGGAAAACTTATCTCAGTATGATGCAAAGTGAGTGTAACCCTCGTCACAAGAACGAAGAACCGCGCACATTTGATACCGGTCAATGTTAATTCTAATCACAGTGCTAGGCTAATTACTCCAAATCGCGTGCTGCTTAACAAGGAAATCATGATGACAAACAGTCAAACGACAAACGCGCCTGCTGGCTTATTACAGAAGAAGCGCCTCTGGCTGCAAATTTTAATTGCACTGGCGCTTGGCATCTCAGTTGGCTTATTGCTTTCCCCTCAGGGCGCTGCCCTGGTCAGTTACTCTGCCGCCATGGACATCGCACAATGGGTTGCCCTGCCCGGGCGGGTATTCCTTGCTCTGATCCAAATGGTGGTGATACCGCTGGTTTTATCTTCCATTATTCTGGGTATTGCAGGTAATAAAGACACGGACTTTTTAAAGAAAGTCGGGGTGCGTATTTTGCCTTACTTTGTCACAACTACCTTTATTGCGGTTATGCTTGGCCTTACGATGGTCTATCTCATAGAGCCAGGTAACTATGTGGACAGTGGTTTGTTCAGCGCCATTGTGGATCAACCCGCTCAGGTTGTCGCAACGCAGGCAGCACAAAGCTCCATACCGGATAAAGTCGCAGCCATTATTCCCGCTAATCCAACGCAATCCACGCTTGATAAAGACATGTTTGCCATCGTCATTTACGCCAGCTTTATTGGCATGGCGCTGACCACCCTGGCAGAGCGGCGCAAAGCCCTGATGATAGATTTTATGGATGGGATCCAATCTGTTTCACTGCAAATCGTTAACTGGGCCATGCTATTGGCACCTTTTGCCGTGTTTGGCCTGCTGTGTGATATCACCATACGTATTGGTGTGGATGCATTGATTGGGGTTTCAGCCTATGTTGCGACGGTTCTGCTGGGACTCGCGGGCTTGTTGACTATCTATACCCTGGTCGCCTCATTTGTAGCTAAAATCCACCCTCTGGCTTTTTTAAAGGCGATCCGCGGCGCGCAATTACTGGCATTTTCAACGTCCAGCTCCGCGGCGGTCATGCCGCTGTCTATGCGTACTGCCCAGGAACAACTTGGGGTAAAAAAACCAATTGTGCAATTTATCGTACCGCTTGGTGCTACCATTAACATGGACGGCACCGCGCTGTATCAGGTCGTGGCTGCGATTTTCCTTACCCAGGTATTTGGCGTTGACTTGTCTGTAAACCAGGTCGTACTGCTGATCCTAACCACAGTCGGTGCATCAATCGGCTCACCCAGTACCCCTGGCGTCGGTATTGTGATCCTGGCGTCCGTGTTGGCCAGCTTTGGTATCCCTGCCGCGGGCATAGCGTTGATACTCGGGGTTGACCGAATTTTAGATATGTGTCGCACCGTTATCAATGTAAGTGGCGACCTGACTGCCTGTGTCGTGATGAACCACTGGTTAAAAGACGAGCTGGCTCTGACTGAGCGGGGACAAATAAGTACAAAGATAGATGACGTAATCACAAGCTAGTAACGGGCATACCGCCCAAATATTGAGCGCGTGTTATCAGGCTTCGCAACTAAGCGAAGCCTGTACTTTACATCTGGCCTGTGCCTCATCAACGGATTGTCCTCCCAGACAAAAATCGAGCCGCACAATTTTCTCTTCAGCCTGAGGCGCAGTATCCGACGCCAGTGACCATGGCCACCTTTTTAGTATTTTCTTGCCCGGCCTGGATAAAGACGCAGTCGGAATACTGCGCAATAGCACAACCGACTCCGTGTTTCCTTGTGCATCCAAATTAACCTTAAAAATGGCGCAACCGGCTATACCCTTGCGTGCCAGGGAAACGGGATAGCGAGACTTATGCTCGGCATCAGGTTTCCAGAATACTTGACCGTTAGGTGGCTGAACTTCTGTCAACCTGACATCGCCGTACAAGGTTTTGCCCTGAGCATTAAATACGCTAACAATGGACAAGCCAGCCAGTAAGATATACCGCATAGTAGATTCCTTTTTACATTTTTTCTTACAGCGGCATTTGTACCATATTCAGACCCACATCGCCATCAGGCCGGGTTGGGGGATCAGCTGGCGTTATTTTTTTCTAATTGCTCAATTTGTTGCCAAAGTGACTCAGCCTCCGATGTGAGCATCGCATAGCCGCGAATATCACCATTACGCTGAGCGTGCATCGCTTGCTCCAACTTTGCATCATAGGCCTTACGTAACTTTTTGACTGGATCACGTTTTAAGAATTGAAACATAGACGAACATTCCTGATAACCAATTTTGAATGGTTAAACGAGATACTGGTCACTTTGGATCATCCGGTCATCGAACGGATTTCACTGCAATTTTTACCACTCAATTGTAGCAGCCGATATCACCCGCTTTTTGCATTCTTGACCCTGTGTAATCCGCTGTAATTGCCCACTCTGTATCCCTCACCTATATAAATCACTGTGCTCTATCTCACACACTCGACTGACAACCAAGCGCAAATGCCTTGAACCCACAGGACAGATACCATGACTGACATTTCGACGATCCCCCTACCCGAGCCCATTAACTGGGATGACATCAGTTCTCTGGCAGAACTTCATATTGCGGGTCTGGATGGCGTTTTTCTTGAAAATCAGCTCAACCTGCTTTGGTACCTCGAAGCTCTCGCCGAAGTGTGCTCAGAAACCCACATAGCCCGACGTAAAGAGATAGCGGCTTTCTGGCAACCGTATTTGTATCGTGAGCCTGGCTATACCCTGCAAAGATTTTTTGCTCAGTGGTTAACTTACACACCCACACCAGACAACCCCGGCCAATACATCGAGTACTGGGACTATCTGGTGAATACAGAATCTGGCCTGAAACTGGCTAATGACGGCTACTTCAGAGTCTGGTTCAGACAATTTCTGAACTTCCATGGCGACTGGATAAACAGCACATCGTCCACCGCCACATTGAGTGCGTGGATGAACTACACTGGAACCGATCAGCACCCTTTTAATATTAATCACTACGAACGCCCGGACCCTCATAATCCTCAAGGTGGTTTTGGGTCTTTCAATCAGTTTTTCCTGCGTAACCTTAAGCCAGGACATCGCCCTCTTTGCCATAGAGCCGGCGAGCAAGGGGTGATAGTTTCACCCTGTGATGGCGGTGTCTTTTTCCTCGACAAAGGCGGCTATGACGTGAACGAAAGTCATGCCAATAACCACTATGTCCTGCCGGGCAAGTCCGGCGATCGATTTAATTTGATAGATGCTATCCCTGGGTATGGACGCTGTTTCATCGGTGGCCCGTTGCTGGATATCTTGCTTTGGTTTACGGATTACCACCACTTTCACGCCCCCGTTTCAGGTACTGTGATTGACCAGGGGTTGTATGAAGGCGCGTATAACTATGACTTTGATAACTTTAATCCTCGCCACCCCTACGACCCGCTACCGCCTAAAAATAGCGATAAGGCTGGCTGGTATCAAAAACTGGGTAAGCATCAGCGCTATGTTTGGGTGATAAAAACCCCCGACCTTGGGCTGGTGGCTATGATTGCCATTGGTTTTTGGGGCGTCGGGAGCATTATAAATGCCATAGAAAATGGCGCTGAGGTGGAGCGAGGTCAGTATATGGGTCACTTTGGCTATGGTGGGTCCTCAATTGTACTGGCGTTTGAACCCGGCAGAGAATATCAATTTAAAGTCGGTGAGCAACCAGTAAGAGGGCCAAATAACCCAACACAAATGCAAGTCAGAGGGTGTCTTGGCCGAGTTGCTCCCCCCCTTGAATGGTAACAGTGAACAGGTTGATATTTGGTCGCTATGCGCCTAATGCTTAAAAGCATCCAGGCGCATAAATTATCGGGGATAATGTCTGGCCATTCCCCCAACTCCGTGTAGGGAAAAAGACCTACGCACCTCATTCCACAGTAAAGTTATGAGCTTTGTTTTACTGTGAACATAGCGTCCATACCGTAGGCAGCATAGATATGTTGCATGGCTTTTTCTCGCGCTTCGTTGACCGCTTCAATAACCGGGTTTAAGCCCGAGCCATCCACTGTGGTTCTGAACGGGCGCTTTGACACCTCTGTTTGCAACAGCGCCAGTACCGCGTCTGCGACCATTTGCGGGCTAGGTGCATTGTCCGCATCGTGACCTTGCTCTGTGCCTGCCCACATCTGCTCAGGCGCATCAGCATGCTCACCGTAGCTCTCGGTGACTGCTTTATCACTTGATCTTAGCAAGTTTGCGCCAAAATCAGTGCCAAACCCACCCGGCTGCACGATTAAAGACTGAATACCGAACTGAGACAACTCTACACGATAGTTTTCTGCCAGACCTTCGACCGCATGCTTCGTTGCATTGTAAGAGCCCAGGAACGGCAATACGAACTGGCCTAAAATACTGGAAATCTGTACTAAGGTTCCCTGCCCACGTTGTTTCATATGCGGTAGCAAAGCACGTGTCATACGCTGCACGCCAAACACATTGATATCAAACACACGTTTGAAATCTTCGATATCAAAGCTTTCTTGCCAACCAAGGGTACCCACGCCCGCATTGTTGATCAGAACATCAATATGCCCAGCCTGCTCAATTGCTGCTTTTACCCCAAGCTCCACACTTTCATCGTTGGTCACGTCGATATCAATCACATGGATCCCTTTCGTTCTGAGCTCATTGGCAACCGAGGCATTACGCCCCTGCGGGTCGCGCATGGTGCCCACTACAGTAAAACCATTATCCGCCAGTGTGTTCGCAATGAGGTAGCCAAATCCGCTGTTTGAGCCGGTCACTAAAACTGATTGAGTCATAATATTCTCCAGAATTTTCTAAAATCTTATTTGTCGGGCACCACAAGAACACTTGCAGTGCACTTATCTTTCTTTGCCGTAGCGGTTATTGATCAAGTTGCTTAAGTAATGCTAGTGCCACACCTGTGGACGATTTGTTGTTCTGACCGGTGATCAATTCACGGTCAACCACAACATGTGGGTGCCAGTCTTTTTCACCGCGAGAATAGTCACCACCGGCTTTGGTCAGTGCATCCTGTGGCCAATAGTGGAGTTCGTCACCGCCAAGGTAATATTGTGTTGCCACGGCTTCTTCTGAGTTACTGAATGTGGTCATGCGATACCCCTCATACACCCAGCCATCTGCAGGTTTGGCGCTCTTGCCCGACTTCATGGCTACCTCAAACTGTGCAGCATTTGGCAGTGCCGAAAGCAAAGCTACCGGACCATGGCACACTAAGCCGGTGGGTTTTTTCTGGGCATTGAAGTGACGTAAAAATTCGCCCAGTTGCGGGTTTGCTACCAAATCGCCCAAAGGTGCATGACCGCCCGGCACAAATACCGCGTCAAATTTGTCGATACCGATTTGCTCTATGCGAGCAAAGCTGACAACCGGACTGTCGGTCTTATCATCAATTTTGAGCTGATTAAATAACGCTTTGTGCGCCTCATAGTTCGCCTTGCTGACGTTCAGGAAGTGGTCGGGTGTATCAGATACCGGGTCCAGTCTGGGTGCCATACCTTTTGGTGAGGCAAAGGTCAGCGTGTGACCTGCGTCCAGGAATAACTTAACCGGTTCCATCAGCTCGTTCAGATAAACGCCTGTTTTGTAGTCGTAACCGTTTTTAAGTGTCATTTGCGCGGTATCCGACATAACCACGAGGATCTCATCGGCCAGAGTCAGTGGGCTTGCAATTAATGCTGTTAGTGCTGCGAGTGTTTTTAATTTCATGTTCATCTCCTGAAGTTTGATGACCTGTGTTCTTAACTTGGGTCTAGAATATGCCGCCCCACTTCATTAATGAAATTAATTGCTCTAATATAGTCATGAATGTGAATAATACTGAAAGAGATGAGCATGAGTAACATTTCAGATATCGAGCTGAATCAGCTGCGTCTGTTGCAGCTGATTTTTGAAACTAAAAACCTGACTCGGGCTGGAGAGCGTGCAGGTCTGACGCAGTCCGCTGTCAGCCACACCCTGAAAAAATTACGCCATAGTTTTAATGATTCACTGGTGATCCGTCAGGGCAATAAATTGATCCTGACGCCCCGTGCGGAATACCTGCAATCTCAGCTCAATCGCTGGCTGAATGACTTTGAACGTCATATCCTCACCCAGGAGCAGTTTGAGCCAGCGCACTCAAGTCGCACATTTTTTATCGCCACCAGCGACCTGGTCGAGCAGTCACTGGCGCCAGTTCTGATCCCTCACCTGAGCAAAGTCGCGCCGAATATTCAGGTGGTCTTTGCCAAGCTCGATAAACGCGGTTTTGCCAGTCAGATAGAAAGTGGTGAAGTAGACTTCTCAATCAGCGTGATAGAGTCCAGTCACCCTGCTCTGATGGTCACCACATTATACAAAGACGACTACGTGTCGGTCGTCAGGCATGATCACCCCTGTCTGGATTCAGCACTCGATTTAGCAAGTTATTGCCGCTACCCGCATATTCTGGCAGGCACAGGGAAAGACATTCGGGGTACTGTGGATGACGCGCTGGACAAGTTGGGACACACCCGAAAAGTCCAATACAAAGTCGCTAACTTCTCCAGCGCGCCTTATATTGTTGAAACCAGTGATGCGATTTTTACAGCACCACGCAAGTTTGTGGCCGCCATTCGTTCCAAATTCAATATTGCTGAGTTTGAGCCACCTCTGTCGGTACCCCCTTTTTCAATGAAAATGTACTGGGATATCCGCAATAAAGACGATCACGCAAGCCGCTGGTTCCGCCAGGAAATTATCACAGTTGCCCGTCAGTCTGCCCCCTGAACAACATGGCTCTCTGTTCAGTCCAAATGGACTTAGCCTGATATTTTTTATGGAGAATTATCAGGCTTAAGCCGTCAACACCTGTAATAGCTTGTAATGGTTTAGTGGGTATATTTGGTCCATTCTTTTTGCATACCGTTACCAAACACGCCCCCTCGCTTTATATGCCGGGGAGTATACGTGTTCCCTTTGAAATAATCCGCCGACATGCTACTGACAACCGGCCCAGTGAAGAGCAAGTTGCTCAAAGTCGACGTAAAAATAAGGACTATGCAATGACCAGCAAGACACCACAATCATCCGTTCGCCCTTATCCGGAATTAAAAGACAATGAACCCACAGTCCCGCAATTTGGCGTGCTCGATAAACTGCACGGTACCTGGGTAAACTGGAAAGGTGGACCAAAGGGGCTGCATACCACTCCCATGCCCTCTCCCGGCACTTCTTCAGAAACCGTATTTGGAGTTTTTCATTTTAAATCACAGCAATACCGCGAACAGTTAACCTTTACAAAAGTGAACGCGCCAGTTCGTAACCGTGCAGGTTCAAACGAGCAGTTTAATGGCCCGGTAAAATATGAAACAGCCATCATAGATAACAATGGCGACCTGCAGCACTTTGAGAATGGTATGTACCTGTGGCTGGGCGATAACACCATGCCATGGCAAGAAGATGGTAAATACCAAAACCCGCGTACTATGTTCTCCCGCCCTTCAACTAAGGAATCCGTCAGAGACGATGGTGGTGTGCCGGTCATTAGCCCAGGCGAGCAAGGCCCGCAGTTTGTTCCACCCCATTCTATCTCTCGCTCTGGCGTGATCCCCCATGGCACCACAATTCACCTAACTGGCAACGTTACGCATTTTGACAAGAATGAGACACCAGATGCTCCTGAAAAACCGGAAATTGCAAAACTGTGGGAACAACCATATCTGTCTATCTCTCCCACCATGGGTATAGATCCCGAGCGCGACCTGATCCCGGGTAGTCTGAAAAAGCCATTCTGGACAAACCTGCCACGGGATGAGCAAAGAGATTACCCTGGTCAACCCAAGGCACACCAGGGGGTCAATAGCGCACGCGCCTATTTCCTGAATATTTTCAACTACGATCAGTATGGCGCTAAGTTCCCCTACACCGTTCAGCCAAACCTGTTACTTTCAGAGTTCAATGAGGACTTAAACTTCAAAAGCTATGATCTGATCGAGTTAGACAGCCAGCACGATACTGGAGTGCAAGGCGCTACCGTAAACAATGTCATGATTGAGCGCTACTGTCGCGTTGTTCGGATGCGCCACCGTATGTGGCTCGAACAGATCGTCATACAGGACGAAGCAGGTAAGGACAAAGTTATCGAACAATTACAGTATGAGCAAATCGTGGATTTTGAATTTATGTTTGGTGCCAGTGGCGAAACCACACAGTGGCCGCATATTCAGGTCAATACATTGAGGCGTCTGGAAGATATTCCAGAAAAAGATCGTTATGACGCCATCGAGTTGCCGGAAGAAGAAGAGGAACCTGTCACCAAGCCCAAAGCACAGGTGCATCGCATGAACCACAAAGCCAAATAACATCACCTGGTTTAGCGCGATTTCTGCAAGCCTTAAAACGCGGCAGCAATCGCGCTACATCACTTAACCCTATTTACCTTTCAGCGCTGCATACCAGCCCCCCGTCAGGACAAATTTTGGAAATGTGTAAACTTGCTCCAGAATGATCCGCAACAGTGCATTGAGCGCACCGGTAAAAGGCTCCGGTGGCAAGGCCTCACTTTTATGGCCTATCCCTTGTGCTATCAGTGAGCCCGCAATCAGCAAAACTGCATTACCAAGCCATGTTACATTAAGGAAAAACAACGCAACAAAGCACAGTGCGAAACCGAAAATAAACAGTGGTACCGCGACGATATGTAACCATAAATTAGTCGTCGATTGGTGAAACCTCTCATATCCTTGCCATTGCCAGGCTATAAGCGCTTTAATTTTCATACTTTTCCTTGTTTGGGTCGTCAATTAGTAAACCGGGACTATTTCTCTGGTTCATGTTTGTGCTAATTGGCTCAATGACAGCGTCAATCTCACCAAACCTGTCTCTCAGACCAACACGTATCATCGTTTGCCAGAGCAAACATTTTTGCAGCCTTTGAGGAGCTGTTCAGATAGAAGCACCATTTCAGGTCTACAGCCAACTCCTATTATCCATGTTAACCAGGTAAAAAAACGCCCTGCGCGTTTCTGAATACGACCAATCAACTTAAAATACGAACATTTAATGAGCATAAAAAAATAAACAAGTAATAAATTATTATTTTGGCATGCATACTGCTTATGAATTGCCACTGCTCAATCAGGCAGTATTAAAAACTAACCCGTGGCTTTGAATACGGAGCCACAGACAATTCATTTTTTCCTAAGGAGTAGAGTAAAATGAAACAACTTTTAATTTCCACCGCCCTTCTGGTTTCTGGTACTTTCTGTTTTTCTTCTCACGCCAGTAATTTAGACCCTGAACTTCAGACCAAACTGGACGACACGTTTTACCTGTATGACTCCGGGCACTACCAGGAAACACTGGACAATGTTCAGTGGCTGGTCAAAAAAGGGGTTGCAGTAGACTACGATTTCTATGGCTACCGATTGGGTGTGGTTTTATCACTTTGGCGCAACCTGGCGCAAGATTTTGAGCCAGCGCGCATCAGCTTTAATCAATTCCTTGAATCCAGTGTACAGAAGGCCGTGAATTCACCACAAAACTGCGCTGCTTTTGACGATGCCCGTTCAATGCTCAGACTTCAGCACCGTGTTACCGACATCATTGCTACGTTAGAAGAGAAAGAAGCTGCACATCCTCAGGTATGGTCGCGCTGCTGGGATGACACTGCCACACTTGACGCTGTGGAGCAAACTTCCAAGCCTCTGATCGACGCCTATATTGGCGACCTCTCTGATCACTTCGCTGCTCACTATATTCCCAATATCGAGCAGTATTACAACCAGTGTTCAACAGAAGGAGATTACCGTGAAGCTTGTCAGGACGGCGTAAAAGAGTATCTGACATCAGTCTCAAACGCATTCAGACACGCAGCCATGACCCATTATGGCCTGAATGAAGCCGGTCAGGTCGGCGGTATAACACTTTCACTGTTATTAAAGTGGCAAGAGCAAAATAACTAATTTGCTCACCTTTGCGTAGAGGCAATTAATTGCCTCTACTTTAAAAGCGGCAAGTATTTTCCCCTTTCCAACCTGTCAGGATCAGTTCATTGCCTCATCACCGCGTAACCATCCTACTGCTTATCTAACACCTCTATCATGGCCTTCGCCACGGCCACTGAAGACAAATAGTTTTGCCCGGTGATCAATCTGCCGTCAATTTCAACAAATGGCTTGTTCCGTTCGCCATATAAAAACTCGCCCCCTCTGGCTTTTACTCGCTCACCGATAAAGAATGGGAACGCCTTAAGATATGGTGCGCCCTGTCGTTCAAAAGATTCCGGATAGCCACTAACACGTTTATTGGCCACCAAATACACACCCGACTTCAGTTTTAAATTCACAATACCAGCGGTGCCATGGCAGACCGCAGAAATAATGCCATTATTTTGCTCGTACACCGCCATGGCAATCGCCTGGATCTGAGGGTGCTCGGCAACTTCGTACATGGCATTACTTCCCCCAACATAATGCACAGCATGATATTGTGACGCATCGACCTGCTCCGGTGCCAGGCTGTGACCAATTGCATACATGAATTCGGGGTCGTACAAATACTGTTTGTGGATCGGTACAGACGTATTCACGTACGCAAGGCTCAATGCTCCCCCTTGGGTACTCATAAAATCCACCATATATCCGGCTTTGATAAACGTGTCATAGGCATACACAAGCTCAGAAAAACTGGTTCCGGCCGGCAGGTCTGTGTCGCCGTGAAAGCTGGCACTCGATGCAATAAAGAGGATTTTTTTATTTTTATATTGAGTACTCTGATCCGTCGCAGTTTTACTGACAATCTGCCATTTCCCCGCTATCTGTTTAAGCAGGACATGATCGACATATGCCTTGTAAGGAGACGCTATGGTGATTTTTAGCCGCGCCATGGCAATGTCACCATCGATTGTCAGCGAAAGTACTTTGCCCCGACGTTGTTTTTCACTTTGACGATTAAACCAGTTTGCATACTGCCCGGCTGTCACCGTCCAGAATGGTTTAGTATCATGGGACAGCAACAACTGTGCTTGCGGATGAAATGCGTTTTTGATGCGCGCAGGGTCACTCTCGCGTGTCCCCTGTAAGTAGTCGTTTAAAGCATGTAAGACACCCGCTTTATCGGACGCCAGACTATGTCCAGAGCTTATCAAACATAGCAAAATCAGGACGTATTTAAGACAGGTTTTCATGGTGTTTCTCCGGTTAACGAATTTCACCTCACCTTAAAACATAACCTTATAAAACAAGCTCCTGAATTATAATTTAGGTATTCAGCATGATAATTTGCGAGTCTGTTGCGCACGAAACTGACTCGGGGTTTGACCTGCGTATTTCTTAAATGCGGTGTAAAATGTCGAACTGGCATTGAAGCCACATAATTCCGCAAGGTGTTCCATCGTCAGGCTTTGCTCTTGCAGCAAAAGTGACTGAGCATGCTGTACCCTGTAACGATTAATAAATTGATTAAAGTTACAACCATAATGCTGGTTTAAAAACTGTGACAACTTGGTGTGACTGACTCCCAAGCGCTTGGCCAATCTGGGTAATGACATACCAGAGTCGGTAAACAGCAACTCTTCATCGAACAGTTGAGTTAATTTGGTTGATAGTTCATGGCTCTGCTGCGGTGATATCGTCTGCGCCGCGTACTTCTCTTTTGTTCGGCCTCCCCCTGAATAGACCACGATACTCAGATACAACACCATGGAAAATGACAATGCCCCCATGATGTAAGACGTGTACGCCGCTGTATAGTAAGCAAGCCAGATCAGCCAGCCGCCACCTAACACAACAACGGGCAGATCACGCCAGTTTGGCGTGCTTTGTCTTGACCATAAGGCAACCAATTTATGTCGGTATAACCAGCTTGCCGCTATCAAATACCCAAGCCAGGCATAACCTGAACCTCTGTATATCCAGGTTTGCCAGAGTTCCAGATTGCTATGATAGGGATAGACAGCACCAGTGAAGACAACCGCAAGCACCCAGACTGCAAAATGCCATCGCAATACTGGGCTGTTTTTGTTCGGGTTAGGGTGACGCACACAAAAAGAAAACAAGCTCGGACCAATCAGGCAGCATGCACTGAGCCCCACTTGTAAGATGTCTTTACTGAGCCCGGGGCTAAAATAAAAAGCAATCGATTTGCCAATACGAATACTCAGCATCAGCAATAGCAGGGATAACCAGGGCGCACCCGTTATCTCGCGTCGCTTGTGATAAATCCATGCGGCAAGTAAAACTCCGTTAAATGCTCCCAGCGAAGCAAAGAAGAACAAAAAGTAGCGTGAGAATTCCATTGTTATGATTACTAGGCCGCAGACCCTGCCACTATCGCATATCAACCAGACAACGCCAAGGATGCTCTTCTTTGAGTCACAACAATGCGTGCGCTAGACAGAGCCGCGCTCACGTTCAATGACCTGAATGGTTCTCTCTATAAATCGCCGATAGGCTTTTTGTGGCAAAAATGGCGATTTACCCGAGAGATTAAACCGCTCAACAAGGTCAATAACCGTTTTGCTTGCCATTATCTGCTTTACGCTTAACCCTTGTGCGCTCAGGGCACGGATGGTATCCACCCATTCGAGGGTATTTTTTCTGAACCTTCGCAACGAGGCTTTATCCGTAGCAACCCCGTGCCCCGGAACCACCAGGCTCTGCTCATCACCTATTCTTAAAACTGTGTCTATCGCATTTTTAAAGCCTGCAACACCGCCTGCATAAAAGGTAGGATGCCAGCTGGTATCGAACACATCGCCGACAAATATGACATTGCTCGGCTTGTGATAATAGATGTTATCTGTGGTGGTATGAGACTTCACGACATGTTGAAACAGACCAAACGGCCTCATTTCTCCCGTCACAAGGTGCGCACCCCGGCTAATAAAATAGGCATTGCCACCGGTATGATCTGTGTGGGCATGGGTATTAAAAATATGTGTAACGGGTTTTCGGTTGATTGCCTGAATGGCTTTTTCCAGCGCTGCCAAATATTGCTCACCCGGCATAGGGTCAATTAAAAGTAATCCACCGGACGTTTCAAGCAGGCCAATATTAGTGCCGTAGTCTTTCCCGGTTAGAATATGACAGTGCGACGACACGCTCTGCACCTGAATACTGGCACTGACCGCAGCGCAGCTCAGTAAAAGTAACGCCATGGCTAATAACGTTTTGAATATGCTCATCACAACTCCTTAGTTATTTTTGTTTTTATAATTGAGCGGTCTACCCTGATACGTTTAAGACATTAATAGAACAGGGTGTGATATAGCAAGCACTAGTTTAAACAATGACCGGGGGTTAACACTCATGTAGCGAACTATCAGTGAATGAGCCAATAACTGTGTAGGGATAAGGACCGAAACACTAACTCAACAAATAAAACAACCCATCTACATTTAATTTTAAATAGTGTTTTTATCTTCTGCACTTTTTAAGCCCAATGTGATGCAAACTTCATATTACCTGCGTATATTGTTCTGTCCTGAATATTTGAAGTAAAGATCCTTATGCGCAGTTGTCTATTCTTAACCTTACTGGCCCCTTTTTTCGCGAACTCAGCCGCTATGCAGCTCGAGTTTTTAGATGAATTTATTGTTTCGGCTGATCTACGCGTCGACGGAGACAAAGTCGGTGGGTTATCTAGCATTGAATACACTAATGGACGCTATTTATTAATCGCCGATGATTCTAAAAAGCCGCGCTATTTCCAGGCAAATATTGCGATTAAAGGTCAAAAAATTGAACAGGTTCAGTTCGAAAAATCCCTGCCTTTGGTAAACAAACAAACCCGTTCAGGTGTTGTGGACCCCGAAAGCCTTCGAATAGCACCGAATGGCAAGGACATCATTTGGACCAGTGAAGGCAGCATTAAATATAAGCATGCACCAGCTATCTTCATGCAGACTAAACAAGGTTTGGTTAACTTTACACTGCCAAAAATGTTCGAGATCAGCAAAACAAGCGGGCCAAGACATAATGCCGTCTTCGAAGGACTCACTGTCGCACACTCAGGCAAAGGTATTTGGGTGTCTGCGGAAGGTGCACTCAAGCAAGATGGGGAAGAATCCAATATTGAGCACGGTAGCCTGGTCCGCATCTCCTATTTTGATTTTGCCTCAAAGAGTATGCAAAAACAGTTCGCCTACTACCTGGAACCTATGGTGAATCGCCCGGAAGCAAAACCTGATGCGTTTCGCACTACCGGCCTGGTCGAGATATTGCAGGTAAATGAGCATCAGCTGCTGACGATGGAGCGCTCATACACGGCTGGTATTGCCGACGGCGGGAACGACGTAAGCATCTACCTCATTGATTTAAAAGATGTGACCGACACAAGCCAGATGGCCTCACTCAACCAACAATCCGTTCGCCCTGCTCGTAAAACCTTGCTATTAGACATGGCCAGCATTAAACAACAGCTGGGCTCAAAGCACATTGATAACCTGGAGGGCATGACTTTTGGTCCCCGGCTTGCCAATGGCAATATGAGCCTGCTAATGGTGTCTGATGATAATTTCAACGTACATGGCAAGCAGCTGAGTCAGATCCTGTTGTTCGAGGTTAAAACAGGCAAATAAAGGCGTCAGCAAAATAAATGCACTAACCCTTGCCCTTTGAAAATCTGACTATGACACGGCTTGATGGGTAAAAAAGCCCCGGCAAACGGCACGGGGCTTTGATAGGGAATGTTCTTTGTCAGCCAGCGGCGCGCTTGCCTCTGGTCAAAAACTCACTGCGGTTATTGAACAGAAGGCGCATAGCTCGGCGGCCTGTGCTCAGCAGCCCCGCCAAACGCTTTATTTGGCGTTTCACTCAAAGAAAAATCCAAAGTAACAGGCTCACCAATGTAGGCCTCATCAATCCAGCTCTTCAGGCTGGTTTTACCATTGACTTTAAGCGCATCAATATAAATATGCGTGTCTGATGCTTGCGGTGCGTTTAGCGTCAGATTACCAATGCGAGCGCGTTTAAACTGAGGACTGGACAAAACCAGATCGGCACGGCCCGGATATTTAGGATAAAGTCCCAGACTACTAAACACATACCAGGATGACATCTGACCCAAGTCGTCCTGACCGGGAATGCCATCTGGCGCATCCAGCCATAACTGCTTCATGGTCTCGCGTACCGTTTGCTGTGTTTTGTATGCCTCTGAGGTATGAAGGTACATCCAGGGTGATAAGATGGATGGCTGGTTTGAGACATCTGAAAACTCCGCTGAATCACGATACAACACCCAGGTGCCATCTGGCTTGCGAAAATGGCTATCCAGCCTTTGGATCATGGCTTTGTCACCGCCCAAGGTTTTTGCCAGTCCTGCACCATCATGCGGGATCATCCATAAATACTGAGCCGGGCTGCCTTCGACAAAGAGATGACCAGAAAACGGGTCAAACTCGCCTTTCCAGCTGCCATCTTTGTTACGCCCCTGGATATAGCCCAGCGACTCTGTGGCAGACGGGTTGTAGATGTTGCGCCAGTACCCTGCCTCATTCACAAAACGCGAGGCGTCATCATGCTTACCCAGACGGTCTGCCAGCTGAGACAAGGAGAAATAGCTTGATGCCTGTTCCAGTGTTTCCGATGCACCTTCCCAGCTGTTAGATTGGTCTGAAATATATCCAAGTTGCTGCCATTGATCTAACGAAGGTTTTTGGCCACGACAAAATACCGGACAGCCCACCTCAGACAAGTCGAACGCTGTAGGCTCTGTCGCAGCTTTGTACAATGAGTCATACGCGCCTGTCACGTCAAAATCATCAGCACCAAATGCCACAAAGTTTGCAATCGCGATTGTTGACGGATCACCACTCATGACACCGGTTGCACCCGCGTTGTGGGTCCAGCGGTCCCATACGCCGTTATACTGGCTCGCCTGATTAAACAATGACTGAGCGATATCGCTACCACGCTTTTTGTCTAACAAAGTGACGAGCTGCAGCTGAGAGCGGTATACGTCCCACCCGGAGAAGTTGGCATACTGATGTGTCTGAGTTCCTTTAACAGTATGAACCTGCTGATCAAACCCAACATATTGACCATTCACATCTGAATAGATGTTGGGATGATACAAGCTATGGAACAGCGCGGTATAAAAGACTCTGAGTTTACTGGAATCGTCAGACTCCACTTTCACTTTAGAAAGCGCGTTTTCCCAGGCTGCCTGAGCCTGCGCCCTAACTTGGGCAAAACTCTGCTCTGCCTGTTCTTTTTCAAGGTTCTCTCTGGCGTTATCAAGACTCACATAAGAAATGCCAACACGCATTTGCACGGTTTCACCTGCCTCCATATCAAGGTCAACCCAAACACCTGAGCCTTTACCTATATCCGGCCAGCCGTTATCGCCGTAGCCCATTCCACCTTTGGCAGAATCCTGCCCTGCAAATACCTCATCATCTTTCCAGCCACCCGAACCAGCAATGTCTTTATCCAGCTTAGCGACGAAGTGCAGCGTGTAATAGTCTCTTTGGTTGTGCTCGCCGAGATAACCACAAAAATTCCCTGAGGTTACATATCCTGAGACTTCGCCTTTTTGAGCATCCACTTTGACATAAGCATCGCCACTGCCGAGTTGTGAGTATGAGGTCCTGAAAAGTAGCTTGGCGTTGTCTGCCTGGTCAAAGGTAAAGTTTGCAATTCCCGTGCGAGTTGTTGCGGCAAGTTCAACGTTCACACCATTGTCTAAGCCAACCTGATAATAACCGGGTGTGGCAGTTTCATTATCATGGCTAAAACCTGCGCTGTAGTAGGCATTAATTGGATCAGTTGCAGGAGAAAACGTTATGTCTTTGGTAAATGGCATCACAGGAATATCACCTGAGGCGCCTAAACAGCCGGTTCCGGACAGGCGCGTAAAGGAAAACCCTTTTACACGGCTAGCCTGATAATTGTAGCCCCCTGGGGATACAGGAACACGTTTCTTTTCCTGCAGGATTTTTTTTGAGATCCCTTCAGATTCGGCCAGCAGATCTTCAGTGTACGCATGCTCTGGACCAAAATTAAACATCCCAAATGGCACCAATGCACCCGGCGTCACATTACCGGCCTGCCTGTGGTTAAACGGCCCCTTTGTCCCAATCAAGGGATCCACATAGGATACAACGTCTGTAACATAGTTAGAATTTGCTGATTCTTGTTTGCCTGTACTTTGACTGGGTGCCTGCCCACACGCAGCCAAAATAGCGGATGATACTGATACGAAAGCCAGGTGCCTGACCACTTTATTTTGTTTCATTACTGATTCCCACCTAAATGGATCGTTCCAATTTTTTAATATAGTAATACTGAACTGGCTATCACACTGCCATTTTTTACAGTATTTACACAATTTTAATGCGCCGATTTAAAGGTTATGAGCGATAATCTGCATTATTGAGACGCTCGTGGTCGATAGTTTCACTTTGCATCAACCAATCACACGCCGCAGTGCTACCAAAACTGAGATAACCCAAAATACGCACCAAGTAGCTGACTGTAATACAATCAGAACCAACTCAATTTGTCATCAAGTACGACAGGGGTTCGTTCAGAGCTTGCATGCTTTTGAACTACCGGGGCTGGAAAAAAGCCAGAGGAGTATATGGCAGTGTACCTGATAAGCCCGACACTCTTTGCTCTCAGAGAACACACAGAGCAACCTTTATTCTTCCCTTATAAGCCCTGGTGTCGGGAGTCCGATCCACTTTAATAATTTTCAAGCTCAAAACCGAGAAGTTGATATGCCTATGTATCCTTATATGGCACAGTGGTAAAATATTTGTAAACAAACACTCAAGGATTAAAGATGAAAATCGGGTTTATCTGTCTTTTGCTGTTTTGCACTACTGCACTTGCCAAAGAGCAGCTGCTCACGCCATTCACCTCATTTACCAAACATGGTGATCATACATTTGCCGTCGAACTGGCGAGTCAGGAGAATACTGGCCGACACTTACTTGAAATAGAACTCGGCTGCGCGAGTCAGGGCTGCAGCGACTGGGACTACACAGTGCGATTTGAATGGCAAAAAGACGGTACCAGTTATGAGCTGGGCAGATTGATCACACCTTATGCGGGTTATATGCAACGCACTATGCATGGTTTTGACCGCACCTGGCGGCGTACCTATACCTTTGATGTGTCGCATTTAATCCCTGTGCTACAAGGAAAGGGACACTTTAATGTTCACTATGGTGGCTGGGGAGCCAAACAGTCAGCATTCGGGATTTCAGCAAAACTACACTCTGACACCCAATTTAACAAACAAGAGGTTCTGAGGGCTATACCGCTGTATGAATCGGGCTCTGAAGGCTGGCCATACAAAACCTCAGAGTACTTTGATACCTTGCTAACGCAACGCGCCTTTCAGTTTCAGGCCAATGAGCAACACGCCGAAATAAAAATGATCGTATCTTCCCACGGCCATGCTTTGTCATTCGATAACCCGCAAGGTGAGCCGGAGCTATGCGGAGAATGGTGCGACCGCTTCTTTACCATTAAGCACAACAACGACACAATTGTAAAACAGCAACTATGGCGAAAAGATTGCGATATGAGTGCGACCTTTCCTCAGGGAGGCACCTATATTTTCGCCCGTTCCAACTGGTGTCCTGGTGAATCTGTTGTCCCATTCAGTTATGACGTAGATACCGCGCAAACAAACAACACGATTGATCTGGACTGGCAACGCTATAGCTGGCAACCCTCTCAGTATGGCAATACAGCGCCACGCTACATTGTTAATGCTGTGCTGGTTACCTATGCAAAGAAGCCAGCGACCACAGATATTGCGCTAACCCGTATTGTATCGCCCAATGCGCAGACTCCTCAGCGGTTTGGCTTACAGTGCGGCGCGATTGAAGCTGAAATCAAGAACATGGGTAGCGCCGACATCCATGCAGTACGGTTTCACTACGGCATTACTGGGCAACAGCGGCACTTTTTCGACTGGCAGGGTAACCTCAAGCCCGGCGACACGAAAATAGTGCGCATCCCTACCCGCTATCTTGGCCAATTCGATACACAAACTGCGCGTATTAAGGTCAGTGCTGAGGTATCAGGAGATGAAAACATGGCGAATAATAATGCTAACGCCTTAATGCATATGCCGTTATCATTATTCAACACACCCAGGCTCAATATTCTGACCGGTAAAATCCCGGACGAAACCAAAGTAGAGTTACGTGACAGGCATCAAAATATCATACAGTCCTGGCATACCTTCAATGCACAGCAGTGGCATGAGTTGGTGCTTGAACAACCGGCGGGATGTTACGAGTTAGTCGTGTATGACTCTGCCAGAGATGGCCTGGCTTTTCCTTTTTTCAATAATCGTAAAGGCCAGGGCGCACTAAACCTGTCCTATGACTTAGACGGAAAAACGGTCACCCATGAATTACAACCAGACTTTGGCCGCAAGCTCTCAATCCCTTTCACACTTGGATACAAATTTGGCGGATGCGCAGCAAAAGCATGGCAAAGCGACAAAGCCTACCGCCTGGGTGATGCGCCGGTGGCGTACAATGGCGTCATTTATCAAGCCAGGCACTGGAGCTATGGATTTCAACCCGACAAATCGGGCCAATATGACGCCTGGCAGCCGGTGAGCTACTGTGACGGTAGTCCTTTAAACAAGTAACTTAACAAAACGACATCAATGCAGGATACAAAAACTATTGAGTGATATGTCCTGCTATCAAAAAGAGCCGCGCCCGTGCCAACTTTTTTGCTCTGGCGCGGTTTACCGGCGAAGCCGGAATTGACTTCCGGTCAGATTATCAAATTGTTTTTAGCTGTTTCCCTGTCATTTTATTAGGTATTTCACTTTGACCTTTGATTTAGTGTGCCGCAGGTTGAACCGGAGACTTATCTGCGTAGTACCCTGACGATACATTTCAAATTTTGCTGGTGATCATTGATAAAGCCTACGTGTTCTTTCCATTCGACTCTACCTAAATGCGTTACCTGATTAATACCAATTTGCTTAATTAAGTGTTCTATTTTGAGGCGAGAAAATATGGTCGATAACCAGGCAAAATTTTGCTATTTAGTTGTTCTAAATGAGAAATTTTTAACGCCGTTAGCGTCATATTTGCTCCTTCAAATAGAACAGGTATTAAGTGAAATTGGTATAAGTTCACTATCTAGAGCATTATGCTTGCAAACTTGAATGGCGGTCCGTGAAAATTATAATCTGCATAACCATAGTTAGTTTACCTGGCTAGCAGAGGATGTGAGTTGTTAGTAGGTTTACAGAACATAACGCCGTTTGACGGTCACTATCGTGACACAATATGAGCATCTTAGTCGAGCAACTGGATCTTGAAAATCTTATTATTGCGACCCTCACCAATGTAGGAGACCTTGACGCAGCGCCCTTCTCTCACGACACCATCTTCAAACTGCCGGTTCGCAAAAAACAGCGGACTGGTCGCAGCATCGCTGTAGCTAAACGTCACGTTTTTTAAACTAAAAGACTCCCCCCTGCTTTTGGCATCAATCACCCGGAGGTTTTCAATGCATCCTTCTAAGACAGTAAAACTGCCCTCCTCTACGATATCTCTGTAACCTGCAACTTCACGATAAGCTGTTAACTGAACCCAAAATAGCAAAAGCCCGAATAAGCAGCATGACCCAAGCAGCCTTCTGTTAGAGATACGCAGTAACTCACTAAAGATATTCAAAAAGAAAGGGACTTTGTATAGTAAGACTAAAACAAGAATATAAGGAAACAGCCAAACAAAGACGTCGGCACTTGTATCAAAATGACTTTCAAAATAAGTATGCAAGTTTGCCTCAACTACACAATTTAGGGCTAATTTATCAACAAGCCTTTTATCCAGCTGTGGCCACTTTGGTATTGGACCATAGTCAGAGCTGGTAAGACAGATTGCCTCAAGCACAAACGACTGTGCTTATCAAAAACGAAATTAAACTCAACCACCTCATTAGCCCGATTAATGGCTGTCAGCAGAAAAGTGGACACGTTGCCACAATAAAGCATAATACCGATAAAAACGCCCAGTAACACAGGCATATTGCCCATATCAAAAGACTCACAAAATAAGTTTACCACTTGGCGTTTTTAGTGATGACTTCACATACTAATGTGGACCAGGTACCCTGAACTCTCTGCAGCATGCTATTTGCTTTCCTGGTCGACTATTGAGTACCAGCCTTTCGATGCTGTTTAAACAGGGAACAGGTATTAAGTGAAATTGGTATAAGTTCACTATCTAGAGCATTATGCTTGCAAACTTGAATGGCGGTCCGTGAAAATTATAATCTGCATAACCATAGTTAGTTTACCTGGCTAGCAGAGGATGTGAGTTGTTAGTAGGTTTACAGAACATAACGCCGTTTGACGGTCACTATCGTGACACAATATGAGCATCTTAGTCGAGCAACTGGATCTTGAAAATCTTATTATTGCGACCCTCACCAATGTAGGAGACCTTGACGCAGCGCCCTTCTCTCACGACACCATCTTCAAACTGCCGGTTCGCAAAAAACAGCGGACTGGTCGCAGCATCGCTGTAGCTAAACGTCACGTTTTTTAAACTAAAAGACTCCCCCCTGCTTTTGGCATCAATCACCCGGAGGTTTTCAATGCATCCTTCTAAGACAGTAAAACTGCCCTCCTCTACGATATCTCTGTAACCTGCAACTTCACGATAAGCTGTTAACTGAACCCAAAATAGCAAAAGCCCGAATAAGCAGCATGACCCAAGCAGCCTTCTGTTAGAGATACGCAGTAACTCACTAAAGATATTCAAAAAGAAAGGGACTTTGTATAGTAAGACTAAAACAAGAATATAAGGAAACAGCCAAACAAAGACGTCGGCACTTGTATCAAAATGACTTTCAAAATAAGTATGCAAGTTTGCCTCAACTACACAATTTAGGGCTAATTTATCAACAAGCCTTTTATCCAGCTGTGGCCACTTTGGTATTGGACCATAGTCAGAGCTGGTAAGACAGATTGCCTCAAGCACAAACGACTGTGCTTATCAAAAACGAAATTAAACTCAACCACCTCATTAGCCCGATTAATGGCTGTCAGCAGAAAAGTGGACACGTTGCCACAATAAAGCATAATACCGATAAAAACGCCCAGTAACACAGGCATATTGCCCATATCAAAAGACTCACAAAATAAGTTTACCACTTGGCGTTTTTAGTGATGACTTCACATACTAATGTGGACCAGGTACCCTGAACTCTCTGCAGCATGCTATTTGCTTTCCTGGTCGACTATTGAGTACCAGCCTTTCGATGCTGTTTAAACAGGGAGTCTGTCAGCCCCTTTTCCGAGTTTACTTTCCTGAGGCGCATTTGAATGGATGTCCATGAAATCTTCGCATGACATCTTCGAGATTTGCACTTAAAGATATAGAGCTACATTGCTTCCTTTAACCTGTCTATTTTCTTTTCTAGTCGTTTATCTGAAAGCTCCAACCTGTTTTCCGACATTGAACTCTCCAGCTTTTTAAGTACAGATCTTTGATACTCTGTCAGTTCACGTACACCAATATAACGAAAAACCGTTAGCGCTTCGTGAGCGATCCTGACGTCAATCAGGGCCTGTGAACGTGCAGCGCCGTCCGATATGATTGAGTCTCTTAACTTCAGCAACAACTCTAGCTTTTCAGCAGATAAGACATCTAAATGCTCGAAAAACTCTTTTTTCAATAGAACTTCATATTCCAGAGCTATCGATTTTTCTTCTGGCGACAGAGCATTTTGATATGCTTTAGACGGGGTAATTGGCTTACCGGCAATACAAAAAAAGCTCATCCCCCCCAAAAAGACCATAAGACACTTCATGTTACATCGCCTTTATAAGAAAATTAGAAAACAGTAATATAAAAAGAAAGTTAAGAGCAACAAGCACATCTTTTCTACTCATTAATCATCTAAAGAAACACCACAACCCTGGGCTCCCCCACCAAAGTTATTACTATCAGGCTTAACCTCATCGTCCTGACTTTTATAAAAAGCCCACAAACCAATGGCGGCCACGACTGGGATCAACCAAATGATTATTATTTGCGCGGCTTTTTGAAACCTTTCCAGGTCATGTCTTCTGCCAATAAAGACTGATACCAACACGTTCAGTGTTAAAACTGACAGCGATAAAAGCATACCCGTAATTCATTTCCATAGCTCGTTCCTTAGACATTTTAAAAATGTATCAATGAGTGCATTAATCTCTTTATTTTGCAAAGCTCTTTTTAACAGAACACTAACCCAGGTGCTCTATATAACAAGAATTTACTATCACCTCAAGCCACTGCTATTTGGCCCAGAAGGACCGAACCAAATAGTCTATACGTGTTCTCTATCCTGGCCAGTTGAGTAGCGCGTCTAAATAGCTACTGGATAAACGCAGACACCCCGGCTATACGAGTCAAAGTGAAGTTTTAAGGCCCCTATTCACAAGTTAAAGTGCTTCTGGACTGTCGATAAAAATCCCCGTTATATCCAGCACCTTTTCCCTGGTTCCAGAACAAATATAAAATATCATTCAGTTGTAATCACCTTTTCCATTACCGTGATGGGTAAGTGAATTTTGCTGTCCGTATACCAATTCAGTTGCAACTTTTCTTTTGCATCAGCAATCGTTTCGTCACTGACGTTCATGCCTGTTCCCATATTAACCTGTGCCTGCTCGTTCTTATTCACATCCAGAACCAACGCTATTCTGCTACCTTTGGTCAATTTTCGGGCACTCATACGTGTATTAACCAAAGGGATTTTAGTTTTTTGATACGGCACTAATAACTGACGCTTTGAACTGTCGCGTGCGAAACTAGCTCTGCTACGGTAGTGGGATAGATGAAATGCGCGGCCATCTGACTGTATCTGATACAGGTTAAACCCAATATCCACATCGCGCTTATTGATCGAAATAGAGAAATAGCCCGTCGGTGCGCCAGCGTATTTCATATCTTGTTCGAACGCCTCGGATATAAACACCAGCCCGGTTTCACTGGGAAGAGCTGGCTGAATAATATTCATGAAATCAATATTGTGCTGCACTTTCCTGTCAGCAAGATCGACTAGCTGAGTGTGTTTTTCCAGCACTTCTGGTGGCTGCGTTACTAACTCTTGCAACCCGGGCCGCCCTAGGTAAAAAGCGATCCCCTGCTGATTAAGTGACGCATAGCTTTTCACATGGTGCCAGCTGTTATCACCCATAAGTTGATAGTTTACCCGATCTTGCACAAGCTCAGGGGCTGGGCGGTTATTCAGCACGTGATCAAACCATTCAAAGACAACTTTTTCGGTGTTTTTGAGGCCCGCAACAGGGTCTAGTTTATAGTTCGTTACATGAGTATCAGGCACTGTCTGGGCCGTCCAATGGTCATAGGGCCCGATCAGCAAACTGTGGTCAGCATCAGGATTATACTTATAGTGCTCTGTCAGGTAGTGTATAGCCGAGATCTGCCCGCCATCAAAATAACCCGTAACAGATAAAACCGGAATGGTGATATTGGCGAAGTCTTGCCCGAAAGGCACCATAGCTTTGTAGTACTCATCAAACGCGGGATGACGTAACAAAGTTTGGAACAAGGGGTTAGACCGTCCTTCTATCTTATCTATGTCCTTAAATGGCCGGCCACTTTTGAATAAAGTCTGATTTACTCTGTGCCAGTGAGCGCCATCCGCATATTCTCTGTTATCCATAGTTTTGTTATTTGTTACATGGAATGCCCACTGATAATTGGCCGTTAGAAAGACATTGTTTTCCATCGGCAGCCCCAATGCAGGATGCGCTGCGGCATAAGGAGCAATGGCTTTAAGTGCCTTATGATGATATTTAGCCGCAGCCCATTGGGTAAACCCGTTATAACTGCCACCATACATGACTACCCGACCATCGCTCCAGGCTTGTTTACTTATCCAGTCGATGAGACGATGTGCATCACGCCCTTCATGCTCCCAGGGCTCAATTTTACTGGTACTTAAACGCTTACCTCGTGAATTTGCGACTATGCCGACATACCCGTGCATAGCAGCATAAATCGCAGTGCGGATATGCCGTTTTTCGTTCGCATAAATTGTGTACTGAAATGCTGCTGGTAATGCTTTAGAGGTGTTTTTAGGGCGTACCACTGTCACAGTATGCTCAATTCCTTCTGCCGTTGTCACAAGTAACGCAGGTTCAATAATATACTCCTTTTGCCATCGGGCATTTATCAGCGGCTGTGCAGCCGAAAATACCAGCTGACTAACCTGGTAGTCCGCGATGTCAGCAGCAAGTTTGATAAGCTCCTGCTCAGAGAGCAACGTCTTTTCTTTCACCTTCATCAACATGTGTAAAAGCTGCTTTTGTGCCCTGCTATTTGATGCACTTAGAACCTGATCAAATTGATATAACGCCTTGTTGTCGAAAGAAGCCAGCGTTGCGCTAATAATGGCCATCAGCGCCTCATTCAATGCCTGCCCAGATTGCGCCTTTGCCTCATGATATAGTTGAAAATGGACCAGGTTAGTCTGTGCTTTCTGAGCTCTAAACAGCTTAGCCAGGCCCAGTGTATCACCGGTGACAAAGCTGAGCTTTAACTGCTCTTCAGCAGACAAGGAGGCCATCGTTTTTTCAGGCAATAAGTTGACCAGTTTTAACAGTGTTGCTATTACCTTGTCGGGATCTGAGAGCAATATCTCATTAGGCTCACCCGATGGCTTCACGCTTTTGAGTATTTCCGGTGTTGGATATAGAGTACGCTCCGCCGCATATGACACAGTAGCTATGCCCAATACAGCTAAAACTGTCGTAAGAACAATTACTTTCGCAGCTAATTTCGATAAAATGTGCATTCCTGATTTCCTATTTAATAAATCACAGGCAGTGTATTTTTGACGGGCAATAAAGTAGTGATGAACGTGAAACTTTTTATGACTTTTACTGCCTGTAAATTTTTAACAGAAATATCAATAGCTTAAAAACAATAATGAGAAAGCATGCGCTGGCAGATTGAACAATTTACCTATTGCGACCAAACCCTGACTTTATCCATGGAAGAACAAAAAACCTCACTTGAGCCTATGGTGTCTGAGGTACTACGTTTCTTTTGCCAAAACCCCCACACACTTATTTCCAGAGACGATCTGATCGAACATGTGTGGCAAGGGAGAATAGTAACTGACAACGCCGTCAATCGTGTGATCACTAAGCTCAGAAAGGCGCTGAATGACGATCCCCGCAGCCCTGCATTCATTGTTACCTATCCAAAAAAAGGCTATCAGTTTATTGCCAGTATCAGCGCCATTACGAGCAACCTGCAATCCAGTAGTGACGCAACGAAAGTATCGAGTAAGGAAAAAGAGACGCGCATTAAGCTTACCTACGTGATACTAATTTTAACGACAGCTATATGCATTCTGGGTGCTGCTTATTTCCTACACCAGTCTATGCATACTGCTGACCCAAAGAGTCTAAACGAGGTGAGCGCACTAACCCGGGAACCCGGACTGGAGCTATACCCCCAGCTTTCTCCCAATGAGCAGTATTTACTGTTTACTGAAGCTTACGACGGCAGCATTGCGTTAAAACTCAAATCATTCTTAAAAGGCGAGGTGTTAAACCTGGATCATGGACCGGATTCATGGGAAGGGCCTGCGGATTGGCGAAAAGATGGTAAAGCGCTGGTCTATCTTGCGACGACAGCAAACAGCTGTCGGTACTATTTAAGAACATTTGATGCGGGAAAATTAGGCCAACCGCAGCTTATCCATAATTGCCCAACCGGTAGCTATGGCAAAATTATCTTTACCCACGATCATGATCTGCTGATATACAGCGAAGCTGCTTACCGGGGTGGTCCTTTTAGTTTATTCAGCTTAAGGCTCTCTAACGGAGAAAAAACGCGGCTGGCGCAACCCCTCCCCACGCCAGGTGGCAATAGTCAGTTTGATCTGCACCCGACCCGGAACTTACTGCTTATTTCAACTCCGAATGCCCAACTCTGGCCAGCTCTGTCTGTACTCGATATAACACATAACCAGTTGTCCCACTTATTCACACTCGATCAACATGCGTGCTGTGCAATCTGGAACCATGCAGGAGACAGAGTCATTACAGTCAGCGACTACCCCGCTCACCAACTTGTCAGCTACGATTTAAACGGGCAATCCCCGACTGTGATTTATACAGGCACCCACTCTATTTCTACTCCTACACGCCACCCGAATGGGCAAGACTACCTGTTCAGTGCAGGTAGTCGTGATCAGAATATCCTTTATTTATCTGCAGATGGCAGTGAGCAAACAGCACTTGGGGTAACGTCCGTCGATGAGCGTTTAGCGCGTTTTTCCGGAGATGGCCAAAAGGTAGCCTATATAAGCCTGGCCTCCGGGCTCGAACAAATATGGATTTACGATCTGGCAGAAAAAATGGCAAGTATGCGCTCAAAATTCGACAACGCCAAACATATTATTGACTTAAAATGGTCTCTTGATAACCGCTTTATCTTCGCTCTAGCCCATAATGAGCTTCTCCAGATAGACACCCAAACGGGTCTAAGCAAAACACTGAAAGTGCCGTATGGACAGATTGCCGCGCTTTCAGTTAAAGACAACGACAGTATTGCCTTCAGCATAAAAAGCGCGGATAAGTGGCAAGTGCACTACTACAACGTTCGCACAGATGAACTGCAAAGCGCCCAACATAAATGGCAATTTGTATCGTTCGCTAAAACCCCTGAAGATACAGTGTGGCAGGATAATAATGGTGACTATTTCACTGGCCTGACTCACATACCGGTAACCTCAGACACCATTAAGCAAGTTCCGTTGATTGTTCAGTACCGCTTCAACTTACGTAAGCAGGCAAATACCTGGCTATGGCAACAAGCAGCAGCACGCCGCTATCCGTTATATCAGTATGATGAGCAACAACAAACCAAACGCCTCATCGCGACATCAGATAGTAGCGACTTTGACTGGTACAATAATAAAATCCTTATCAATACCCTCAACTATGAAAACTTTGATATTTACAGTTCAAAAAATGTAGAGCACAAGTAGAAAGTAATACCAATTTGCTTAATTAAGTGATCTATTTTGAGGCGAGAAAATAGGGTCGATAACAAGGAAAAAATTTTGCTATTTAGTTGTTCTAAATGAGAAATTTTTAACGCTGTTAGCGCCCTATTTGCTCCTTCAAATAGACCAGGTATTAAGTGAAATTGGTATAAAAACATCCAACAGGAACGAACTTAGCTTAAGACTTATATGACACTACACCGTGCCAACTCTATTTACTGTCAATCATTCTTTCATAGAGTGTTACAGAACCCTTGATAATTCTTGGCAGCATTATCCGCCATACGTTTGATTCTAAAACTAACGTGTATACCATGGCCTCATGGTGGGGATGAGTAATATCTCTGACAACCACGTATGCGCTGGCACTTCCCTCCCGGACAGTGCCCAGTATATTCTGAGGCTGATAGCTTCCAAAGCTCTTATCTCGTGCATCCCAGGCAAGGAGAGACCAAAGTTCAAAGACTCCACTTTTTCCAAGCGCCTTAACCTCGCTCTGTGACAATGCTTCAAGATCGTAAATACCCAAAAACTCAGGATTTCGCAATAGCGGGACCGAAACTTGAAACAGCCAGTTTAATTCTGTGTCAGAGATATACTTACTGGCCTCAATGTAGTCCTTTACTTTCATTTGGGAAAGGAAATTCGCAACCACGATTTCTGGTTCGTCGATCTCATTACTCACTGCATTGAAACTCATACACAACCAAATCAATAAAACATATCTCAACACTTGCTAAACTCCTTTCTATGTAAGAGGATTACAACTACTTATCACGTACTAACCTATTATTCCGTAGTACTAGCTTTACTTTAGTATATTTATCAAAAGCCCTGGCTGAGCCCATTTCTGATAATGACAGTAAAAAGTAATCTAGCGCACTATCGTCATCTATGTCTGCGTATCCAGAGAAAACACCTGCATTGCTGACTTCGCTGTCATGAATGACAATTAATACATGCCGATGCTCTGATGGTGGACTATTTCCACCCATGTAAGCTTTATAGAAAAACTCTGTATCACTGACTTTAATTACATTAGATACGTCGTTAATAAAGCGCTCATTAGCGATGAAGCTTTTTCTACCTGTTCCAATGTGTACGGCAAAAACATCATAGACAGGGAAAGGAAATAACTCATCGTCGTCACTTTTCTTGGCGCATAAATAAAAAGATTCGTTTGAGTAGATTTTCTCACATTCGCTCGCCTTCGCACTGAGGCTTAAAAATAGTGTAGAGAGCGCAATAACCAGGCACTTCATAAAGTCATGTTATCCTTAAAACTGTTTAGCAGCTTGCGGGCATCATGCTCGCCAGTCAACTTTTCACATTCCAATTTAACCAGTTTTTAGGCGTATTGTTCCGCTACTTCATTGATGTAAGTTTGGAGACCTTCAATGCTGTCGAAAATCCTGCTTGATGGAAATTGCTCAGGTTGAGCGTCTATTTTTCCGTTCCAGGTTAAGTGAACACAGGCAAACCTACCATTATTTAGTTGAACGATCACATCATCATTTGCCCCGGATTTAGCAATTACTGCTAAATCACATTGCCACAATGGATGTTCAGGTCCAATTTCACACGCAAGTTCTCTTTGTATAGCAACCTTAGTGGCACATTCCTCTAGCAGCCACCAGGGATCAATCCAGTTAATTTTTTCTTTCATCGCTCTTCTATCTGGCACATGGCATAATACTAATCAATAAAGGCTTTTTAAATATTGGCACTAGGGGCCAACAAAAATAATATTTAACACCTCTATGAGTGATGCCTCAAAAATATATTATTTTGGGCTGTTCATTTAAAAACAGTACCAAGTCTTTAACCGTCTCAACCTTGTCGTAATACGCATTGGCTTCGGCATTTTCTTTACTGATCCCCAGTCTGTGGGCAGCTTCACAGTAAATATCACCTAAATCATCTGTGTCCATACGATACACCCCATCAAAAGTGTCATCCGCCTGAACAGGAAATGGAGCACCATTATACTCGCCAGCCCACTCTTGCACTAGATTATAAACCTCACAAACTATCATTGAATCCACATTATGACAATCGAACGAACGGGCATATGCATATATATTGGGTTTGCCACGCATCAGTGCAATTTTCTTCAGGCGCATATGCTCAATAGCTGACAAAATCACTATAAAAGCTGCGACTCCAAGCAGTACATATATATAGTTCATGTGATTTAAGTGCGACACTTAACAAAGTTATCGACACGGTATTTCCCTATTATAGCTAACTTATTGTTAAAGCATAAGACGAGCAACCTATTTAAGGACAGATTTAGCTGAACATCCCAATATGATTCTCTTGACTCGTCAATTTTCCACCCCAAAGCTACTCACTCATACCTCCGCCGACCATACTTTATCAATGCCAAAGATAAGGGCATCAACTGGCAAACCTAAGCAAAGTCAGTGGACTTACTCTAGCAATGAACCTCGGTATTACACGAAAGGCAAAACCGTGGTTTAAACCAAGCTATTCAATTTAACCGTTTCTGGTGAAAGGCCGTTGAGTTGGGGTTACATGCCAAAAATTGAGGTCGACCGTTGTTTTCGGTCACCATACCATTGAGCCAATTTTAATACCCAGTAAATCTTGAGCATTGCCCCAGTGGTTGCACGTTTCACTCGCAGCCAGATCTACTGACTTCTCACCTGTCGCGTACGCTGTCATTGCTATACTTACCATCTCATTAAAATTTGGCATACTATCATCGATTGCGAAACGTCGCGTTGTGGCGCATGGAGACATACCAGATTTATCACCGTCTACATTAACGAACAAGATACTATTTGAGCCACTGGAGTAAACACCAGCACCAATGATTGTTCTTTCTCTAAAATAATCTGTAGCATGTACACTACCCATTGTTGTCATACTGAGTATTAAAAAAAATGCTTTTACTCTTTTCATAAGAACCCCTTATAATTTCTGGAAAACACATCACGCCTACATTTTTAGGTTATTTATCATACAATCGTTTATTGCATTAAGCTACTGTCGAACGCCTTGAAAGACTCACCCGCAAATGAGCTGATTTCAGTTAACTTTCCGTGTCTGCCTTTCTAATGTGAAAGCTATTATCTCAAACCGTAGTCCGTATCAGCGTTTCGTTCTACTTAACTTTTATTAGGGTCGACTGAAACATTAAGCGACTTCTCCGTATTCAAATGAAGCATATTGACCCTCCCAGAAAAAACCTTAGATTTCAATTAGTTAAATGTCGAAATTAGTTGATTGCATTGTGTAACAGTTGACTGAGAACCATCAAGATGAAATATATAATCCTATAGACTTGTTACATTAGGAAGATTATCAACAGGGCGACTTTCTAAAAAACACAAAGTTATTCAGGCTATAACTTGATCACTCCTTTGTCTTGCTCTTGGCCACATCGCTTTGCGCGGTTTTTTAGAACAGGTATGATAATATCTTAGACAAGATTATCGCGTTCAGCCCTTGATTATAAATTAAAGTGGATCTTGTAGAGTATTAGCGAGAAAAACAACATTAGCATACCAAAAATCAAATCATTTCCTAAATATTTTAACTGGTTCAATCATGCATAACCAGAAGACGAGCACAGGAAGTTCTCATCGAAAGAATAGCGTACCAATTATTAGCGCAATCAATACAAACTTTGACGAATTCAATTGTTGCTTTGTGAGCATATCTACAGCCTCTCTCTGGATATATATGCTTTTCATCTTACTTAAATTAAAATACACCCCAAATACCCAATAAAGGACCGAGGCAACAATTTTTCCCAAAAAGGGAAAGCTGCACACTCCAAAAAATTAAATAAGATATAACTTTTCATTACCAAAAAACTTGGTTATTGTACAAACAGGCTCTGGACATATTGCTGAGCAAAAGTCAGCTCTAGCATAGTGGTTAGGGTTCATTTTATAAATTAAAAATAAACAATCTAAAATAAGGAAATATAAAATGAAAGTACAACTAAAAAAGAAAAAGCTAAAAACACTTAATGAAGGCAATCAGCTTGCTAACCAAGCAACACCACAAGTTGCAGGTGGTGCAGAGATCTCTGTCTACCCACAATGCAACCCATCAAACCCAGTTATTTGCTGGACAAATGGTGGCTGGCACGGCTGTGTGACTAAATAATACTAGCTGTCTATAACACAGGTTAAAGCCCAGCCTACTGCGCTTGCGGGAGAAATTCAGACGTTCCTTCCAAGCGCAGCTTTGGTATAATTTCCCCATTTCATAGAAAATTAGATGGCATTGAATAAATGTTCAATGCTTAGCATTGGTAGATTTGACAAATGATGCAAGTGGAATCCAATGTGAGTCAAAGTGCTCAATTATCTAGACAGAGCGTATGCAAATACCATATTTGTATTCTACTACTGGCCCAACCCTACTTTGCAATAATTGACTGGCAGAAGTATGTATTATTCAAGCCATGGAGTGAAATCACATTAGCGGTCTGATAATTGAATTATCTCAGTCAATATATCCTGAACTCAACGCAGTATCTAGCATTCCATAATTCTTCAGCTGTCTTTTCACTGGTTACCCGTGTTCCTCACTCATCACCAGCGTTACCATTTTTGCCAATGAACTCTATTGAGAAGCCCTTACCGTCTTCACCAGAGACAAACACTGAAATATTCTTGTCTTTATTCAATTGATACCTAATTTTGTTGGGAAAATCATGCCTTGAATTTTCGAATACCGCGGAATCAGCATCGCAACGTGTTAATTTGAAAGCTGTTGGTAATGTATTACTGGCAACTTTGGCCAAATAAAAAACCTCTCCCGACATTTCAACCAGTCGAAGCGATTCGGCGCTCACAACTTTGTTTTTAACAATTGAATACGTTTGACCATAGCCCTCAAATGTTTTCTCACTGATACGACTCCATGATTCACTGAATTTCAATTTGCTGTTTTCAGAGTGCCAATTGCCTGTCAGCCAATTTAATGCATTCAACGTATTACATGCCTTCTCCTGGGCCGTACATTGAAAAGCCAAACAAAATAACACCAAACTCATCACTTTCGACATGCTAATCAACTCCATTGATAACTAGATTTACAAACGCAGTACACCTAGATTTGTGTTTAACAAAACTGCCTACCTTTTGCAAAGCACGGTTCACCGCAGCCAGAACAAAGTGTAACTGTACTCTTATCAGACTTACTTTATGTTTGTTTAACAACACACAAAAATCTAGCCATTGCGATGCTAAATTTGCCTTACCGTTGTCATTAGCAACTTAGCAGTCAAAGCTGTATTTATTGGAAGCTGCTATGTTGTGGTTAAACAACTCTCAGATTGCAGGAGCCACAAAGCAAAGGAAGTGACAGCAATTCTTTTGCTCAGCTCACCATTACCAACCTATCGCACTAAACATTTCGCTCAGTAAACACCACTTTAAAGCTCGCACCACCCTGCTCATTTTTACAGGTAACGCTGAGTTTGGCGTTGTGAAAATCAACCACTTCTTTGACGATAGACAGGCCCAGTCCGCTGCCAGTCAGGGTAGATTGCTCTTGTCGCCAGAAGCGCTCAAACAGACGATCGTAGTACTGTGATTGGATCCCAGGACCGTTGTCACTGACTTCCAGCTCAGTAGTGGTCACTCTTACCTGAATTTTGGCGTTATCCTGCGAGTGTTTCAGGGCGTTTTCGACCAGGTTTTTGATCATAATGTGGACGGCGGCTTTATCAGCGAGGATCTGATCTGTGTCAGGGTCTGCATCGAGGCTTAATTCTTTATCAAACTGCAGTGCCAATGGGGCAAGCATCATACACACTTCCTGCGCCAGTGCCGACAAACTCACCGGTACTTTGTTATACACTACAAAGTTTTGCGCACGAGACAGATCCAGTAGCTGCTGCACCACCCGGGTCATGTACGCGACATCGTTGACGATTTCTTCGCGGATCTGGGGCGCAATATCAGCCAGCTGAACCCGGGTGTTTAACACAGCCAGTGGCGTTTTAAGTTCGTGAGCCGCGTTTGCCACGAACCGCTTTTGCTCATCAAAGCCGGCTTCTACCCGCTCCATTGCCTGGTTTAGTGAATTCACTATGGGTTGAATTTCATAAGGCAGGCCCTCATTGCTAAGTCTGAAGCTCAGTTGCTCTGGTTTGATCTGCTTTAACTGGCCTGCCACGGTTTTTACCGGTTGCACCACTGAGCGCACAGACAAATACCCGACCAGCATAAACACCCCAAATGCGGCAAAAATGGTAATAGCAGTCACCCGGTTTAGTGCCGGAATCACAGCTTCGTTCGCCAGTTCGGTGATCAGATCATTGCGTGCCATATCCAGCAGCAGTGCCTGGCCATTCAGAGTGAGTTCGGTGCGAAAACGATCGACACCCGCCAGATGGGAATATCCAACCGGAATGCTCGAAGTCAGTGCCTCAAGCGCAGCCGAGCCTTGCTCATTGCTCACAGACTGAAGCAACACCTCGTTATTCGCAGCACGGATAACACGAAACGCAAAGTTATTATACAGGGCATCATAGCCCCATTTTTCAATCACGCTATCGGGGGCATATATCAGCTGCTGCTGTTCAAAACGCAGTGCGTCTGCGACATCTTCGCTCATCCCCTTCATACTGACTTCCAACGCCAGGTTGGCATAATTCATCGAAAACAAATGTAAAATCACACCAATGCCGGTAAATACGACAGAGCCAATTAGTATAAAGTGCAGGTAAATCTTGCGCGCAAGCGAATTTTTAATGATCTTCATGCCAGTATGTATCCTATGCCGCGAAGCGTTTTAATGGTCACGCCAGCTTCTGTGCCATCGAGCTTTTTGCGTATTCGGTGAACCGCGACTTGCAAAGCATTGTCAGTTACTTCGAACCCCATCGCATAAATGGCATCGTATAGAGCATCCTTGCCAACTGTCAGCCCGACATGACGCAACAGATACTCTAAAATGGCCACTTCGGTTTTACCCATAGACAGGTTTTCACCACTCACTGTCACTCTGCGAGATTTAGGGTCAAGAGCGAGATTGCCATGAGACAACAAAGTGCCTGTATACTGGCTCGGTCGACGCAGCAAAGCACGCATACGCGCCAGTAATTCGCCAATGTCGAAGGGCTTGTTAATATAGTCATCTGCGCCCAAATCCAGCCCGGCAATGCGGTCATCTACACTGCCACGCGCTGTTAAGATCAAGACAGGCACCGGGTTTTCAGCTCCACGTAGTGCTGCAATCACATCCAGTCCATCTTTGTCAGGCAGACCCAGATCCAGAATAATGGCGTCGTAGTGCCACAGGGCCATTTGATCATGTAATGCACCAGCACTGGTGGCAATATCGGCAGCATAGCCTTCCTTAGTCATGGCCTGCTGGATAAAACTGGCCAGTTGCAGGTTATCCTCAGTGATCAAAATGCGCATACTAGGTTCTCCATTGTCTGACTTTGTAGTGCTTTTACTCGTTATTCCGTACATATATTAACCAGGCGTGGCACATCTGCCGATGAGTGCTGACTACATTTGGGTAACAGCAATTGCAGCAATACCGGGATGACCACCAGCACCAATATTGTAGAGGTCACCAGCCCACCAATAACGGCCCATGCCAGCGGTGGCCATAACGGGCTGCTGGCTGACGTTAGCGGCAGCATGCCCACTATGGTTGTAACTGTAGTGACTATAACAGGGCGCACTCTATTTTGTACCGATAACATGATGGCTGCCTGAGTATTCTGACCGCCTTGTACGTAAAGCAAAGTACCGTCGATCAACAAGATAGCATTATTTACCACGATCCCTGCTAATGCCAGAATACCCAATACTGACATAAACCCGAACGGAACCTGTGCCAGACTCAGCATGGCAGGTGCACCTATAACGGCAAATGGAATACTCAGCATCACCAGTAAGGTTAAACGCAGTGAGTTAAACTGGAGTATCAGGGCTATAAAAAGTAGCAATGCACCAACCGGCAGCGTTTTCACCAGCGCATTATTGGCCTCACCAGACTCAGCCATTTCGCCGCCAAACTCCAGTTTAAGGCCATAGCGCTGTGCAATGGCTGTTAGTGCTGGTGTCAGCTCAGTGAGTAGTTCAGTCTCATCCACACCGGGCGCCACTTCACTGATCAGTTTAACCACGGGCACACCGTTTCTGCGTTCCAGAAGCGCCGGCTGACCAAGCACCTGAATATCTGCCAGCGCATGCACTGGTACGGGTTTGTCTATCAAAGACGTAAGTACACCAGTATTCATCATGTCCATGCTGTCATGGCTGGAATTCGGGTCGTACAATACCACCGCTGTTGGCTCATCATTAAAACTCACTTGCGTCATCGTCAACCCTGCACTGCGCCAGGCCAGATAGTCGTTGAGCTGGCTTTCCGTCAGACCAAACTGACTAAGGCGTTGCGGATCAAACGTCATCGTCAGCTGTGGGACGGGGACTGCGTAGTCTTTCCCCGGCGCTTCGAAGCGCGCATCTGCTTTGAGCATGGCAAAGACCTCTTCACCGGCACGGCGAAGTACATCGTAATCTTCACCACTTAGCCACATCACCACAGTACTTTCTAATGGCGGTCCCTGACCCAGTTCACGGGCACGCAACACGGCCTCTGGATACGCTTTTTGCAAGCTGGTGTTAAGCTGTTCAACCAGCTGAGCCATATCTGTATTGGCTTGTGCAGTCAGCACCACACGGCCAATATGACTTTCATCCGGCTTTTGCGCCAAATTGTAGTAAAACCTCGGACCAGAAAAGCCATTGAACACTAAGGTACGCTGGACGTCAGCTCGGGCGCTAATGTCCTCAGCAATCTGGTTCAATATGCTGGCTGTATGTAGTTTATGACTGCCCATCGGCAGCTCTACATCCACAATGGCCTGGTTACGGTTGGTTTTTGGAAAAAACTCGCCATCAGCTTGTGGCAATGACATTAATCCGGCGCATAAACCAAAAGCCGCAACCAAAGTCAGCGCTTTATGTTGCAACGTAAACTGCGATAAAGCCAATGCCCCCCGCTCTAAGTGCTGTTGCAACTGCTGCTGCCAGCGTGACGCCCCCAGTGTGCGAGCAGGCAAATAACGGTTAAGTAAAGGCACTAATGTCAATGCAATCGCGTAGCTGGCAACAATACACAAAATAACCATCACCGGAATACTGGCAATAAAATCTGCCACACTGCCCTTGGCCATGAGCATAGGTAAAAATGCCGCTATCGTTGTCACGGTGGCCGCGCATAAAGGACGCCATAGCTCATGGATACTTTGGATGGCGCTGTGCAAAGGAGCGGTACCAGACGATATATGGCGATTAAAACGTTCAGCAACCACAATACAATTATCAACCATCAGGCCAAGGGACAAAATAAGTCCTGCAATCGTCATCTGGTGTAACACCCCATCCATTGCACTGAATGCCGCGATGGCAGATAGCGTGATAGCCACCACTGCAATACACACGCTGGCAGCCCCACTTGCGGACAGGAAAATAAACAAAATGGCGGCAATGGCGATCAGGCTAATCATTAAAGATTGCATCAGGGCATCTTTACGCTTTTTGGCCCACTTAGGCTGGAATAACTCAATGCTCACGGCCTCTGCGCCATGGGTCTGATTAAACCGCTCAACCAGCTGGGTGATCTGCTCTCCTGCCTGAGCAATGCGGATCCGGTTAGGTACCAGAGTTACCGCCACGCCCAGTTGCTGCTGACCGTCAACCCAGAAAGACTCTCGGGCTTTGGGGTCGGTACGATAGTGGACATCTGCCAATGTGGATAGGGGTAACTGCTGATCTTGAGCCGTTGCGATCAGGGTATTTTTCAATTCATCGGTAGAGTCTAGTTGAGCAACAGGAGATAAGATCAGGTTAGCTCGGTCGTCGGTGATGCTGGCCACCGAATCTGTATTATTAGCAGCTGCTATACGCTGTGCAATCTGCAAGGGGGTAATACCCGATTGCTGCATAGTCTGCTGTGAAAAAGCCACCGCTATCTGTTGCCCCGGATCGCCCACCAGCTGTGCATTACGTACCGTACTAAGTGCCAATAGCTGGTCGCGCAGCGCGATGGCAAGTTGGCGCTCCTGTAACAAATCTCCCCGACTGCGCACTGACAAAAAAATCCCCTGGGTGTCCTGCACGCGATCCATAATGGTCATCGACAACGTCGGGTTACTCTGGCGTATTGGCGCAATACTTTCTTTGATCCGTTGCCAGACCTGATCTGTGTTGTACACGGTTTCTTTTAACTCAATATCCAACGACGCAGCGCCATGTTTTACCTGAGCACTGTAGGCCTGAATCTCATCTATTTGTGCTAACACGCGCTCCAGCGGGCGAATGTAACGCTGCGCCAAAGACTCGGCTTCGAGACCACTGGCATTGAGCACAATCAGGCCATTGCGATATGGAAAGGTGGGGTCTTCCTGCTCAGGGGCACTAAACCAGCCTCCCACACCAGCAAGGCACACAATACACATCAAACCCAGGATCAGGCGTGGGTTGACAAACCAGGGCGTTTTATTCACAACTTACTCCTTATAAAGCGAGGGGGTTTGCAGCGTCCGACTATCTGCAAATACCAATGCCGGTGATTCAAGCGCTTCTGTACTCGTTACCAATATATGATTGGCTCGCCCCGTTACGACCTGCACGTACTGGCGTCGTTCAGGGCTCGATTGCAGCACGACATAAGACTGACCTGTTTCGTCATAATGCAGGACCCCACCAGGCAGCTGATATAAACGCTGATCCGAAAGCGGAATTTGTAATTGTACATTCAAGCCCATCCAGCTTTGCTCATGTGCTGCCAGTTGGACTTTCAAGAAAAAGAAAGGAGAGCGAGACCCCAGCGGCAGTACACGCTCTACAATTACCCCCGTAATTGATTCATTTAACGCAGGCACAAATACCTCTACCTGCTGTTGTGCATCGACCTTTAAGGCTACTTCTTCGGGGATTGCAAAGCGGGCATGTAACGCATCGGCCGCCTGAAAGTTCATTACCGTTTGCCCAGCCTCGGCGTACTCTTTTTTACGTACCAGCAGATCGCTTACCACCCCATCAAATGGTGCGCTGATGGTCAACTCCGCAAGTTGATTGCGCGCGGCATTCACTTCGGCCTGCGCCTTATTTATCTGCTGATAGGCCATATCCAGGTCACGACGCAGCTTGTCCAGCTGAGACTGAGTTTGCAGGTTACGTTTTACCAAAGCCTCAGCGCGCTCGAATTCGGCTCGGGAATTGGTAAACGCTGCATTTGCCCGCTGGAGCTCAGCCCGAGCCTGATCCAGTAGCGCATAAGCCACGGGATCGTAAAGCTCCATCAAGGCTGTGCCCTGAGTCACAAACTGCCCGGCACGCACCCAGAGCTTTTCTACCCGACCCGATTTCAATGCAGCCAGCTGAGTGTCTTCTGCGCCTTCAATCTGGCCATAAAATACTTTCTTTGGTACGTCTATAACCCGCTCAGGCAGCACAGTGGCTAACTGACTGTTAGCTGGCTGATTAGGATCAGCCTCTACATAAGCGTCACGCTGCTGATCCTGACAGCCAAGCAGAGCTATCAGACTCAGCAGAACAAGAGGTTTAGAAGACATATACATACCCCAGCAATAGTTGCGCAGCACCAGATTTTTCTAGCAATGGAGAGTCTTCGATCTCGCTGCCGTATGCGGTATAGCTCAGGTCAGCCTTAATCATATGGTTTTTGCCAAAAAACCAATCACTGGAGACACCCACCTCAACATTCATGGTTGCTTCGCCCACATAAGCCATGCGTCCGGCGCGTTGCTCGTTGGGTAGAACACCATAGTAATAGTCAACCAGATCTTCACTCAGATAACTGGCAGACACATAGGGCATGATGCGGCCATCCCCTACATTAAATGGTACGCCATAACTTACACTAGCCTCATACCCTTTATGGGTGCTGGTCACATCGTGCATAAAAGAAAAGCCAAACTCGCCAAACTCAGTGTCCAGCTCCCCTTCAAACCCAAAGTCGAAACTCATGTCCCTGTCTTCCATTCCCAGGAAAATGTCACCATCGGCTTCTTCGTAACCATCCAGCCGTAACTGACCCACAACCGAAAACTCTATATTTTCTTGCTGCCAGATTTTATAACTGCCACGTGGTCCTAATAATGAAAAATTGCCAGACTGAATGGCCAAAGCTGGCACCAGAATGGTCTCATTGCCAATATCTGTATAGCCCTGATCCTGAGAGACAATTGCTGCGCCAACCCCCCATTGGGTGCCTTGGTCCTGATCGTCAGCCAGAGTAGAAAAGCTCATAAATGCCAGAGAAACCAAAGAAAATGTTTTGTTCATTACCGTGCTCCGTTAGTCAAACTTACTGTATCGGACAACTCATTTGTCCGGGGTTAAGTAAAACTTAAGGGAACAAACTTTCTTGAAACTTACAGTCCGGTAATTTTTTGGAAATTATGATTTGAGATAAACGATACACAGATCGATATGGCGCTATCACATTAATAGTTATGAGACTGTGTCGACACCTGGGCATGTTAATGCAGCAGTGGTATGAGAGAGCTGAAGAGACTTACTAACTTGTTTAAGATACAGGCTGATAACGAACTAACAGCCTGCCAATCAGCCACAAACACCAGCAGCTTATTCATTAGGTTTTGGCAGCACACTTTTAATGTGAGCTGGGAAGTGAAAAGCTCAACCTTATTCGTCACCGCCTTCAAACCTGACGTACCTTGCCTGAAAGCGGTTTCTCACTAATTGAATGAATTATTGTGTAGCAGTACGTTTGGCGTATTGCCGTATGCCTGGAAGCCTGTGAGCAAGGAGTTTACTGTTTTATTGCGGCTAATTACGGCATCCGTCCCTGCATTCACAATAATCCCCTTATAAAAGCCGTCGAATGTATTGTTATCGAGTAAAAACCCATTCGAGATCGAAAATTCAATGCCGGCGTATAAAGATGACCCTTCCAGGCTGATCACTGTGTTGTTCCGGAACGTTGCATTTGTAACGGCGCCAATGTCATTACGATGGATCAGTGTTCGTACTCCATTAAACCTATTTCCTTCTATCAAGTGATCGCCATTTACAGTTGAACCCAACGTGGTATTCATGCCAAAGCTGATCCCACGTTGAAACTGAGTGATCTCATTATCTTTTATGATAGCTTGGTGCGCATTGACGACATGGATTGCACGATATTCTGGATCATTGCCAATATTGGTAATCTTATTCCCGGTAAAAGTGATTTTTCGACCGGCTATGGTTACGGGCACTTTTGGGTGGTTTGCAGGATCAGAGTGGACTTTAATGGGATCATCGAGTTGGCCCATGTTATAATGAAAATCAACAACATTGTTGGTGATGAAAACATCAGACAGCAGGTCATCTTGCGCGTACAGGTATATATCCTGAAGCCAGTTTCTCGCAATATAATTATCTTTGATCAAAATGTTGGCATTGCGACTTAGCTCACAGTTGTCCTGGCTCACGCACGATGCATAAATACGTATCCCATACTCTGAGTTACCAATAAACTCATTACCGGCAACCAGGCTGTTCCCACCCCAGATTGTCAAACCTCGGCCTTTAAAGTGGTTATCAAGCCCATTAAAATTAAACTGGGAGTTAAGCCATTGGTTGTTTTTACCTAACTTATCCTGTCCTCCATAATAGGCATTGTTGTTTAACTTGGCATTCTTAACAACAGAGTTGACAACATTATTAAACTCAATACCAATGCCGCCAGTGTGCTGCACTGTGACCCCATCTATCTCGATGTTATGACCATGTTCAAATAAAAAGCCTCCACCATTGGCCGCAGCACCCGAGCTTTCTGCATCAGATGCATCAAAGATCCCACCAATAATGCGAATATGCATTGAGTTTTTTTCCAGCAACATATATGAATAATGCTTAAACTTTAATTTGGTGTCAGCTTCCAGCCGTAACGTTGAGTTATTGGGCACAGGTAAAGGCTGTGGCTGACCTGACTGGGCATCGATATAGTTGTAGTCATAAACGCCCGAGGGGAAATAGAGCGTTGCTCGTGAATCAAAAATACCTTGATTTTTAAAGGACTCAGCAAGCACTCCAAGATCGGTCAGTGCCTGATTGATAGCTTGCGTATCGTCTATATTGTCATTGGGGATCGCACCATAATCTTGCAAGTTTATAGTCTGACCATATGTTGAAGCAGTAAAGCACAAGCCGGTTGCGAGTACATAGTTAAGCAATTGCATGATTATCCTTGTCACTGTTTATTGAACAAACTGCATTTTAACTTTCGCATGAGTCAATGAACAAGCACTCGCAGTGCATGCTTAACACTTCAATGCTTGTTCGCACCAGTGCGCTTTATCACGGCTGAAATAAACTGTTCTGGATTATCAAGACCGATAAAAATGTACCCTACCGCGCCTTGCGGCTCAGCCAACTCAATTTTGACATTCGGGTTACCAGCGTAATTGTAACGCTTTACGCACTGGGCTCTTACCACATATTCGTCATGCGATTGTATTTTGGCGATGTTTCTTAAAGGGATAACAAACGAATGAAACAGGCCATAACGAATAACTAGCTCATTACCAACCAAAGAGACCGGCCTGCGGGACACCGCGCGATACTCTGCAACAAAGAAGACCAAGCTTGCAAAGGTAAGAAAAGTCACAATATTCGCAGCCAACGGTGACCACACAAAATGTAAAAATAGATGCATGATCGGCATTTCGAGGACAATCAAGAAAATGAACCCAAGTAAGTTACTCTTTGCGCCATCTTTTTGGTGATATGTAAAGTGCTGCTCACCACAAAAGTGCTCTGCTTTTACTCGCTTTGCAAAGAGCGCAAAAGTCCACATGCGTATTTCGAAGGTAAATAACCTCGCCAAAGTGCTGTCACCCAAATACCGATTAACTGGTGTTTCTATCGCTCTATCCGGGTCTTCGAGCTGACCGATGGCAACCTTAATTGAAAAATACACGGTGATGGCCGCCACCAGTTCGAGCAACAAAATTGCCGCTATAACAAAGTAACGGCCGCTTTCAAGGTAATGCCAAAGCAATTTGCTGTGTTCGGGAATAATATAACTCCCCACCAAAATAGCCAAACACACCAGGACAGCCGCTTTTAGCAAAGCTTGCTTATTATTCTTGACACATAAGAAGCACAAGACGGGTAGTACAAGCAACGCATCTAAAAGATATAGCCACTCAAAATTTGCATGACCATAATCATTTAGCCAGCTATCTGATTGGTAATAGACCCCCCACCAGATTGAAATACATAGCAGAAATATCACTGGGACTTTTGACTTTATCGAGTCACTCATACACCTTTCCTTTTGATGTAGTACTTAACATTAAACTTTACACAGAACACGCTGATTTTTAGCTCTGTAATATCCCATATTGTACAGACCTGCATTGCTGTGTATCAAAGGTAATTTTGAAGGCTTTATGTCACTATACTTGCGCGGTGATTTAGCTATCATCTGGCGGATGATGTGTTATTTAACAACAGAAAGTCGATGCCACTTTTTGATATCTCATAAAAGCTATCATCCCTTTACCGATTTTAACTAAGCAGGCTCCTCTAAGTGAGGGACCATTGTACTCATAGCATATAATAACCTGCCGTCGCATCGTGGCACGAGCTCCGTCACTTGCTGCTATATATTTAGATATTCCAGTTGGGCAATACCAAAAGTTCCAACCATGAAATAAGGAAATCAAAAATTAAGGGGAGACTAGCCGGGCCGCTTTCTTTGGTTCATGTCAGCATTTTTAGATAAATGAAATAGTCACGGGACATTAAATGCCATGTCATAACTCGCCAGACAAGAAGCTAGGCTAGCGCTGCTCACTGATTACTTTGGCTGGCTGCAACTTCCTCTGCCTTTCTCAATTACCATGTTCTGTGATACGGGTTAACCTGCACTACCCAAGTTAGAGCACCGCAAACTAAAAACCGCTTAACCATGGCAAACCTGCTCAAAGGTCAACCAATACGTGCTCTTGCTTTTGCCCGTTCTCCTGTGCCCGCTCTAGGCCTTTTTGATACTCTTGCGCGATCATTTCTTCTATCACTGACGCTTTCTCATTGAAGTCTTTTTCTGATAAATAGCCAGCTTCAAATAGATCCTCAAGCTCGTCCAGCTTCTCTTGCAGCTGTTTGATCTTTTCAAGATTGACACCCAGGCGCTGCATTATAATGGCTTCTTGCATCTCGCCCAAAAAGTTGTCGTTGCGGATCGTCGTCTGCAACTCTTTTCGCTGATATTGCAAACTAACCTCAGAGGGTTGAGGCTCGGGCATTTCCATAGCAAGTTCCTGGCTGAAGCCAGAGTCTGTATTTCCACTCCCCGGCAATTTACTGCCAGTGTCGACTTTGATTTCAGCAGCCAATGGGCCAGCACCGGCCGTTTTGTACATTAACATGGTAACTCCTTGATACATTTCTGATACCTATCTGTATGTATCAAAATTTGAGCCAACTGTTAGATTGTTATGTTAGGCAGGTCTGAAGCAGAGTTGAGATTGAGTGACGGCCTAATATTTAGCCTGCATGCATTCATTACTCCGCAACCATAAAAAGCACCTGATACAGGACACAACACCATCAAAAAGGCTTTTCAGCTCAGGCTCGTATACTAGATACGAATTCTCTGTGCAATTGATTAACTCTCACCCAGTGTGAGTGTTAGAAATCAATGTCCCCACCATTGCCTTTAGTACTGAGCAAATAACGAAATAAACGACCCAGACCCCGCAAAAACCAACTGATTACATCGATTGGAAACTCAATCATCTCTTCGAGGAAATCCATTGTTGCGCTTTCTGTCTCGCGTTTCCCGCGTTTTTTACTTGGCCAGAGCACGTATGATATAAAATACAAAAAGCCACCAACTAGCAAACAGGCCCAATGAAAGTGGCCGGTCAACACACCCAAAATCAGACAGGTTCCGGTAAAAAAGCCCATAAGGGCTAAAGCAACTTTTAACTGTTCCATAGTTCATGTCCTTTTATGCGCCATCTCCAAACGCAGTCAAATCTGGGGAGAAAGTAAACAAAGCGATGAAGCTGACAAGCCTTGTTAGGGCACCTTAAACTCCTTAATTGAATAACTACACTCATCATCAACAACCTGATCATCCCAGTCAACCTCAATGTTCACTGGAAAGCCGTATAATGGGTGGTATTCAATTCGCAGGGCATCTGCATTCAGAATTGCCTCTTTTGCCAAATCGAAGCGCCCTTCAATAGTCACCTTTTGCTTCCCTTCTAATAATTGAGGCTTTCCTTCAACCACTTGCACTTTGCTGTAGTCCACAAACATGCAGGCGTCAGTCGCAATAAATGAGTATTCCGTTAATTCAAAGCCTTTCCATTGCATGCTCTGTCTTTCTACTCTTTCAACTGTTTCTGCATTGTTGACCCAATGCATAATGCCCCAAAATGAGATAACCAGGAAAATTGACATGCCCAGCGTAAAAATTATGGAATATGCACTTTTTGAACTAAAAATTACCATTACTGTTCTCTAACTACTCATCAGGGAAATTAGTTCCAAATAGCTATAATATCCAGGAGTGAAAAACCAGTGCCTTCAGCACATTAAGAACCACCCCAGGCAGGATTAATTCACCTTATAACATATAGAGCCAATAAAAACCCAAATGCATACTCACTACCCAACAGAAGAAGGCACGACATGGTTTCCCAGTTTTTTATGAGGCGTAGCTACACATCATCACCAATATGGCTAGCTATCTTATAAAGAGCTATACAAGCTAACAAAAATGGAATACTCAATATCACAAAAAAAATACTTTCGACTAATATCTCACTTTCTGCCGCCGTTCCCATCAAAATGTCCATTGTTACCCACTGTGCAATTGAAACAGCTACAATTCCTAATATCGAGTAAAACAGAACATTCCTCCAGGGTAGCCCTTTAACCCGACTGAATTTATAAGCAGCAATACAGACAATTATGGTACTTACTAAACCAATCAGAGCCTCAACCGCTTGAGAAACAGAATAAATGACAAAAAAAGCACTATTCCCTTCCATACTTCACACTCCTCTATACAATGTGCCACCCACGCCTTACCTAAAATAGAACAAAAAACATTATAAGAGCATCAACATTGCTGTTGCTAAAAAGCTCATGACTCGTAAATATCACTCCATTCTTCGATGGCATCCCAGCCTACTTCCAGATCTACTACCCTCGCATTTGCATGATAAGTTTTTCGATAAGAAAATATGTTGTCTGTTAGCCTGAAATCACTAACAAAACCTTTCTCCACAACCTCCAGGCGAGATACTAATTTATTATCTAAATCAAAAATTGCGACTCTTGTTTTAGGTCCCTTTTTATAGTCTGTTGTAAGCCATTCTTGAATGGCCAAATAACGACCATTTAGCAATTCACTGCGATCAAACCCATAGTAGAAACCCGGCACTTTATGTCCTTCAATCTCTAATGAGTAATATGCGGGGCCAAATTTGATTTCGCTCTCGTAGCTTAACTGATAGTGCACCTTTAATTTCTTCATCATTTGACTAATGATTTTGCCTGTTGAATACAGTTATTTAGAGTTTCCCTAAAATCAACACCCGAACAACCGACTTTACGTCCCAGCGTATCCTCTCCTTCTGCTGAATATTGAGATGGACCTACTTCTCTGCAACGAAAACGCCAATCATCAATCCCTGTATCGATTGGATATTCCCGAGACAGCTCCAGTAGTGACTTTCTGGTTATTTGTGATTTCAAAGTATTTCCTCGAAACGCTGTTATTGCTTTGCGCCCTCTATGTTCAAAGCCATCGCTAATTGCACTTTAACACCCAAACTTGATTGCTCTGAGCTTACTACTTAAAGATTAGGGCCTGTTTTTTCAATATTGATGCAATAAAAACCATATTTTGAATACTCTCATAAGACACAGGAACACAAGCGATAACTAAAAAGGCTGCTGAATTAAAAGCAACCTTCAGCTAAGATCAGCTTACTCTTAGTTGTGCTATGGCGTATCGCAAACAAAGGTTGTGCCTCGGGATCAGCTAAAAACCCCTTAGCGATATCCTTGCTTGGGAACTCCAGTACAACAACTCTTTCCGGGTGCCAGTCCCCTTCCATGACCTCGGGCTCAACCCCCTGGACAACGTATCTTCCGCCATGCTTTCTAATGAACTCGGGAATTTCTTTAATATATTCTTTAAAACGAGGAAAGTCGGTAATAGAAAAGTCTAGAATTAAATATCCTTTCAAAATAAGTACTCCTTTATATAGGTTAACAATGAAATATCAATGTATCTAACGCCTGTAATTAAGTGTTCACACTGAGGTGACAGAACTCGCCTAACCTCTTACCAAAACGCCGCACTTAATCATTCACCTGACGTGCTTTGTAACTATCCCAAACTCATTGCAATGACTAACCATTTGCAATGAGCATTGTCTCCAGACTCATACCAATACAAAACTCTCGCAGCAGAGAAATAAAACTCTGTACCTTTCGAGTATCTGTTTTTATTTCTCCCACAATCTTGCACATCTCCTCAGGGCGGAAACCTGTTGACCTTGCTGTATAATCTTCTAGACCGATAGCGCTGTAGGTTGGCTCATTCACATATTTCCTTCGGCATTTACACCTGCATAAAACGCCACTTAAACACCAGGCGCGTTCAGATGCGGTATACCACTCGGCGACGCGCAATGCACCTGCTTCAGTGTATCCGTTAAACGCCATAGTATTGATGCCGAATTACATCTTCATTATCGTTTGGAGAAAGGTGTAAAACGACTGTATTTTTTAGTTCAACTAAAGGGTGAAATGCACAATTCCTGGAAAACCAAAAAACGTCTTCCAGACTCTCATCTTGATGCCAGGTAGTGTATACGAACGATTTTTCTGGCACTTCGTTGAAATTGAACTGTTGAAGGTTTGCCATGTCTACAGAGGTATCCCATGAACCGCAATCCTTTCCCCAGGCCATCATGTAAAGACATCCTGAGTCCACCAGCCATTTGCTTATAGTTTGTTGTCTTGCACAGCTAACTTCATCCTCAATGACGACGACACAGCGGTAAGGATTTAGAGGTTCATGATGTGGCAGTTCTTGCTCACCAGGTAAATGGATGTACCTCATCGGCGCTTACCACTCCAATGCAAGGTAATATATGAGGTGCCTTTTAGGCCCTTTAGCTTTTTATAAAAAGCACAACACATGTATTTCCCCAACCTACTTACAGGCTCTATTGATTAGCTAGTCACAAGCCATTTAAATCAACTATCATACCGCGATAGTCAAACCCTTTAGATTTGTAGAAAGCTAACTCTACTTTTTTAAACGAATCAAGGTAAGCTGCTGCTAGCGGCGCAAAAAATACAGCCGCATAGTAGTGCTTTACTTCTCCATCAGGAAAGTAACCAACATCATGGATTAGCCAATGTTGTATGTCGAAAAACCTGAAAAAAACGACCGCAGCTAAACCAAACAGTAAAGATAAAAAAAGCTGACACCAAAGTACTTTATCAAATTTCCATAAAATTCTACTGAGCCCAGATAGAAAAATGACATAAAAATAGAACACCGAAAGTAAAAATACGGCTACAAAATCGAGCTTCTCTGGCAACAAGAAAAAACTAAATGCAGGTGCGACACACCCGAGCATATTTATTTTATATCTGTCGACGAAGGACTCGCCTTCGAATATTACATCATAGGGTAAAGAGGTTACGATTTTCATCTTAGTTATAAACCCTTAAAAATGTGCACCTAAATCCATTCTGAAATCAGCGCCTAAGCCGTACAAGTCCACTGTTACACGGTTTTTAGGTAAGACTCTGATTAGAATGACATTTCTGAACAAGATAACAGTAATGTATTAAGGGTATTAGCATGGGAACACCAGGACTAAATAACCCCCCAACTTGAAACACTTCAGGTGACCCAAAGCCAAATATTGAGTTTATAAGCACTGAAATTGAGGCCCAAATAGCAATAATACCGCCAAAGAGAGCAAAAAAGTTACAGTAGCTTTTTGTTTTTTTAGAGAGGTGCTCTCTCGCTTTATATAACTCAACTAACAAAAGCCACAAAGAAACAATAGCCAAAGTACACATTACAAGTATTGCCAACACTAAGAACTCGTATAGTTTCACTGTTTTTGCTAACGAATCCAGTACTATGAAGTAGCCTAACATCAGCCCTCCAACGGCTAAGATCGTTGCCGGGATCAATACCAAAACAATATCTAAGAGTAATAATTTCCGCATAGAATTAACAAACAAGTCAATGCTCCAATATTAAGCGTCAAATACAGACTAAGCTTCATAACGACAGAGCGCTAGCCTGACGTTACATCCGCTTCATTATTGGCATGTTATGTGTATTGCCCATACCTTTTCCTGGGTAACAAAAACCCCAAAAGCAAAGTTAATACTTGTATCTCAAGAACTGACTTTAATGCACTGCATTACTCGTTAAGTGTGAAAGCATACTCTGATAATTGGATACTGACTTTTTCAGGAGATTAATAATTTTATCTTCTTGTCCATCGTGAACGACAATCAAACGGCCTCTCACACTATCAAACATAGTAAAGGTAACTTCAGAGCGTTTGTATTTTATCCAGCATCCCACCGCTAATAACACCCAAATCAAAGTGACCACCAGCCCTGCTAATAGCTTCTCAATAGAATCAACACTCAGCGAAGCCTTACCAACAGCAAATAGTGCCAGAAAAATAAAAGGTAACGCGATAAATTTCCATATCGCATTTTTTGATGTAGAACGAATGACATTTTCCACATCAATTTCATCATACTGGGCCTCAAACGCGATAGAATCTTCTGAGTCGCTATACTCATATGACAACGCTTTGTCATTAAATACGTACTTAACTTTATGCCCTTTAAACTTCTGATAAATCGTTTCCACCTGCCCTCCTGAAGTACATACACAGCAACTCGTAACCCCAGAATAGTATCATACCTATTAGATTCACTTTATGAGTACAGTTTGCATTTCATCTAGGCTTCACTTAACCAAGAACCCTGGCAGCCATACATATGTGCATCATTATTCCACTCCAAAGATTTAAACTCTATTTCGCCCGAGAGCTTTCACTTTTTTAGCGCAAGTGCCGCATCACAGGCCTTTTCTCCAACTCCTACAGACCAGGTTATACCATTTTTGCTAAGCAGCTCTTGACTAACAATAAAGTCCGAAGAAGCTTTCGCTAATATACTGTCACCACCACAAAAAACCACTTCACAACCTGAAGCAAACAACAGCTCTCGCTTATGTAAAAACTCACTATTTGGTTAGCTGCAATATGAAAAAAAATCAGCCAACCAAATTTTGGTCGCTGTTAAACAGTTTGTTATTGTGGTTTCTTACTTGAATCCCGTTTACAGTCAAGTATGAATGGTTCATAAACACTGCCAATCAACAGGTGGTCTTCATAGGGCGCACCGACACTTGACCCTGAGATAGCCTCGCCGTTATTCAGGTATACTTCATCCACTGACATACCCTCGTTTACATTTATCCGAAGCACTTGTGACGCTGAGAGGTTTGCATGATTTTTACTGTGCTCCAGATACTTGAGCATTTGTGGGTGGCCTGCAACCCACAAGTTACCCTCAGAATCCCACTCAAGGTTGTCTAGCCCGCTATCAATTGTCATTTCGTCAATGAGTTGCAACGTTCCTGTTTGCTTATCTCGCGCATAGGTTAACAGCCTCTCACCAGTGGACTCAGAAACATACACTTTTGACGAATCACGGCTGACTTGAATACCGTTTGGGTAGATAAGATCACCAGTTAATTTAGTAATACTACCGTTATTTCCATATGCTATTCCACCGCGTGCTAGACGGCCGAAGGATTCCAAAAGGCGACCAAAGCGAGTGAGGCTGCCCTTGTCGATGGTTGCATAAAAACTGTCACTGTCAATTGCCGCAACATCATTTAGGCTATACGGTAAATCTGTTTTAAGTGTTTTTGCACGTTTAAGCGCCCCATCGATAATATCAAAAATGATTACTTCACTATCAGAGCGTTGCTCACTGCCGGGGGCTGATGGAGGGTGATTCACGACAAAAAGCCGGTCTGCTCCATGAGGGTTCTTCCATAAAGAAACCCCATGCGGGTAAAAAGTGTCGCTAAGATCATGAGACATAAGCGTTGGCTTTGAATACGAACCTGTTTGATAAATATAAATACCGCCACCCTTAGACCAATTACGCCTGTCGTGTGCAGAGATATAAGCCAGGCCACTTGTTGGGTCTATCGTTATATCCTCTGCGCCTACCACACCTTCTACTGTACTGCAGGAGCCTGCAAAATGCGGTTCGATTGTTTTATATGCTCCGCTATCAATAACAGTGTCCATGACAAAAACAGCCGGCGGTAAGATCAGGACCGCGATACCTATTAAGCACTTTTTTAGCATCCAATTTCTCTTTATTAATTTATCTGTTCAATTAAAGTCGGACCAATAATTAGAACGGGTATATGTTGATAAGCCCAAATAACTAAAGCACGTGTTCCTTGTTAATTGAGTCTCTTCTTCTCATCTAATGGAGCTTGTTGCTCAATTACTATTGCTGACTGGCATGCCCCGCATACTCGCCAAAAAACATTTATGTTTTTAATGATTTTGGAGCCCAATCGATGCGATAGGTACAGTTAGAAGATAACCAATGGCCCTTTTTAAGTAACTAAGAGTATTGTAATAATTTGTGATGCATTTTTATCCAGACGACCACCGAGCAATGAAGAAACACTCACAAGTAGTGAACTTGTTTTTGTTGCGCTCAAGCGCATAAGCAACCATGGGAAACCTCAGTTATGAGGAGCCAACTAATCAACATCCATCACGGTCATACTCATCAAAAATAGGTATGTTCTAAATTAGGTGTGTCATTTTTAGGTAGGTGATGAGATGAACGTTTCTGCATCGGCGTCAATGTGCCAAACTTTTTCTTCAAGAAGTAAAGTTAGATAAAATGGTTGTCCTGGCAACCCTAAGTCAATGACAGACCTGCTATCAGGCAATTACTCAATCTTTGTCAGCACACGGCTAACGTCCTAATAAAAACTTCTTTTTATACTCTCCAGAAGAATTTATGGGTTAGTTCATTTGCGCGCAACACTTTCACTACATATATTAAATCTAGGAAAAAATTTTGTGCTTGCGTTTTCCTGTGCAGCAATTTTGCTGCCCGGTTATGTTGAGTAAATCAAAATGTGAACTTTTGAATCTAGCAAATGATTAGCAAGGTTTGGCATTGTTCTCCCCCTAAAAACTAAATTCACGACGTAAAGGAGTGATGGTGATGGCATTAATACAACAAGTTAAACAGGCACTTAACAGATTAATTGACTCAGACGATGGCTGGCTAGAGTTACTGAACCACCATGGTTGGCAAATCGACTTGGCGACATTGCGGCAATTAAGTGATGATGATTTTAAAGAAGCGTTATTGACCGAGCCCTTAACTGTAGACAGAAGCCTGAACGGCTTTACTGATTTTCATATATCAGCAAGCCATTTAATTAGTGCCGGTGAGCCAGCTAAAAGTTTGTTGTATCATGCTTTTGCGTCACCGAATGTAATAACCAAACCGGATGGATTTGAACTTCAGGCGTTTCCAACCAGAGCAGAGATAGAAGTTGTCGAGAACTTTGTTTTTGCCGCCAGACAAGCCACCCTGAGCGACATTGAGCAACAAGCTCGCACCATTATGGGCTTTCCGGACAATGTTGAGCTGGAACTGGCTGTGTGTAGTTTTAGTACCGAATACCGTGTTGCTCAGTCAACCGTGCATGGCACCCATGCCGATATGTGTTTTTCGCGTACCGGTATTGCCCGGGTAGGAACAGATGAAGCCTTTTACTCCCCTGAATTAAGAGGCTACAGCGTGTTTTTAGAGAACGATGATATCCATCAAATTCGTGTTTTACCCTGTCACTTCTCACCTTATATTGCGGCTAAGTTGAAGGGTCGTAAAGACCGTTTTGGCCCGGTCGCGGTATTAAGTGAAAACGTAGATGATTCTGCTAATGAATTTTGGGTGCCCTTACACAAACTATTTACCGGTGAAGAATGTATTTCCGGCCTTAAACTTGAAGTTGATCAACAAGCCAATTTGTATAATCAAAAATTGGAAAAGTTTGCCGAGTTACTTAACCGGGAAGGCCTTAGCGAAGTGCCAGAATCCAAGTTGCATCAATCTCCCTTCCGGCTAACTGAGTTATTGGCTGAGTGGGGGGATACCACAATATTTGGGGCTGGTGCTTTGGTGCCAGTTGCACACTCTTTAGTTGCGGGCGCAGCTTTGGATGAGGCTCCGTTAGCTTTTAAGACTCCTGAGATGACAGACAGTGGCCTATTTTATAATGCGTTTGCACCCACTTTAGCGATGCAAGCCGAAAGAAGCGGTGCACGCCCTTGGCCCGAATATGCCCATATTCGGGAAAAGGTCAATGACGATGGCAGCCAGACCAGTTTGACAGACAATCCTGAAGTGATCGATATCACCAAACAAGGTGGCTTTAATGCACTCCATTACCTGGATTTTGCCGCCGATGGGTCTGTTACGCCTCGCGTTAAGTTGGCTGAAAGTAATACTGGTTTATCACACAATGGCAAGCCGTTGGAAAACATTAGTGCATATAGTTTGGTTTCTGCGCCTGATTTCTTCCCTAAAGTACGTCAGCGTTTTGTTTATAGCTGGTGGAAAAATGATGTTCCCAAGCAGGCACGCGCGGGCACCCTTCCGGCCTGGTGGAGCTGGTTAGTCGAAAATAATCATTGGCAAAACTTGTGGCGCGCTGATCCAACTCCATTATCAGACCTCAGGGTGGCGGCAAACATTCAGCTACCTGACTCACCTTTCACTAAAAATGATATCACCGCTAGCGCAATAGTGGCTTTACCCCAGACCGAAGTGACAACGGATGGCACAACAGCTGAAATCATAAAAATGGCTCACCCTAAGCGAAATACCTTTTTGCCGGATGGTGCTGCGGGTATTTTTGCCCCGGGCTGGGATACCAGTTTTGATACTTTAAGTACCCCGGAAGGTAATGTGGATCATTTGGCCGCATATGGTTTAGGTAGCCCTTTCCCTGAGGATGCCAAGCTATGTGCTGCACTGAGCACCTTTTGGCCTGCGGCAGCGCCTGATACCACCCGCACCTTTTTTGAAGTGCCTTTTAGTGCTGGCAGTGTTGTGCCGTTAACTGATGCCGAAAGCGGCGTGGGTGGTGAGGTTTCTTGGGACGGCTTAACCGGCCCTCACTTTGTTGACCGTAATGCAGAACGTAGCGTGGTGCAATTCCCGGATTATCCTCGTGCTGATTATACTCGCAATGCGTTGAACGGCCTGTTTTCGATTGCACAAACCAGTAAGGTCTCGCTCGAAGAATATAAACGTCGGATAGTCGCCATGCTTAGGGTTTACCGAGCAATAGATAAGCTGGATAACAAAAACGATGCTCATATAGTGTCATTTAAACAAGTTAATCCGGGAGATAGTGAATTAGAGCAAGCAGAAGAGCGTACCAATGCAGATCTAACCGGTCCTATTTATCGGGTTGAAGGGTTTGATAATGAATTTTCCGGTCAGCAAAACGTTTCGTCACCAACCCCAACAGATGAAACCAAGCACTATGCCCAATACCAGGTTAAGGTAAGTTGGGTGGTATTTGTTGGCTCAGGCGACAATGTACTAATGCGTTTAAATCTGGGTGATGGTTCGGCTCGCCGCAGTAGCTGGGTTATCCGTGATGTATAAACCCGTTTTAGGCTGTTCAACCTGTTCGGAGTTGTTTAATGTCCAGTACTGATTTATTAGTAATAGGTGGCGGCCCGGCTGGTTGTGCGGCCGCTATTGTCGCACGCCAGAACGGGCTTAATGTTACTTTAATTGAACGGCAAAGGTTCCCCCGGCATCGGCCGGGGGAATCTTTACACCCGGGTATACAGTCGCTATTTCGTCAACTGGGTATTGAAGACAAAATACTGGCAGAAGCCCCTCTGCGTTATAAAGGCCAATGGACTGAACAAGGAAACAACGCCACCTTTCAAGCGTTTGGAGAAGATGACTACGGCAGCTGGCAAGGTTTTCAGATCCCAAGAGAACAATTAGATCTGTGTTTACTTGAACACGCACGTTTATTGGGTGTAGATATTCGCCAACCTTGCCGTGCTGTGGAGGTGGTGAGGGATAATGGCAAGGTTATGGGCCTGTCTACAACTCAAGGTGAGATCTTGGCGCAGTGCATTATTGATGCATCCGGCGGCAGACATTGGTTGGCAGAACAACTGAATACGGGCCTGACATATTTAAGTCGTCCGCTTTATGCACGTTATGGTTATGTCAGTATTGATCAGGCGTCTGATTGTATTGAACAACCGAGATTTAAAGTCTTAGCCAATGAATGGCAATGGTTAGCTCAGGTCTCTGAGCGCACCATTCACTGGACACGTTTGTATTTTGATGAAAATACGTTCATTGAAGGTGAAAAGCCAACAAAGCACTCCTGTGCTAATAAACACACCAAAGCACAGCGAAAAATCAATACGCCACCAAAAGAGTTAGCACACTTGCCTAAACTAGGCAGTATTAAAGGGGCCGACGTTAGCTGGCGAAAAGCCAAGGTGCCGGCAGAGCCGGGTTATTACATTGTAGGAGATGCCGCATTTGTACTGGATCCAACTTCGTCACACGGCGTGCTTAAAGCTTTAATGTCAGGTATTTATGCTGCTAATTTGGTCGCACAAGTCTACAAACAAAAGATTAATGACTCAGTGGCTGCCGAGATCTATAACAACTGGCTTATTCAATGGTTAGAGGGGGATGTGAATAAACTTAAAGCCTTTTATCAAAATACTTTGGATTTGCAATCCTCGGATTAAGACGCCAATCAATTAACTTTGGACCACTATTCAGTCAAGCCAATCCACATAAGAAATAGCCAATTTAAATCAGTGTGTTGGGCACCAAGGCATGGAGCAAGATATTTGCGTCGATGTAAAAGGTTAGCTGTTTATACTGCTAACGCCTCAAGCACCAGTGGCGTTTTCACCGCCCGGCTACTTTGGCTTGTTAATATACCAGCGATGAACTTGATACATTGCCAAGGTCACAACAAGTGCGCTGAAAGCCACTATCTGGGGCGAAAAGGAAAAGATGTACAGAAACAGCACCAGAGAACAGAGCCCTGATGCCACTGAAAAAGCAATATAGCCATTTCCTATCTTACTATGACTCTTTGAGTAGGTAAGTCGAACTAACGCAACGAAGCCAATCAAGCCCAGATACGCACAAAGACCAATTAGCAATACAGAAATACCTTTTTGGTCAAACGCTAGTAGATGGAGCGTTGAAAGTACTATCCCCTGGAAAATCAGAAGGCCAATGGGGATAGCCAGTAACCCAACCATTATCTTTGAAATAAATGTCATCTGAGTCTCTATTTCACACAAATGCTTGCAGCAAGTAAGTGTCTGCTTTGACTGCGCTTGTTATATGCCCTGCTGTTGTTGATAATGAAACAGGCCCCTTAAGGCATTGTAAAGCCCAACGGCCATTGTGAAATCATGCGAATCATTATCAAATTCATCTAATTGCAATTTTAAGTCTAAATGACGATTCCTCATAATGGTTTGCGCCAGCGAATCATAAACTTCGCGCATCTCCCCACCTTCATCGCCTATACCCATATAGAGATAGTTTTGAATCGTTTTTTTGGATTTGACGTATTTCTTTGTCGCTTCAGATGTTTCCCGGGCGCCCCACCAAACAGCAGGGCTAAATGCTAAATGACTTTGAAAAAGTTTGGGCCGAGATTGAAAACTATGAATAACCAATAAACCAGCTACTGAATGGCCTGCTAACACATTAAAATTACTGGTGCGATAATCGCTATTTATCTTTGGGATCAGCTCTTCTTCCATAAAATCTAAGAAGTGATCCCCGCCTCCACCTTCGCCAACTGGCCCCCGGGGATCCTTGTTCACCGTCGGAGCAAAATCTCTAAGACGATTGTTAGTGGTTATTCCAACAATAATATGTTCATATGACCCGTTTGAAAGATGTAATCTATGAAGCATCCCTTTTACTAGCTCACCATTAAGTTCACCATCAAGCACATAGAGCACTGGATATCTTTTTGTTGAATTTGTCGCATACGATGAAGGCAGCGCAACGGTAATACTTGGTGTTTCGGTTAAATATTTTGAATTCGGTAGTTTAACTGCTGTGAAATTCGAAGCATTAACTAAAGTCGAAATAAAAAATAGGAGTACTGCAATGCAAATTTTCAAAATGTAAATTTCCCTTTATGATTTAGTGTTGCTAAAGGCATATAACACCCGGATCTGAGTATCCCCCAGATATCCATATATAAAATCAATGTAGCGAGCACACACCACATTGCTTGTTCTAACTTTTCGGTAAAAACTAGCTAGATAACAGTGCCATGCTTGATAGCTCCATCCTACACGATGTATACAGAGAAAAAAGCTCAATATTCATACCTGGCGCCTTGATTCATGAATGCCGGAAGTGACACTTTGCTCGATGACAATCAACTTTTGTTTACCGAGCAGGGCCGGACCAAACACGATATTAAACGAGTTATGCAGGGTTATAGACGAACATGTGCGCCAGATACATCAGCTCAGGAGGCTGGAATTATTAGAAGGAGCCCCTGCCCCTGATAAGGTGCAAATACTAATAGGTTATTCCGTAGCAACTTGTTGCCAACAAACCAATTGCTTACTGTCCATTCTTTACCGACTTGTTAGGCGTACTTAAATACTCAAAAATAGAACACCTACATAAAAAAGTCCGCTTGTGATGGAATAAGTCAAAAATTTACCTAAGTTTGGTTTTTTCGCATTTTCATATGATGCCAAATTAATATTTCGAAAACGAAAGTAGACAACAGCCACCACCAATAAGTATGTAATAATCGCAACAAGGTGAAAGCTGTCCTAAGCGAATAAAACATCGTTGACCTGCGAAAAAGCCCCTCCTATTAAGAGCTCGCCAATCATCAGGAGTGACCAAATGTTAAGTAGAACAAAAAAAGATAATATGGAAGTAGCTGAAATAATCGAATAGGAACGTGTTCCACCCTTTTTCAGTTCTTTTAATGCTAGAAACAAAAATAATGAATGCAACATTCGAAACTCTGACCGTACACCCGATGCCTTTAGTGGACGCATAAATACTGGCTAAACTTTAGCAAAGAGGGGCAATCCAAGTGTTTTGCCCCCCTTTGAGACACTTGTTATGCGGATTTTTGCCACACAACTTCAAATTCTTCTTTAGATATTTCTTTTGAGTCCGACATACCTGAGTGGTATCAGGAAGAAAGCCTTATTTCCTCATACTCTTCTACTTTACGAAGAGCGTGACCCTTACCGGCGAACTCAGTTCAAATTATACTTCACCAAGTTGTAACTCCGAAAGCCCGCTCCAATATTACACCGTATTTATCTGCATAACGCGTCACATCCCCCAGAGAAACAAGAGGCCCCTTTTGCTATCAGAGTGCATGTGATTGATACGTGTTTCGTGATCTAAAGGCTGCCTTTTCATTAAGAGCCTAAGTATTCAAAATTTCCTCTATAATACGCTTGGCACTTTGAGTCGCGTTGTGTACTGCACCCCAATCCTCTTCTTGCGTGTACGAGTCTCCCGCAAAATACAATTTATGGTCGATAGTACTGGAAAGAATACTCGAAATACTCGACGGTGCTAGATCTGCCAGGTATGCCGATTGAATATATGGCTCATCATCCCAATTCTGCACCACATGATTTATATAGTTTTGGGAGGCTTTACCATCGAAAACTTGATTTAACTCGTTAAGAATGTACTCGAGTTGCGCTTCTTGCGAAACCAATTGATACTGCCTGGCTTGCTGACCCACGGCGAAAAGCCCCAGTACATTAAGTGATGTATTCTGGCCGTATGCCGCATCAAAATAGGCACGTTGACCAGCACTTGTTTCACTATCGGGAAAGGTTAGGTAAGTCGGATAAAATCTTTCAGCGAAGCGTATAAATACTTTAATACCACCCCAAACCGGAGCCTCCCGGATAGCATTCAGTTTGCTATATGGCAGGGACGGGCTGAAACTAATAACCTCATTTTGTAGTATTTTCAACGGCACCGTGACAATGACTTTGTCGGCTTCGTAAAGCAATCCATTATGGTCGGTAACAATAACTTTATCTCCGGTATAGTCAATTGACACTACCTGAGTGTTAAAAGTTATTTGTGACTGGATGCCCGGGACAACATACTCTTCAAAAAAATCAAACCAGGTGGAGTTTATAAATTTTTTATCTTCAAAATCACTGCCAAATGCGTCAAAAATTGGTGAAAGGTTTAGTGCGCCATTTTCAAAATACCCAACTCGATCCTGACTTTCATAACCTTGAAGCTCAATAGAGTTTTCCCATGACGATGCTTTTAATACCTTCGTTAATTCGTTTTCTGAGGCATGTAGCCATTCCGCCCCCAGCGGGATAGGAAAATCAGCAAATGTGGTCGTGCGTTTCATTCTGCCACCATATGTGGAGGATGCCTCCAACATCTGGACGCTTACGCCGCTCTGATGAAGCAAATATCCAGCAGTCAACCCAGCCGCACCCGCACCAACAATGAGCACAGAACCAGAAAAATCTGACGGTGTGGAGAGCGAACCACTGTCGCTTTTGCACGAAGTAAGTGGTACAGATATCCCTAGTAACCCACACATTTTAATAAACGCTCTTCGATCCATCACACTCCTCTGCTTTAGGCGCTAATGGCAACATTGATGTTCTCACAAAGGAATTGCGTTTCATCAGACACATCGCAAACAGGGGCGCACTTAATGCGCCCCATGGTTTGCTTTGTTATCCTATTCTGGCTTATCTATCGTTACTATCACGGCTGATAAATGTGGAAATCCCTGCCAAAGAGAAACGGACCCTTCTCCCAAAGAAAAAACGTCACTTTTTAGTTTTGGATAAAAGTACATATGGTGTACAGGGGTAGGATATAACTTGCCATTGTAAAACATTTTATTATTTGGTGACATCATATAGACCAAAGCAGCGGTCTCGGCAGTTGGCAACTTACCTGCTCGAAAAGCCTCATCCACAATTTTGTATGTTTCATCGTAAGACTTACCCTCATACAGTGATTTCATATGTAATTCATATGCTGGCAGGATTGTTCGCATAGCTGGCTCATTAAAGCAGGACGGTTCATACCTTCCATTCGGATCGTGTACTACAGCACATGTAAACTTGTTTTTCCCTTGTTTTATAGGAATGAATTTTCCACCTTTAAATTTCAGAAAAGTAGCATCTTTAGTAACATGGGATGGAGCCCCTTCACTGGCTCTGGAAATTTCCAGACGATCGGCTTCACTCAGTGAAAAACAGGGTAAAGAACCAAAGGTTAATAGAGCAAAAATCAAATATTTCATAGTGGTTATTATTTCCTTGTATCAACTTACTCAAATATGCATAACGCCACTGCTAATTAGCACAAAAACCTTGGCTAAGCTTTGCGAAAAAGGAGCATAAGCCAAGCATGATACGCCCTTTTTTAGACCTTGCTATAGACACGACTTCGACAGTACGTATACGTAACCATCGTATAGTTCAAAAAACTTATTGTCATTCACAATTTCAAACGTTGTGTATGGATAAACGAGATCTTCCGGCTCAAATACATCTATTTGAGTCAAATGAGTTCTTGCCGGAAATACCCCCCAAAACAGGCGAGTCCTTCCAGGTACTTGTCCCTCAACAACTTTGTTTGGAGACTTGGAATATTTATATGTGGGAGATTCGATAGTTTTTGAGATTCCAACATATTGAGTATTAGATAAAGAAACATTTTTCCCTAACCAGGACTTAGCTTCTGCCTCGGTTGTTAGACCGCCACGGTACTTAAAGACTTCGCTAATACAATATTCACCATAGTATTTTTTAGGTATTTCAATTGCATTGGCTGACATACAAATAGCAAAGAGGAAAAAGTTATAGAATTTAAACATAACACCTATAATGCCCTGTTAAGGGACTGATAATGTTTAGATAAAAGGTATAGCAAAACGAAACGAACCAAACGTTAGCAGGTCCAATAAATGTTAGGCATTGTTTCACTGAAACACCCCAAATAAATCAGGTATTGCTACCAGCAGAACTTGCCTGATCAGTAATAACCCAAGAGCAGCTCCAATAGGGTAAACGATAACCCTAGCGACTATAACTGCCTGCGGTTCCGACAGCGGCGCAAACTTAGCCAGCGACTTCGGCGAATAAGCCATAGACATCACAAGCCATATCGCTACACCACAGACCAATATCTGTAGCACAATCAAAAGTTGAGGTGTATCGCTGACGCTTGGGGAAACTAATGCCGTGAACGCAAAGATCCCCCCCATACCTCCAAACAAAGCTAAGCCAACAATTGCCATATATCTCACGACCAAATCGACAGCCTTAAGACTCTTACGCATATACACCCAACGGTTGGTCATACTTTTCGAGGCACGAGCACAAACCAACCTTTATGTGCCCGATTACCTTAAGGCATTTGTTGTGCCCCAATTCGTAAATTAAACCGGATTACGACGTTATGTAAAGTATGCCTTTGATAGATTGGCTGAATCATTAAAGTGGAACTGAATAACGCCTTTATTTAAACGAGCTTACTAATCAGATAACCGGCCGTTACGATTAAAATAAAAAGGTACTTTTAAAGTTCCACCTTTTTCCAAGGCCGGCCAAAAGGCGCATTGTACCAAACGCTAGTAGCTATACCGTTGGTTTTGTATAAATCTCTGTTCAGCTAGGCGTGTTCAAGTTGTTAGGCCAAAGTGTATTCATAGCATCACTGGTTTGTTATGAACAAACGCTTGCACGGTACTCATTTAATTCGTTTACAAAGACTGATAACTTCACATCAAATTGTCCTTTAATCATATTCATGGCTGCAACACCTGTATTTAATGGACGAGCACTAGGTAAATTTTTGAAAGCTTCAATAGCCCATACAGCTGAACTTTTATCATTTCCTTCATACTGGGGGTCAACTAAAAACAAAATAAAGCACTCTAAACCATAGTTTTGCTTAATTGAACGGATTTTCCAGGAGGACTCTAACCACCACTCAGTATTTACGCTTTCGTGTATTATTTCCCAGCCACTTTGGACTAGCTTACTAAATAGCATTTCTTTGTAGTACTTCATGGTTTTATATTACTCATAATGCTAAGCCAACGGGAAAATCATGGCTCTATAATGCAAAGGAACGCTGTGTTTTAGTCCTAGTGACCAAACGGACAGACGCTCATCATCACAGGCTGACAGACATCATACCGCGCAAAAAAGTTATCTAACTGATGGCGTTAGCTACTATTCTTCCTGCAGACTTATTCAAACCAAACCTGTCGTCTCTCTGAACGCCAAGCGTATGCAGATACTTCAGCTTGGATGACCTCAATTATGAGGTCATCCCCGTGCGCTTAACTAACCGGCGCAAAATAGCAGGCTAAACTTAGCGAGAAGGGGTCAACAGGCACAGCCTGTTGTTCACGTCCTTGGGTTTCGACACTCTTAATGCACGCCTATTTAAGCCGTTTAATTATCCCGCAGCTTAAGTAATGCAAAATAAAAAAACTACCTGTGAAAGTAAACAAATAAATGGAATGAACACAAACATGCCTACTATTACTGAACCACTTTCACCATCAGGAATTACAGTAAAGTACTCATAGAGTACTAACCATATCCATATAGCTGATACCGCAAGCTGCCACCACATGAGTTTTTTACTTTTAGAAACCACTCGAGCATGATAAGGCATAACTCCGAAACAGAATATGCAATATAGCAGATAAAAAACAACTCCCATTATTCAAGGATACTCCCAAAGCTTATAACGCCATGATCTGAGGCAAACCGAAGCGCTGCATAGGTTTTGCCCAAGCTGCAATTTGTTAAGCTCCATATACTTGAAACGCCTCTTTTATGTCGTATTGACAATATTCCCCAAATTGCCTTACTAACTTCATCTCCTGATAAAATTAGCGATTTCACACTTTTCAGGTTCACGCTTATCTCTGCTGTTTAAATCTTTAGCTTCAACTATCAACTCTGAGCGACTAGGTAAGTGTTCGGGTAGTCTAATATTGGTGACTATACCAAGGTTATGTAAAGCATTTAAAACCCACCAACCAGGATCTGGCTCATCTTTGTATAACCCCAGCATCGCGGAGCCAGGAAATGCGTGATGATTGTTATGCCAAGCCTCACCCATAGAAAGAAATCCTGCAATTCTTACGTTATGACCTTGCACAGCAGCACCATCTACAGACCAGTTGCGCTCTCCCTGATTATGGGCGAAATATCCTATTAGCCAATGCCCTCCAATTGAAACAACCACACGGACTGAGACACCCCATATGGCCCAACTCACACCACCTAACATATATAAGACAAAGGCTAAGATAAAGGACTGAAGCAACCAGGTTGATTCGAGAAATTGATAGAAGCGACTTCTAGAAACCCGCGGCTCTAGATTAAACGTCGGAGGGTGCTTTAGCTTTAAATCGCAATTTAATTGCCACCAACCGTCTTTAATCATATTTGAACCGTGGAGCAGGTAGTCGTGACACTTTGATTGACGTTGCGCCCAATCGCGAAGGTCATGCTGTCTAAGCATACCAATTGGGCCAGCCATACCAACTAAGACACCTAGATAGACAAAAAGATATTCCATCCATAGGGGGCACTCATAAGACCGATGAATAAGCAACCTGTGCATACCCAATGAATGGCCTAAACAGAGCGTGATGCCTGTTAAGGCGATAAAAACGAGAAAGCCGGAAAGTGAAAAAAACAATGGTGCAGCAAACAACGAAACGAACAAATTTGATAAAAACCAAATTGATTTAGCTGGACTCCAAACTACCTGCCCCTGCCATGCACTTTCAGAATTATTAGAAAAAACTCTTTCGGTATTCTTCATACTTTCCCTGGAGATAGTTGACGCCGATAGAACTGGCCAAAAAACTGTTGGCTATCGTTTTGTGAGACACAAACAAAACCACCTTTCTTTGTCCGCCTTTACAACTTTGTTATGTGAGTAGTTTAACTGCTTAATCAGCTGCTCCTCCTGAATCGCCATCAGTGTCAGAAATTGCTGAACCGTCTTTCGAACCTGTGGGCTCTATATACGTACCGCCACTCACATTCACCCATTGACCTTTAAGTTTTACGTATTTCTGCAAAATATTATGCACCATAATCGAGCCAAATATAGGAACCAATAGTGCCAATAACACTAAATTCATTTTTTCAAATGCAGTTCTAATTGGACAACTCAAAACCGCATAAGCGGCAGAGGCAAACACTAATAAATGAACCAGTAGCAATACTAGATAGATTGGCCAGCTTTCCATAACTCTCCTATTTCATTTAACGCAAGCTTTTGTTTTACCTATTTTATTTCTCTAAAAAGCAATCAAGTAGCAATACCATAGGTAATACCACCATCCTACACGATGTGCTCAGAAAAAACTGCCCCAGATTCATGTTCAGCATCTAGGTTCATTAATCCTGGCATCGACACTTTGCGCGATAGCAATCCACTTTCACTCACTGAGCTGGGCCGAAGTATGAACATCTTTGTCGTCACTAAGCACAATATTAAACGTATTGTCTCGCTTTACGCCAAGCGCATGCAAATCGAAAATAGGCTTCGAGACATAGTATAAGCCGATGCACCATCGGCTCGATATGCTGTTGTTGCTCTCTTTACTAGCGACGATTATCCTCTGGTGGATCGGCCAATATGCTCAGCACTCAAATTAGCAACGACTGTCAGTCTTGGCAAAGAGATTAGGCGACGAAATGATTGTGTTATGACAGGAAAGCAACCGCGCCAGGCTATACGTGAATACGTGCGCTTGATACATCAACTTGGGAGGCCTCAATTGACTAAGATGTGAAATGAAGCGGAACCGAACCAAACTCTAACAGTCCTGCTTGAACAGCTTGCTATACGCACTTACAGTAGTTTTTGTATTACTCTGGTACAACCCTCGTTTGAATAGGTAATTGCCATTTCTAAGTTTTCTAGATTTGATGGGTAACCCTGCAATACTGTTTCTGCGTTATTGTTCTTAACTTCGTAGGAGATTGGAAACCAAAACTCTGCAACTTCTCCTTTTGTTAAATCCATGCGTTGAATTTTAAGGCCTTCAACTTCTACAGGAGCTGACACAACGACTCTATTCATCTGGGGGTGGTTATCGTTTTTATATAAACGATCAGAAATACTTCCAATGACATCTATTTGAATTTTTAGCTGATTCTGTTCTTTAGTGCATTCTGCATGCGCTAAGTTAAAAAACACAAGAGCTGTAAAAAAAATCTGAGTTTTCATATGCGTATTATGCCCGATTAAAATACGGAGAATACTTGGCCAAAACTAGCGAAGTATGAATGCCAGCCAAGCATTTGACGTCATTTTTGATGTGTTTGTTATGTTTTCTTAGCTACCAATCTCGCCACTCCTTCCAGTTCTTAAGAAGCCTGGAATTAGCTTGCTGCAACGCATTCACTTGTTCATCAGGCCACCACTGGGCTAAGTCAACACTTTTCAGATTGGGTAAGTTATGCAATGGCTCAAGGCTTTTATCAAGTACTCTCGTATTTACAAGACGTAGACGCTCTAAATTCTTTAAGCTCCTTATAGGAGATAGCGTATCTAACTTTTGAGTTGTCCACGTACTTCCGTTTAGGCTAAGAACTTTTAGATTCATTAAATGAGCGAGCTCCCGGATATCTGAAATATTTTTTATATTTTCAAATGCCAGCCACTTAATATTAGTTAGTTGTTCAATTCCATTTAAATTACCTAACTGAGTAGAGCTCCCCAAGTTGAAGTACACTAAGTTAGATAACTTTTTAAAATTGATGTGCTTTATACTAGAGTGTTTTATCGAAAGGCCTCTCAAATTAGGCATGTCACAAATGGCATCAAAAAGGTTTTGATTAACTTTTGGCGCTACCCATAACATTTCAACACGCTCTAAGGTTGGCAATATTTTAACCCAACCATCCCGCACTTTCTTTTCTTGGTATGCACTTAAGCCTAACTTATTAGAAGGACCGCACAAAATAAGCTTGTCATTATCAAAGCCTTCTTCAATATAAAACTGCTCTTCTGGCTTATCCAAAACCCATTCATAACCTGAATAGTCAGCTTCATTCCAATTGATCGACAAGTGCGTACTCTCCTGAAAACATAACGCCATGCTCTGAGGATCCCCCAGACATTCGCAATAAAATCAATACAATGGATGCTCACGCCACCCTTTGAACAAATTTATTTCGCCCAAAGCTAACAAGATAATATCACCATGCGTGACATCACTATCCTACACGATGTGCTCAGAAAAAACTGCCCTCAAATTCATGGTCGGCGTCTTGATTCACTAATGCTGGCAACCGAAATTTGCTCAATAGCAATCAACTTTCACTTATTGAATTTGGCCGGAATATTAATAGGCCTGTCACTGACAAAAACATATTAAAACGTGTGGTTCGCTCGCTTAGCAATACCGCCATGCTTACAATCGGCTTGTTATTTAACGCTTTAATACCCGCCTGCTTTGCGCATGCAAATAGAAGAAAACTTTCGAGAGCTAAAAAGAACTCAATGATGAAGGGCTCCCCCATCGCTGCGTTAAGTCATGAGCAGCGCCACCGCCTTAACCAAATTATTGTGCAGTGTTCACAAACGTCGACTCAAACCAAAAACGTTGAGCGTTGGGGAACTGCATTAAAGCTTTGTTATGTGAATGATCGATTGAAGCGTCTAACTTTTGTACGCATATTTTTCATAGGTGACGACGTATTAAACTGAATCATGCGCCCCAGAGTCCATTGCTCATACCAGGCAACACCATACAACTCATGGTCACTTAAGCTTGAAATAAGTAAAAGTATTTCATTAACCGTAGACTCAAGCTCAATCAGTAAATCATCGTATTTCCAGTTACGATACTCATCATGGAAGCTGTCAGCGAGCAAGCCCAATTGATTCCATTTGTAGCCTGTTTCGGGAAAATCTACGTGTTGATTTTGAGATTTCAAGCGATACCATTTAAGTACGAGCTTTCCCCAACCAATCAAATAAGCCACCGTATCACTGACGCTGATGAGTGTGCCTTTAATGTTTCCTTCAATGCCTAATTTACGAGCGTTACTTTCTGGAGTTAAACGATAGTCGGCCATAAGCTTCTGAAATATCGAGTTTATCGCTAGCTCCAGTTCGTCCTTATCTCTTGGTACAGAAGACATTTTGACCTCCGGTCACATTAAAACTTCAATAACGGGCTCAGCTTTGCGTCTGGCGTTGAAGGTGCGTAGTTGATTGACTTGTTACGATATAGCTAATCAAGCGTACCTAAACTATTTTTATGCACTATTTTCCATTCACTTTTTTGGGTAAAACCTTGCATATTTCTGATCTCATTCTCTGTGAATTTAATCAGCTCTTGTTCAGATAATTCTAAATTTACAGCAAACTTACAAGGTTGATTAACATGCCATGGTGTATCTGTGAAAATCTCAAATCGATTGTTTTCAGGATCACGAAAATATATGGACCACGTAGTGCCGTGAGATACGGTTTGTACACTGATCCCTGAAATTGACTTTAATGATGAATTGAAACGCTTCAACTCATCAATACCTTTCACTCTAAAAGAAATATGATCTACTGGACTTTCAACACTCCTGCGCGATTGCACTGGACTTAAAACAATTTGATGGTGCTCTTCTAGGCTGCGGCTTAAAAAAACCATACCATTTTGACCTTCACCCCTATCAGTGACAACAAACCCTAATTTACTCGTATAAAAATTTTCCATCTTTGTTAAGTCTTGAACGTATAATTCAATATGACTCAACTGCATGTTTGGAAAAACAATTTCATCCTTAGTTTCCATTTCCACCCTTATCCTAATGCCTTACTAATACGCGCATACATGCCTGGCTAAAATTAACGACGAAGGAGCGCAAGCCAAGCATATTGCGCCCTTTTGAGTAACTTGTTAGCTTACTTTATATTGAGCTAAGCAACCTTCACCACACCAAAAATCATAATCAAACGAAGAAGGTGTAGCAACTAACTTTGTACCAAGTTTATATAAGGTTAATAGCCGTTCATTGTTAGTTGCTTTTATTTGTTGCAAAAACTGTTCAACTCCTGCTTTTGAGCGAGTTTCATACTCTGTCATCACAGCATCACCAACAATGATGTAAGCACAGCTTAAGAAGAAATCTTTTTTAGGACAACTTGCGTCACAGGATAACTCAATAATTAAATCTGCAAAGTGAAGTTCAGCTACAGACAAATCAAAATCTTGACCTGGCCAAGGTGAGTCCGATTCAAAAGCCCATGCTCGAATTTCTTCCATTTGTGGTTTCCACTGTTCTTGCAACTTGACTCCTGAAAGCGAAAGCCCGCACAAAAGGCTAGTAAAACTCCGCTACAATTGGTTAGGCATGAACCAAACCCAGCTTTAGCAGCCTAGCACTAAATTGGCTTGTTTTACGGAATTAACGTTTTTTGCGATTCATGTATTTATAAATGGAATCATAACCAGTTACTCCATATAACAAAAACATCAAACCTAATAGTATTTGAAATATTTGGTTAAGTACTTCAGTTAAGCCGCCGTATATCGGGTTAATTAAAGCCAAAAACCCAATCAAAATAAATACTATACCAACAACAACGCCAAGCAAACGCATAATTAACTTTTTAGTTGTCACAAGTGCAGAGCCTCCGATTACGTATAACGTTGCCATAAGGCGCGTCGCATTTGATGGCATGCTTAGTTGACGACAATACCGATTGCACCAAATTTAGTGCCCGTTATTTTTTTAAACAAACCCATTTCCACCATAACATCCATAACCCGAGACATATCATGGTACCAGTCAATTATACCCTCGGGCATAGTTAAAGACTGTGTTGTATCAATAAACTCGGCAAAGAAATATGGGTCAAGTACACCAAACTCCTCGCCATACCAGATTGGTACCTCAATAACCTGACCCGAATCGATATTTTCGCAATAAAAATGCGCACCATGATGATAACACCGCCAGCCATCAGGAAAGAGCTGTATTTCGTCAGACTTATCCCACAATTCAGTTAGCGGAATGTCATTCAATTCGGTGATTTGTCTTGCTAACCACTCTGATTGCTTTCTAAACTCGCTAGCTGCATGCTTAATCTCTGGAGTTATTCGATAAATTTCCGATTTGGAGATGACCTGCATTATTGTTACGTAACTCCAGTACTTTCGGCTTCCGGCAGCAAAAACACTGTAATTCTCAGGTAATTCACGCCTTAATCTGACTATCAATTTCTCCCTTTTTGAATAGGACATCCAGGAGGGAAATGCCAGTACTAAATGTCTCTCTCGCTCTACCAATCTTATGAGTTTTTCAACCGGTGGCAGGAAAAAAGATGATATGTAATATCTACGAATAGGATCAGGCATTCGACCACCTAACGCCGTCTTAAACGGCTAAGTAATTGTTGACTAAAGTGTGAAGCAAAGCAGAACCGAGCCAACTTTACTTATCCGCTACTTTATGGCTTTCTTATGCCGTTAAGATACCGATACAACCAAAGGCAAACTTCCAGATGCAAAATAACTAGAATCACATGCTTCGTCCCAGTGATTGTGTTCACCTGGCACCGCGTCTAATTCGAAATTAAAAAATGACGCTAACACTCTAAGACTTTCCAGATTACCGCTAATCTTAACTCCTTCATTATCACTAAATGTTGCACACGCGGCACCAGAACTAATACACACTTTTAACTGTGCTTCTAGAAATTCATAAGGTTCAGGTGAACCCGAGTTATCAAACGTAAATGTACGATTATAGGCATCATTGGCGTTTTCAAGAGAACGCTGAATTTCAGCTAATTCTCTAATAGAGCCTGAAATTTCCAATTCATCAATAGTTCGAAATAACTTCATAACTGTTTAAGCGTATAACGCGTCTCTTACCTGGCGGAATTTTTGTTCACAAAATTATGACAGCTTTACGCTGCCTGGTGAAGTGGCTTGTTATATTTCGCCTACACGTATGGAATGGTACAAAGTTCTATTTTACCTTGTTTATCTATATCCCGTAACGCAGCCTCAATTATTGATTCAGATATTTCTGAGACCAAAATCATGTGCGAAGCTCCATAATGGAATCGGACTTTCGTCCCTTCTACCCAATCACCACATGCTGACATACCTTCAGGGGTGAAAAAGAAACACCACCTTTTTTCTCCAGAAGTAGTCGTTATAGCTACTTCAATAGCTCCGCTTTTATGTCGCTCAATTGGGTCTTCAATTTCGATAAGTTTAATATTCATAATGAAATATAACGTCACCACAGGGGAAATAAGTTGCTTACTAGCTGTTGAAGAACAAAAAAAGAAAACTTTTCCCTTATTTATTAGCTTGTTACATAGCCTTTCTCACCCAAAAAAGATGTAAAACTATATGAATTATTAAGAAAATAGCTGGGCATATAAACAAATAGAACTCAAACCAGCCACTACCAATTTCAAACATTTCACCGTCAAAATTAACACCTGACCAATAAGCAAACACCAGAGCCAACAAGCCCAAAATGAGAAATACCAACCGAGTTTCATGTTTAAGCTTTAACCCCCAACTTACTGAAGTTAAAGCAATGTAGCCAAATATTCCAAATACTGAGGTTACAATCCACTTAAGGCTAAAAACAATAGGCAAGTCAAAAATATTACCAACTGCGCCAATTAAAGCGAAAAGAGCAAGGATCGTAAGTAACGTTGATGGAACCCAAGCCAGAATAGTAGTTAACCCTATTAGCAGATTTCTCATAAGCCTCCTTGTCTATATAGCGATAGCGCACGCGTATTGGCACGGACTCGCGAGCGTCCTAATTGACACGCTTGTTATATTTTATTTTCGATTTCATCTTGTAGTTTTTCAAGCTCATCAAGGACTTTCATAAATTTGGCCCCGAAATCAGTAACTTTATACTCCACCCTAGGTGGCACCTCATTGTAAGAAACTCGCTCCAGGATCCCAAACTCCGTATTTTTACGCAGACACTGGTTCAGAACTTTGGTGGTTAAGCCTTCAATGCTGCGCACCATTTCACCAGGCCGATTGATTCCATCAGCCAAGAGCTGATAAACCGTAAGAGACCATTTGCAGCCATAAATAGTCTCCACCATCTTTGCACTTTCAGTCGGTGCTGTTTTTCTCAAATATTTTTTTTCTCTATCTTTCATAAAGATGTACCAAAAAGTACCTACCTTACCAATTTGTACTTACTTTTTAACGCTAAGGTGATTCGATAAATTATCTCCGTACCTTAACATATATCGGAGAATATCTATGACAACTTCAAACATTGCATTAATCGTCGGTGGTTCGAGCGGAATGGGCTTTGCAACAGCAAAACAACTCGTCGCTCAAGGGAGCAGTGTGATTATCTTAGGCAACAATGCTGACAAACTGGAGTCGGCCAGGTCTCAGTTAACCGCAATCGCGAGCAATGACATTAGTATTGAGACATTACAAGCCAATCTCTATGAACAACAAGATGTTGACAGAGTCATTCAAGCGATAAACTCGGACGAAAGGCATATCCAATACCTTGTTAATTCGGCAGGTTACTTCAACCCTAAGCCATATTTGGAACACGGAATAGAAGATTATGATGCTTATGCTCTACTGAATCGGGCTACCTTCTTTATTAGCCAAGCTGTATCCCAAAATATGCGTAACAATGGAGGCGGCTCCATTGTTCATATTGGTTCAATGTGGGCTAAGCAGGCGATCAAAGCAACCCCCTCTTCTGCTTATTCCATGGCAAAAGCAGGATTACACGCGTTAACGCAGCATATGGCAATGGAACTGGCCGACCATAACATTAGGGTAAATGCTGTGTCACCTGCTGTAGTGAAAACGCCAATTTACGAAACTTTTATCGATCCGGCAGAAGTGGATGATGCCCTTGCAGGTTTTGACAGTTTCCACCCCATTGGTCGTATTGGCACACCAGATGACGTTGCCAACGCTATCATGTTTCTATTGAACGAAAGTGCAAGCTGGATAACAGGCGCAATTTGGGATGTTGACGGCGGTGTTATTGCTGGCAGAAATTAGGCAACAATCTTTATTGGAGGTCAATATGACTACTTTAATCAATGCAGATTTCAAGCAACGTGTCGTCATTCAACCCGCCGACTATAAATGGGTTGACTCTCCGATGCCTGGCGTTGAGCGCATGATGCTTGACCGCGTTGGAGATGAAGTCGCACGAGCGACCTCTATCGTTCGTTACGCACCATACTCAACGTTTTCATCACACACTCATAGTGGTGGAGAAGAATTCTTAGTACTTGATGGTGTGTTTTCGGACGAGCATCAAAACTACGCAAACGGGAGCTATGTGCGCAACCCAATAGGTACATCTCACACACCAAAAATAGGTAAAGAAGGAGCAACTATATTGGTAAAGCTACATCAATTTGCTCAGGACGACACAAAACAAAAAATGATAGACACTCAGAACCACCCGTGGCACCAAGGGCTTGTAGATGGGCTAACGGTGATGCCGTTGCATGAGTTTAAAGGTGAGAAGGTCGCCTTAGTTAAATGGTCACCTCATACTCAATTTCAATCGCACACCCATTGGGGAGGGGAAGAAATCTTTGTATTAGAAGGCACATTTTACGATGAGCATGGCCAATATCCCAAAGGCACCTGGCTTCGTAATCCCCACATGAGCCAGCACACGCCTTTTACGAAAGAGGATGGCGCATTGATTTATGTAAAGGTGGGTCATTTGTAAATATAACGCTCACATAAGGCCCCATGCACGCTTGCTGGTATTTTGGGGCCTGGTGCCGATCCAGCAAGCGTGCAACGGGCTGATTTTAATGCGTTTGTTAGGTATTTCTGCGCTGTATTTGGCTTTCAATCTTCTGCATGAAGTTCTGTGCGCCAAAGCACCTAAATTTAAAGATCCCGTACGGTGTTGTGACAGCGATGATTTTCGTCAAGAAGCCAAATTCAAGGTCAATATTAAAGATATGCGCTAAAGGAATGCTAAGGGCATTGTCGCCCTTATGGAATATTTCGTTCAAGGTGTTTGGGGTAAAATTAATATGATCTTGAGTAAGGGTGACTGCTCCCCCAACCCAAAGGCCACCATATGCTTCCTTGAACTGACTCAGGACTGATTCAACTACCAGTTCGTGAAAATCGAAGCCTGACAGGTCTGCCAGATTTCCGACCAGAGATAGATCTTCTTTTGCATCTTCGATTAAAAAGTTACAAAGCTTTTTAGCTATTTTTAAATTTGACATATACTTCCGTGATGTATGCCCAGCGCCCGCCTAAGCGATAAAAAATTTTGGCGCATGTTTTTGAAAAAAGCGACAGGATTTTGCATCCGAATTGCATTACTTGTTATAAACCTACTTCAAATACCTAACTAGTTTTTCTTTAAAAACCAACCAATAACAACCAGCAATGCAAATAACACTCGAATAGAACTGGAATGCGACATTAACGCTGTCTGTTGAATTTATGAAATGAATCCCAGGAAAAACCAACAAAAAATTTGGGATAATTATATTCAGAAACTTGTAATCTTTTCGCCATAAATAAGGACTAACAACGCCAATAATTAGCCCTATAAGAATACCAGTTAAGATTGCAAAATCGGCTCTATCATAATTAGCAAGAAGAGCAATCAATGCAGATAAGCCAAACGCGGTAATCCAAACTGACTTTTCAACAAGCTTTGAGTTATGTCTCGCTAAATCTGAATTTATCATTTATGTTCCATAGTTTTATAACGCCGTTTTAACCGGATAAAAATAGCTGGCTAAGAAACTTGTAAAGCACGAACAAAGCCTACTATTTTGGGTCCATTGGTTAAACATTTTTTTTGGTGTTTTATTTTACAGGCCTAGTAAGACAAACATTTCCTTCATACAAAAAAGCCACTGCATTGTTTCTTTCCAAGCATTCCTCTCTTGTGAATCCATTTACCCTATCGGCAGTACATTGTTCATAATAAGCTAAACACGCTAATCCATCATTGATTTTTCCCAAAATAAAACAAGTAGGATTAAAGCGCCTTTCAAGAAATACAAACTTCTATTGTTTTTTATTTTCACGCTCACCTCAATTGACACCTAAATTTTCCTGGTGGAGCCGCTTGTGACAGCATCAGTGGTGCGCAGGATAATAAAGTTCATGCATGATAAAAACTAATTGCTGTTGATTATTGAAAGTGAAATACATTTGTAAATCACCTTTTCCTAACGATGTATCATGACCTGGCAGCTTAATTGTAGTAACCAAGCCATAACCTTTTTCACACGAAGACATCGGATACTCAAACTCTTCGGTACAGTTGTTATAAAACTGCACCGTTCCTTTCTTTTGACTTAAAACCTTATATACGTCGGCCAGCATCTTCCCTTTCTGGAACTGCAACATATATTCTTTTGCCCACTTACTATCGTCTTCAATTGTATCGCTTGCACATGCGTTAAGTGAAACAACGAAAAGTAGAATTGCTAAATATTTCATAGGCTATAACGTTTTGTTAAGGGGCAACCAAAACACAGTGTAGGCTTTCCCATGGAGGCCACGTTTTTTGTGGCCGGAATGTATTTGAGCAACTTGTTATGTTCTGCTTTGATATTCATGTTTAATCTCAGTCGCTAGCGACCAAGCTTTAGATTGTAATGAGCTGAAATTTTCATTTTTACGAGTTGTACGGGATAAGTAGTAATCATTAAATGAACCCATACCGCCATAGGCACCCAATACTTTTTCTACACCACTGAAATCGGATTGTATGATCCTTTTTCTAGCTTCCTGCATCCAAATTAACCAATTCTCGTTTCCATCATCTTTTAGATAAGAAATCATTTCATCTAGAACGGCTACCAATTCTTTAGTTTTAGGTCCCATGTTTCCCTACACATAACGCTCGTCGAAGGCGAAAAATGCTTGGCTAAAATTTGTGCGGCACGAACAAAGCCAACTGCTTTTTGTCCGCCCCGTTTGATTTGCTTTGTTGTGAATGCCTTTGAAATGATAAAAACCAGCTATTACCCCAGACGGTATAATAAGTTCTATATACGTTTCGCACACGGCAAGAGCTTGAAGATCTTGAACGATTATCCCTATTGCAATCTTTACCACTGTACATAACATCAATGCGTACACCACCAAAGAGGAACTCTTTAATCCAAATATCCATACTTGAAGCTTTAGCCCACTCTTGATTAGGCAAACCTAAAACTTTATGAACTTCACCTCTTTTTAGGTTTTTATGAGCTTGTAAAGAGTTGCTCCACAACGTGTATGATGGCATTGCTAATATAAACACAGCTATTAATGAGAGTAACATGATCGTTATTACTGTTTTTTTAATCACGCTCGATACCCCCGGCATACATAACACCTTACTTATAGACGCAATGATGCTTGGCTAAAATTAGCGAAAAAAAGGAATACAAGCCAGCGTTTTGCGTCCTTTTAATTGGCTTTTTAGTTTACTATTTCGAGTCAACTTTATTCGTACCTGCTGGCCCTTCAATTATAGCTACACCACATTTGTTTGCTATAGATTGTATTGAGTCTTCTAGCATTTTGTAGCCAAGTTCATCCGCGCCAATTGGTTCTAATGAAAGCACATATCCATATTTTAAATCTGGTTCCAATTTTAATGCTTGAGCGGTGGGCTTCTCTGAACCATCCAATTTCTCTAGAATCAACTGCCAATCCATTTTAGGGCTGGGGTATACATAGGAAGTAAAATCATCCCATTTTTCCTCACTCCAATCGCCTGATCTTGGGAGAACAGCTGGTAAAGCCGCGATACAAGTAACCCAAATTGCAACATCCATGCTCATATATTTCTCCTAGTAAACTAAAGCCCCACTTTAATTCGCTTGTTATAACTACATTACTACACAGTCAATTTCTGTTTCAACTAACCATTTTTCGTCAATGAAACGGCTTACCTCAACAAAAGTACAGGCTGGTTTTATAGCTGAAAATAGTTCACCATGAGCTTTTGCCGCTTCTTCCCATTGAGAAATATCGGTAAGCATAATCCGAGTTCTAACAACATCACTAATATTCCCTCCAGCTTCTTCTATCGCACCAATTGATAGCTCAAGGCAATATTTGGTTTGATTGTATACGTCATCAATATAAACAGTTTCACCATTCTTTATTGGGGCAGTCCCTGAAACAGAGATTTGATTTCCGACACGACAGGCACGAGAAAAACCTATTGGTTCTTCAAGGTGCGAGCCTGAACTTACAGTTTTTTTCATAGGTCGACCTGTAGTTATAACGCAGCGCTCAGCCGCTGACAAAACAAATAGCAGTTTTGGAAGTTGGTTGCAGCGCCTTGTGATATTCCTGTTCACATAGCCTATTTCAGCTTTTTTGTCATACGTTTAGCCTGCCATTCCTGGAGGTAAAATGTCAAATTTTGGAACATTGTTAGGAAAGGTTGCCCACGATGGTGCTGAAGATGCGTAAATCGACATTTTTGGAGTGAAGTTATTATTTTTTAATGAAGTTGCCGATACAGAGTAAAAATCACCCGCTGTTACTTCTGCGCATAAAGCCGTACTACAAGTATTACAGAAGTGATAATGTACCTCTTTTCCTGAATCTCCAGAACGTGTATACGAGGAAGGTGTACCTTTCGTAAAAGAAAAGTTTTCTCTTGGCACCCAAAGCCCAAACCACTTATCCGACCCAGTAAGCGCTTGACAGTCCTTACAATAGCAAAAAGTAGAATTTATAGGATCATTATCAAAGCAAAATTCAATGTCACCGCAACGACAACTTCCAATGTGTTTTTCCATGCTATCTCCAGTGTGGTTGATTCCAAAAATGGATAGGATGAACTCAAATTCATATTGACTTTCTCCATCCAAAGGTCGACTTCATCCTAGAGTAGAATTTATATATGATAAAGAACATATATAAATATGGAAAAGCTTGGCCTTATGCCCTACACAAAGGAACACAAAAATAAAACTCGTGAAAAAATTCTTGATAGTGCTTTCAGGCAATTTGTATTAAAAGGTTTTGAAGGCATTACAATCGATGATTTGATGGGAAGCTGTGGGCTTACCCGAGGCGCTTTTTATGCGCACTTTACGAGTAAAGCAGAGCTTTACCGTGAAGCATTAAATTTCGCTGCCAGTAGTACCAAGCTTGCCAACCTTAAGCCTGATGATTTATCAAATAAACAATGGCTATGTCTGTTATTGAATGAATACCTAAGTCTGGAACATGTAAAAGGAAAAAATTCATGTCCGCTAGCGTTCTTAGTTACAGACATCAACATGAAGAATGATGAAGCAAATATAGCTTACGCTAACACTTTCCATGGTATGAATACAGCAATTATGGAATACGCGGAAAGTTACACGGATTGTGACAAGCAAGATATTTTGTCCGTAACTGCAATGATTATCGGGGCAGTAGCTATAGCAAGAAAGCTTCAGGATCCAGATTCTATTCATAGCTTATTAGAAGCATGCAGGCGAGAAGCAGGCGCAAAGTTGGGAGGAATATAACACTTTGCTCTGAGGAATCCCCAGATAATTCTACCTTAAATCAATATGATGGACACGCACGGTATTGTTTGATCTAATTTATTTCGCCAAAAACCAACCAGATAACAACACCATGCGTGATACAACCATCCTACACTATATACGCAGAAAAAACTGCCCCCGTATTCATGCCCGGCGCCTTGATTCATTAATGCTGGCAACTGAAACTTTGCTCGTTAGCAATCAACTTTCACGCACCAAGCTGGGTCGAAATATGAAGGGCCCTGTCGCTGCTAAGCACAATATCAAGCGTATGGGCCAGCTGCTCGGCAACACCGCCATGCATAACGACCGGCTTGCTATTTACCGCTTTCATGCGCGCCTGATATGTGGCGCTAATCCCTTGCAAATCGAAGAAAGCTTTCGAGACGTTAAAGGCCCCCAATACGGTATGGGCCTGAGACATAGTAACAGCCGATGACCCAACCAGCGCGATATGCTGCTATTACTCGCAAAGTGTTTTTCAAGTGAGAGCGACCATTATTCTCTGGTGGGTCGGCCTATATACTCAGCACTCAAATTGGCAACTAAAGTTCCAGGCAAATACCATCAAAGATCGTGCTGTGCTGTACTGTTGACTGTCAGACTTGGCAAAGAGGTTAGGCGAGGAGCGATTCTGTTATAACGGGAAGCAACTTCGCTGGGCTATTCGTAAATACGTGCGCTTGATACATCGGCTTGGGAGACTTAAATTATGAGGGGATCCTCCAGCGCCCAAATAACAGGCTAATAAAGCTTGGCTATAATTGTGAGCGAATCGGACCAAGCCAAGCTTTATTGGTCCGCGTTGACTTGCTTGTTAGGCTTACTCATCACTGAAATATATGTATCAGGAACAGATATAGCGCCGTTATACATAGAAAATTTTTCAAAGTCGATTTTCGAAACAACATAGCCCCTTTTTGACAGCTCTCTATTGATATCTCGAAACAATGTTGTTGATTTTAACGCTTGATCATATGCTCTCATTACAGAGTGGAGTGCTGGGTTGTGCAAATTACCAGAAGACTTCTTAGCTGCAACTAATTCAGAGCTATAATATTGTTGGTAAAATTCCAATAACTCATTATTTGTTTTTTCTGACGACTGGCCAATAAGCCGAATACTAAACTCCTTTCGAGTGAACTCCAATACCTTGAAAATATCCTTAGCCTGATACCCTTCACTTTTAACTAAAGCCAACTCTAGACTTGGGGTTGCTCCATATCTTTTGAACTCTAATATTTTCAACTCAGTTGAGTGAGAATAGCGAGTATAAATAAGCAATGAAAAAATAATCAGTATGTGAATTTTCACTATTCTTCCTCGTAAGCCTAAGGCCTCACTCTGAGGAATCCCCAGATATTCATATTTAAGATCAATGTGATGGACACGCACGGTATTGATTGATCCTATTTATTTCGCCAAAAACCAAATAGATAACAACACCATGCGTGATACCACCACCCTACACGATATGCTCAGAAAAAGCTGCCCCAAAATTGATGCTTTACGCCTTGATTCATTAATGCTGGCAACTGAAACTTTGCTCGTTAGCAATCAACTTTCACTCACTGAGCTGGGTCGAAATATGAAGGGCCCTGTCACTGCTAAGCACAATATCAAGCGTATGGACCGGCTGCCTGGCAACACCGCCATGCATAACGTGCGGCTTGCTATTTACCGATTCCAAGCGCGTTTGATATGTGGCGCTAACCCCATGCAAATCGAAGAAAGCTTTTGAGACCTTAAAGGCCCCCAATACGATATGGGCCAAAGACATAGTAACAGCCGATGCCCCAACCGGCTCGATATACTGTTATTACTCGCCCAGTGTTTTTCAAGTGAGAGCGACCATTATTCTCTGGTGGATCGGCCTATATACCCAGCACTCAAATTGGCAACGAAAGTTCCAGGCAAATACCATCAGAGGCCGTGCTGCGCTGTCGACTGTCAGGCTTGGCAAGAGGTTAGGCTACGAAGCGATTATGTTATGACGATGAAGCAACTACGCTGGACTATACGCGAATACGTACGCTTGATACATCGGCTTGGGAGGTCACAATTATGGGAGATCCCCCAGCGCCGCAGATAAACGGCAAAAATTAGTTGGCTAAGCTAGTAAGGAACGAACAAAGCCAACTTTTTCCGCCCTTTTTTATTTGCCTTGTTAGGTATAAAAATGCCTTACTAGAGAAAATAAAGCTAATAAAATAAGTACAATAAGCAGTAGTTGGTGGACTAAATAAAAGCTGTTTATGGCTTTTAAGCGAACACTTGAAAAATACGCCTTTTTATAAACCAACCCGAAGCTAAGCATCACTGAAAACATAGCTAAGATGAGAGCCAAAGCTATCAGCTTAGCAATAAATGGAGTTAGTAAATTTAAAAAGCTAGAGCCTGCTAATGCGATAAACATAGTGAGAGTTGCTGTTTCAAAAACGGCTTTAAATTTTACTTTTGATATTTCCAATTGCACAAATGCTCAATGTATGTCTAACGCCCCAATAAAAAGCTAAAGATAAGTTACTTATACTTTGGCGGGGTACGTACAACAAACCAATTGTTTTTTGCCTTATCACTTTATTGGCTTGTTAGCTTTATTTACTACTGTTTAGCCAAATTAAAGTAACCTCAGATATGGGATTACATGAAGAAACTTTTATTGTGCTGAACTCAACACCAGTGGGTATAGGTTTAAAAGTATGAAATGTAACATAGCTTTTATCTTGTCCTACACTACCACCTGTTTCATCTAATAAAGCAACTTTACCATCATTGGTAATCAATTCTGCTTTTAAACAGCCTTTCGGGTAAGCTTCTGAAATATTATTTAGACCTGCAACCACATTTTCATATTTTCCAACAATGTGGGTTATATCAACCTCAATCTTTGCCCCTTGGTTAATAGCCGAGATTGGCTCTTCAAGAACAATGGTTGTTGGTATTTCATTAACATTTATAGGAGTTGTATTGATTATTGTTTGACTGCTAAAAAGCATCCAGTTTAGTAATGCCCAAATCCCCTTCAGTATATCCAATTTAGTTCAAACTCCAGGTAAAGCTAGCGCCGCCGTAAGCAGACGAAAATAGAGGGCTACAATCTTGTAGCGAAGCGAAACTCAGCAACTATTTGAGCTCCGACTTAACGGCCTTGTTAAACGTTTGATTCAGCGACTTTCTTCTTTAAAAACTCTATAAAAAAGTCATCCTCAACGTTGAAAAAATCAAAACCGACAGACTCAAAACCATCCGCTGTTTTTTCAACAACCTTACCGAGATTGTTGTTCAAAAAGCTATACTCCCTTTGCAGGTTATAAATTAGCTGATTGAATCGTAGGTCTTCATCTTCCTTCCATAAGGTACGAAGCAAATCTAGTAATTCATCTAATCTTTCAGGGTCGCGCAACTTCTCACTCCTAAGACACTTAACGCCACAATAAGGGCTGATAATTGGCTTGTTATATGCCTATTTAACTACACTTTTTAATAATTTTATACCGCCGTATTCATCATGTTTACTGGGCATAACTTTTAGTTCAGATTCACTTTCAGGTACATCTATGAACAAGAAGTATCTTGCTCTTTTGTGGGCTGATGAGTGCAAATGCAATTCTGTACCTTCCGGAATTATGCCTTGTATTCCATTTGTTGTTGATACAGCTATAGGCTTTGTAGTTTGAAAGATATTAGAAGTAATAAAATTAAACTTACCCCACATTGAACCTGCAAAGAAAGATAGTAAGCATAACATGATTACAACAATATTCTTTAACATTTAGCCTATTCCTCCTTGGTAAATGCGCTTGTTAGACATTTATACTACGCTCCATTTTTTTAACTACTAAATCACGAGCTTTAGCCGAAAGAAAGTGCGACGGTATGTACTTCAGGCTATATGAGTGTCGTGATGGCCTGGATGTTTCTTTAACAAAATTTAGTATTACTTGGGCGTGCTCTTTATCCCATGCCCACAATAGTTCACCTCGGACTTCCCATTGCCAATATGCATCGCTTGGCCAGTTTAATTTATGCTTTCTATTCGAATAGCAGTGAGAGCACTGCGCTAAACCATTCATAAGTAGAGGATAACCACCTTTACTCGCATCACCACCACCTCTCAGATACTGACTTGATCCAGACGGCACTTTCCAGCTTACTTGGGAAGGGAACCTTTCAAGCACCGTCCAGCCACCCCACTGATGTGTTGGCTTAGTTGCATCTGGAGGAGCCACCTTTTTCGACAAGAACTCAAACGGTTCCTCGAACTTCGCCAGCTCCCCGCAGTCGGGACACTTAATATCAATTGGCTCGTACTTCATCTTGATGCCTAACGCCCTGCTAACCAGAGACAAACACTCCAGGGATGACCATATGGTATTTGTACCCTGGTTCTAATTTTCCAAGCAAACCTTCAGCTTCTTGAACCATAGCTGTCATAAACCAATCTTATAGAAACTCTTTGTTTTTAATAAGATCGTTATAATCTTCAATTGATTCTGCAACTATCTCGCAATAAACATCTTCAGGACATAGCCGCCAAAATTTATCACTGAAATCTTTAACTATTAGGTTACCAAAGTCGTTCTCTATAACCACTTCTTGAGGCTCGATACCAACCCAGCCCCAAGCATCTTGGATTTTGTTAAGTATGCTCATATCTCACCTTTCGCATAACCCACTATTAACGGGCTAAAATTTTTGCGAAGCAAAATCAGCCCGCTATTACTTGTCCCTGTTTTATTACTTGTTAGCTATACGTTTCCACCAAGCCCTGCCATTTTGGGGCCAATTTAGCCGGAACAATAAATGAAGCGATTAGTGGAAAGGTAAGAACAATATATGTGCTGATTTCTTCAAAATAGATAAAGAAACCAGCAAGGCTTTTATACCCTAGCTTTATCCAATCATAAAGCAGAAATGAAGAAATCAAGTTTAAGAGAGCCACTACAGGAAAAACTATTCCAAGAGTACCATACGCTATAATCAAGCAAACAATACAAAATAGGAACTTTCGTGGAATTTCCAAATGGGAGAATTTTGCAACTAACGCTGCCACGTATAGAGGTAACCAAAGTAAAAGTGGCACCCCTATGATTGCTAGATACTCCATAGCCTCTCCTGTATAGCTAACGCTTTACTAACTGTCCCAGTGAGTTTACGAACGAACTTGAGCAACTTGTTATAAGCCATTTATCCAAAATTTGTCCGAATCGTATTTAAAAGTTACATCAAAGCAGCGTTCTGCATGCTTAGATGGGTTAAATTTCCACTTCTTTAACGCACGAAGTGATTGCCTATCAAAAATTCGTCCTGGCTGGGAGCGAGTAATTTGGTGCTCTACAACCTTGCCTTCGCTATTCACGATTACCCTAAAGTCAACGTAACCGACACCTAAGAATCTTTCGGAATGTATAGGCCATTGAGGGTTTACAGCTTCAATTAACTCAAATTTTTCACCTATGCACGAATCTACTTCATACATTTCAGTATTAACAAATGACACTAAGGTTGAGGCTAAAACTAATTCGATCATCATGGATTATAACGCTTGCCTATCCGGCGCGAAATAGCAGGCTAAAGTTAGCGAGGAAGGAGCACAAACCTGCTGTTTTGCGTCCTTTGCTTTAGGTACTTGTTATAAGCACCTTGCTTGATTACCAAAGCTTGCCCCTTCATTTGGCGCAAGAGCTCGGACATAACTTATTGAACTAAATTTACTTTTAGTACTATTTAGTCGTTTTGAAGGGTTAGAGGCTTTAAACTTGCCTACAACCCTAACCAACTTCCCCTCATATGCATCAGCCAACTTCTGAATATGAACTTCTGCATTTTCGCTTTTGTACGCAACTTGCTCAGCTTCAAACGGTTGAGAAATACCATTTTCGTAGGCTCTTGCTATGTAGCTACCTTGATCGAGGTATAAACTTCCTCTTTCAAACTCTACGCTGATCACACCAACGGTTTGGACACATTTACCGTCATACTTATCAGGTGATGACAACAAACTTACAAAAGATACTTTTTCAGCAGCAAGGCTAGAAAATGCTGTCATCAAGAAAATTATGCTAAAAAGTTTACTCATATCTCAAAGTGCTTATAACGCCTATTAATGGGCGCATAAAAGCTTGGCTAAATTAGCGACGAAGGAGCGCAAGCCAAGCTTTAGACGCCCTTTCCATTATTGATTTGTTAGCCGCCACCCGCCGCCATTATTGTAGCTCCTATAAATACAGCAGGCACAACGACTACAGAATCTATGACGATTGTGGCTGGAGTGGCAACTATTTTTCCAGCCGTTTGAGAAAATGTAGATGGCTGCGCAATTGCTATCCGCTGTCTTTTTTCAAGCTTTTCTAATGGTAAATCTCCCTCTACCATGAATCGCTTTCCTTCCACTAGGTTCGTAAGTCTATACCTTTTCAGAAGTTCATCCTTTTTGAAGCCGAGCGACAAAAGTTGATTTTCTAATTCTGGGCTAGGTTCTTCGGTTAGAAGAGTTAGCGACACAACCCCAATAATTGTATTGTCTTTTCTCAATTTAAACTCGTTAAAAGATGGGTAGAAATCTACCTCTCTGGATAACGTAAGCGCCTCACCAAAGCTCTTATTGATTTTGAAAAGGTAAGCTGAACTAGAGGCAGTAACGAATAACTCCCCAGAATCACTTTTCACGTAGAAGCCGTCTATCATCTCTTGCTTGTATCCGGGAGCCCAAAGCTCAGTTGTACACCCTGAAATGAATAAGGCGATAAGTAACAAGAGTTTTTTCATAGAGCTTCCATTTTTATGCGTAGTTAATTTAAACAATCTGAGCGCCTTGCTATGCGTGTATTGCACGTAGCTCACTTACCATGCCTTTATATTCTTTGTATACCAAGCCAAGAATTTGATGAAAGCGAAAACCTGACTTTAATACGTAGATACTGTTCTTTTCGGCGAGCACGATTAAGCTTCTCGAAGAACTTGCTTTCAACTTCTTCGCTCCACTCTTTGTTCAGGTACCAAACTTTGCTACTCACTCGATACTTCCCTTACGCATAACGCTCGATTAACAGATTAAAAGCAGTGAGCTAAAATCAAGCTAAGCGAAGAACCCGCTGTTTTTAAACCCTATTAATTGCTTGTTGGGTTTAAATACGCCTTAAATTCAAGAACTGCACTAATATCTTCTTTGGATGAAGTTTCTTCCCACCCCTCTTCTATGTGTGCAATCAGTCGAATTAAGTCTTCCCTTACGCCCATCAATTCGTTTTCAGTAATGACACCTGTGTTGATAGATAGTTTTAGGTTCGAGAACATTAGGTTAGTTTTCTGGTCAATCATACTTATAGACAAAGCTTGCATTTCATTTTCTGGGTTTAGAGTGACTCTTATAACATTAAGAAAATTAATGTTATGGATTCTCTCATTTATTAAAAACTTGGGCTTCAAAAACTGACTTACTAAACCTTCTTCCATTTGATACTTAACTTGCTCTTCAGTAAGACAACCTTCCTGAGCACCAAGTAGCCAACTAAATGAAAAGAAAATTAAAATATATACTTCATAGCTTTCTTAAACCTAACGCCCTGTTCTGAGGAATCCCCAGATAATTTTACTTAAAATCAAGTTGATGGACACACACGGCATTGTTTTATCTAATTTATTTCACCAAAAGCCAAATAGATAACAATATCATGTGTGATACCACTATCCTACACGATATGCTCAGAAAAAACTGCCCCCATATTCATGCTCGGAGCCTTGATTCATTAATGCTGGTCACTGAAACTTTGCTCGATAGCAATCAACTTTCACTCACTGAGCTGGATCGAAATATGAAGGGCCCTGTTGCTGCTAAGCACAATATCAAGCATATGTACCCGCTGCCTGGCAGCACCGCCATGCATAACGACCGGCTTGCTATTGCCGCTTCCATGCGCGCCTGATATTTGGCGCTAACCCCTTAGACCTGAAAAGCCCCCAATACGGTATGGGCCTGAGACATAGTAAAAGCCGATGACCCAACCGGCTCGATATACTGCTATTACTCGCCCAAAGTTTTTCAATTGAGAGCGACGATTATTCTCTGGTGGATCGGCCTGTATGCTCAGCACTCAAATTGGCAACGAAAGTTTCAGGCAAATACCATCAGAGATCGTGCTGTGCTGTCGACTGTCAGGCTTGGCAAAGAGGTCAGGCGACGAAGCGATTATGTTATGACGGGGAAGCAACTACTCTGGGCTATACGCGAATACGTGCGCTTGATACATCGGCTTGGGAGGCCTCAATTATGAGGGGATCCCCCAGCGCCTTAATAATAGGAAAATTTTGGCGCTATAGACGCGTAGCGGCTAGCTAAAATTTTTCCTATTATTAACTTGTTAGTTTTCTATTGGTGATACCAGCTTGCCATCTATTGAAAGGCTACCGTCTCGAATTAAAATATCGCCCGACCAAATTGTTCCATAAAACCTGTTATCAAAGTACAGTTCTTTTTTGTACTTCCCTACAATTTCAAGTTTGTGTTGATTGGATTTACTTCCAAATATAACCGTATGCCTCAAAGGCGACGGTGATGACTTACCGACCGTCGATATCGGCATTAAATCAGCAGCATAGGGTTCTAAAATTTTAACTGTAAGCCCTGGATGAACCACGTTATATTCAACCCAGTCATCACTAATTCTTTTTCCAGCATCCGCACCGGTGATGCCTAAAACACTGGCGCACCCTGTCATGAGCAATAATAAACTGACAACACCTAATTTGCTTAAAATTTTCATCGATTCTCCATTGAAAACTAACGCCCCCATCTGAGGAATCCCCAGATAATCATTCTTAAAATCAACGTGATGGACACGCACGGCATTGTTTGATCTAATTTATTTCACCAAAAGCCAAATAGATAACAATATCATGTGTGATACCACTATCCTACACGATATGCTCAGAAAAAACTGCCCCCATATTCATGCTCGGAGCCTTGATTCATTAATGCTGGTCACTGAAACTTTGCTCGATAGCAATCAACTTTCACTCACTGAGCTGGATCGAAATATGAAGGGCCCTGTTGCTGCTAAGCACAATATCAAGCATATGTACCCGCTGCCTGGCAGCACCGCCATGCATAACGACCGGCTTGCTATTGCCGCTTCCATGCGCGCCTGATATTTGGCGCTAACCCCTTAGACCTGAAAAGCCCCCAATACGGTATGGGCCTGAGACATAGTAAAAGCCGATGACCCAACCGGCTCGATATACTGCTATTACTCGCCCAAAGTTTTTCAATTGAGAGCGACGATTATTCTCTGGTGGATCGGCCTGTATGCTCAGCACTCAAATTGGCAACGAAAGTTTCAGGCAAATACCATCAGAGATCGTGCTGTGCTGTCGACTGTCAGGCTTGGCAAAGAGGTCAGGCGACGAAGCGATTATGTTATGACGGGGAAGCAACTACTCTGGGCTATACGCGAATACGTGCGCTTGATACATCGGCTTGGGAGGCCTCAATTATGAGGGGATCCCCCAGCGCCTTAATAATAGGAAAATTTTGGCGCTATAGACGCGTAGCGGCTAGCTAAAATTTTTCCTATTATTAACTTGTTAGTTTTCTATTGGTGATACCAGCTTGCCATCTATTGAAAGGCTACCGTCTCGAATTAAAATATCGCCCGACCAAATTGTTCCATAAAACCTGTTATCAAAGTACAGTTCTTTTTTGTACTTCCCTACAATTTCAAGTTTGTGTTGATTGGATTTACTTCCAAATATAACCGTATGCCTCAAAGGCGACGGTGATGACTTACCGACCGTCGATATCGGCATTAAATCAGCAGCATAGGGTTCTAAAATTTTAACTGTAAGCCCTGGATGAACCACGTTATATTCAACCCAGTCATCACTAATTCTTTTTCCAGCATCCGCACCGGTGATGCCTAAAACACTGGCGCACCCTGTCATGAGCAATAATAAACTGACAACACCTAATTTGCTTAAAATTTTCATCGATTCTCCATTGAAAACTAACGCCCCCATCTGAGGAATCCCCAGATAATCATTCTTAAAATCAACGTGATGGACACGCACGGCATTGTTTGATCTAATTTATTTCACCAAAAGCCAAATAGATAACAATATCATGTGTGATACCACTATCCTACACGATATACTGTTATTACTCGCCCAGTGTTTTTCAAGTGAGAGCGACCATTATTCTCTGGTGGATCGGCCTGTATGCTCAGCACTCAAATTGGCAACGAAAGTTCCAGGCAAATACCATCAGAGGCCGTGCTGCGCTGTCGACTGTCAGGCTTGGCAAAGAGGGCAGGCGACGAAGCGATTATGTTATGACGGGGCAGCAACTACTCTGGGCTATACGCGAATACGGAATCCCCAGATATTCATATTTAAGATCAATGTGATGGACACGCACGGTATTGATTGATCCTATTTATTTCGCCAAAAACCAAATAGATAACAACACCATGCGTGATACCACCACCCTACACGATATGCTCAGAAAAAGCTGCCCCAAAATTGATGCTTTACGCCTTGATTCATTAATGCTGGCAACTGAAACTTTGCTCGTTAGCAATCAACTTTCACTCACTGAGCTGGGTCGAAATATGAAAGGCCCTGTCGCTGCAAAATACAACATTAAACGTATGGACCGACTGCTTGGCAACACTGCCATGCATAACGATCGGCTTGCTTACCATCAAAGATCGTGCTGTGCTGTACTGTTGACTGTCAGACTTGGCAAAGAGGTTAGGCGAGGAGCGATTCTGTTATAACGGGAAGCAACTTCGCTGGGCTATTCGTAAATACGTGCGCTTGATACATCGGCTTGGGAGACTTAAATTATGAGGGGATCCTCCAGCGCCCAAATAACAGGCTAATAAAGCTTGGCTATAATTGTGAGCGAATCGGACCAAGCCAAGCTTTATTGGTCCGCGTTGACTTGCTTGTTAGGCTTACTCATCACTGAAATATATGTATCAGGAACAGATATAGCGCCGTTATACATAGAAAATTTTTCAAAGTCGATTTTCGAAACAACATAGCCCCTTTTTGACAGCTCTCTATTGATATCTCGAAACAATGTTGTTGATTTTAACGCTTGATCATATGCTCTCATTACAGAGTGGAGTGCTGGGTTGTGCAAATTACCAGAAGACTTCTTAGCTGCAACTAATTCAGAGCTATAATATTGTTGGTAAAATTCCAATAACTCAATATTTGTTTTTTCTGACGACTGGCCAATAAGCCGAATACTAAACTCCTTTCGAGTGAACTCCAATACCTTGAAAATATCCTTAGCCTGATACCCTTCACTTTTAACTAAAGCCAACTCTAGACTTGGGGTTGCTCCATATCTTTTGAACTCTATTATTTTCAACTCAGTTGAGTGAGAATAGCGAGTATAAATAAGCAATGAAAAAATAATCAGTATGTGAATTTTCACTATTCTTCCTCGTAAGCCTAAGGCCTCACTCTGAGGAATCCCCAGATATTCATATTTAAGATCAATGTGATGGACACGCACGGTATTGATTGATCCTATTTATTTCGCCAAAAACCAAATAGATAACAACACCATGCGTGATACCACCACCCTACACGATATGCTCAGAAAAAACTGCCCCCATATTCATGCTCGGCGCCTTGACTCATTTTGCTCGTTAGCAATCAACTTTCACTCACTGAGCTGGGTCGAAATATGAAAGGCCCTGTCGCTGCAAAACACAACATTAAACGTATGGACCGACTGCTTGGCAACACTGCCATGCATAACGATCGGCTTGCTATTTACCGCTTTCATGCTCGCCTGACGTGTGGCGCTAATCCGATGCCCATTTTACTAGTCGACTGGGCCGATGTGCGCGAGCAACTGCGGCTGATGACGTTGCGTGCTTCCGTCAGTATCCAGGGACTCTCAATGATAGTGTATGAGCGCACCTTCACGTTTGCTCAATGCAACTCGCCTAACTTCCATCAATTGTTCCTTGATGAACTTGCCATTATCCTTCCATAGAGGGCCTGCCTGATAAATGTATTCCACTCATCGTGACCGATGCTGGCTATCGAAATACCTGGTTTAGACAAGTCGATAAAAAAGGCTGGTTCTGGCTCGGGCGAGTGCGAGGTAAAGTCACTTATCAGCATAAAAACAGCAAAGATTGGCAAGTCAATCAGGCGCTTTATCCATCTGCTACTCCCCGCGGGCGCTACATTGGAGAGGTAAAACTTGGCCGAAAAAGCCCTATTAGCTGCCATCTGCATTTATATAAAGCCAAACGAAAAGGCCGTACTGATAGACGCTCTTCAAAAGCTGGCAGGCATCATACCGCCCAAAAAAGTTATCGAACTGGCAGTAAGGAGCCCTGGCTATTGGCCACTAACCTGCCCGCTGACTTGTTCAAACCCAAACGTGTAGTCTCACTTTACGCCAAGCGCATGCAAATCGAAGAAAGCTTTCGAGACCTGAAAAGCCTCCAATACGTTATGGGCCTGAGACATAGTAAAAGTCGATGCCCCAACCGGCTCGATATACTGTTATTACTCGCCCAGCGTTTTTCACGTGAGAGCGACCATTATTCTCTGGTGGATCGGCCTGTATGCTCAGCAATCAAATTGGCAACGAAAGTTTCAGGCAAATACCATCAGAGATTGTGCTGTGCTGTCGACTGTCAGGCTTGGCAAAGAGGTCAGGCGACGAAGCGATTATGTTATGACGGGGAAGCAACTACTCTGGGCTATACGTGAATACGTACGCTTGATACATCGGCTTGGGAGGCCTCAATTATGAGGGGATCCCCCAGCGCTAAGCTAAACGGTAAATTGCTGCTGGCTATACTGCGCGAAGCGTCAGCCAGCTGCAATTTATCCGATTGAGCGCCTTGTTATATTTTTTTAGCACTAAAGGTAATAGGCACTTCGTTGATGAACCAATTGACAATACTATCTACTTCCATGAACACTTTGCTTTTATAGGCATCTTTTACTGATACCGTTCCGGCATTACGATCAACATCCGCGTAATTATCTGACAGGTCAAAGTTCCGAATGAAGGGCTGCATAGTAATTCCGTCTTGTATTGCTGGGAATATTATTTTCATTGTGTGCAGATCTACTGCAAACATTTCAACTGCGACATGACCAGAGAGTCCATCCTCAAAAGATTGAACGCCGATACCTTTATTGTACAAAGGGGTTTCACCGTGATAGTAGCGCCACGCTGGTTTTGCTATAATTATTACATCTAAATCATACCTATTTTTTACTTCAGTTAGTGCTGGAATGAATGTTTCATATACAGAGCTAAAACCATAAGATATCGCGTCTCCAGCCCCTAAGTCAGCTTCGAGACTTGCTACTATTGGCGCATCTATCAACCATTTCTTCTTTGCGGCTTTCACTAAGCTAGCTTCGACCTTTTCTTTTAACCCCCAACTTACATCAACAACAATATCTTTCTGTTGGCCTGAACGAGCTGTGGTTTCATCCCAGATATTATTATTTGTTTTATCTGTCACACTAGAGTAAATCCCAATGCGAGCTTCACTTGTTAGATTTATAGGTCTTTTTGAAGCACAACCTGAAATAAGAACGATTACACTCAGAAATAGTACTTTTGTAAGATTTTTCACCGAAGTTCCCTTAAAAATATAAAGCCTCAATATGGGGCGCACAATTGCATGGCTATAATTAGCGACGAAGGAGCGCAAGCCATGCGTTTTGCGTCCATGCCATAATTGACTTGTTATATTCCCTTAACTCCAGAAACAAAGTTATGGTAGGTGGACCATTCAGGGTCTTGACTTATCTCAACTTCAATTGGATAAGCTTTATGACCAGAAAGGAGTTCGTTCAGCTTACCCATCCAACCTTCAACATCCTTGACATACCAAATCCACTCTTTTCTGCCATTGCCAGTGCTCAATTAACAGGCAAAAATTGAATAAGCTAAAATCGAGCGAAGCGACGAGATTATTTAATTTTGTCCTAGCTTAGCACCTTGTTATTTGTCAATTTGATTAAATCTAATGACATCTTTATGAAGACCATAGGCCAAACCAACACCAGATTTTTCATTTGTAAAGAATTGAATCCAGCCGTTATTGATCCCATCTTCCCACTCTGAAATATCACCGCACCTTTGTAAGTACAAGGTAACTTTCAAGTTTATTCCATCTTCTGAATCTCGACCAGTTGGGTCGTCATACCATGTAGAGCTTACTAAACCGCTTTTTAAATAAAATCCACAAGAAAACTCATCAGAGCTAGCTCTATAGAAGTCTTCATTATCTTCATCAAATCTTTCAATTTCGCTCGAAACAGTTTGAAGTATTTTCAAACCTTCTTCAAAGGTTATACCTAGTGGAATATGTGGAGACTTTAACTTCATACTTTCCTTGGCAAATAACGCCCTCTTTAAGGGGCTGATAATTTTTTGGCTAAAATGCGTAGAGTAGCGAAACCGAGCCAAATTTTAGCAGCCCCGCTTGCACAGCTTGTTAGCAATACTACCCAAAGATTACCACCAATAAAAATAAAACAGAAAAAACACCAATAGAAACAAGCTTTTTGGATTTATAGCGTTTCACTTTTTCAGTTTCAATTGGCTCCAACGGCACGCAGTAAAGAGAGTAAATTGGAAATATTGTGGTGAAAGTAAACCAAATAGCCAAATATAAAATAGTCTGAGTAAATAGTGATAACGCACCCAAAACAAAGAGACCAAGGAAAACCATTTTCCGATAAGAGTCATTTACGCCTTTAGTATCAATTGAGTGTTTACCACAGTTTGAACATGTCGCAGGACTACCTTCAAAAGATAGAAACTTAGAAAAATGGCTAACGCTTTTTTGATTACAGTGTGGACAATTAAAAGCCATAGTACCCTTGTGTTGCTAACACCGCAAATATACGACTAAAAATAGTTGGCTCAAATTTGTGAGGTACGAGCAAAACTAACTGTTTTTTGTCCGCACTTTTAATTTGCTTTGTTAGTGTTCGTTTTTCGACTTTATCAAGAATTTCAATGCACCATACTTAACAAATGGCGACATGACATAAACAAGTAACAAAGAGTCCGCAACTAGAATCCATGTGAGAACAACCGACTTATCTTCTGAGTTACATAACTCTTTAAAGAATATTTCAAAGCAAACACCATCCGGTGATGACAAAATATATATTGCCACACCGAACAAAGTTAATGCGATGAGCACTCTTTTGAACATTTCCTTTTTGAATTGTCGGCTAGCTCTAATTCTCAACTAAAACTCCAAAAACACTAACGCCTCGTTAAGGGGCTAATAATATGTTGGCTAGACTAAGCGACGCAGGAGCAAAAGCCAATTGCTATTTGTCCTGCTTTGACGACTTGTTATACGTACTTTACTCTAAACCTTTAAGATAAGAGTTTATTTTTTTTAAGATTAACTTTTCGTCTTCATCTGGTTCTTCTATGCCCTGATATATTAGTTGAGCCTTTTTACAATGCATACTAGCTTTACTCAGGTTAAAAGTGGGTTGTTCTTTATCAGCATAAGCGTGGCACAAGTGGAATTCTGATTCTGTATGACCAAGCGAAATAGCGTAAGACCAGTGTTTCAATGCTTGCTTTTGATCCTGTTTAACGCCAAACCCAAAAAACAAAAGGAAACCCAGATTATTATTTGCGCTAATTATTAACTCATTATCACTATCTGAAGTTTCAGCGTTACTAATTAGTGCTGACCAATTGGTTGCTGCTTTATCATAGTCTTGATTACGGTAATGACACGTACCTACATAAAAAAGCTCTTCAACTTTAGATGATTCACTATCAAGTCCAACATCTCCTATTTCGCAGCTTTCTTTAGCCAAAGAATTAAAACTTACTAGACATAAAAATATAAAAATGCTTCTCATAACTTCCTGTACGTATAACGCCTCAGTCTGAGGAATCCCCAGATAATCATTCTTAAAATCAATGTGATGGACACGCACGGCATTGTTTGATCTAATTTATTTCGCCAAAAACTAACCAGATAACAACACCATGCGTGATACCAACATCCTACACGATATGCTCAGAAAAAACTGCCCCCATATTCATGCTCGGCGCCTTGACTCATTAATGCTGGCAACTGAGGCTTTGCTTGATAGCAATCAACTTTCTCTTACTGAGCTGGGTCGAAATATGAAAGGCCCTGTCGCTGCAAAACACAACATTAAACGTATGGACCGACTGCTTGGCAACACTGCCATGCATAACGATCGGCTTGCTATTTACCGCTTTCATGCTCGCCTGACGTGTGGCGCTAATCCGATGCCCATTTTACTAGTCGACTGGGCCGATGTGCGCGAGCAACTGCGGCTGATGACGTTGCGTGCTTCCGTCAGTATCCAGGGACTCTCAATGATAGTGTATGAGCGCACCTTCACGTTTGCTCAATGCAACTCGCCTAACTTCCATCAATTGTTCCTTGATGAACTTGCCATTATCCTTCCATAGAGGGCCTGCCTGATAAATGTATTCCACTCATCGTGACCGATGCTGGCTATCGAAATACCTGGTTTAGACAAGTCGATAAAAAAGGCTGGTTCTGGCTCGGGCGAGTGCGAGGTAAAGTCACTTATCAGCATAAAAACAGCAAAGATTGGCAAGTCAATCAGGCGCTTTATCCATCTGCTACTCCCCGCGGGCGCTACATTGGAGAGGTAAAACTTGGCCGAAAAAGCCCTATTAGCTGCCATCTGCATTTATATAAAGCCAAACGAAAAGGCCGTACTGATAGACGCTCTTCAAAAGCTGGCAGGCATCATACCGCCCAAAAAAGTTATCGAACTGGCAGTAAGGAGCCCTGGCTATTGGCCACTAACCTGCCCGCTGACTTGTTCAAACCCAAACGTGTAGTCTCACTTTACGCCAAGCGCATGCAAATCGAAGAAAGCTTTCGAGACCTGAAAAGCCTCCAATACGTTATGGGCCTGAGACATAGTAAAAGTCGATGCCCCAACCGGCTCGATATACTGTTATTACTCGCCCAGCGTTTTTCACGTGAGAGCGACCATTATTCTCTGGTGGATCGGCCTGTATGCTCAGCAATCAAATTGGCAACGAAAGTTTCAGGCAAATACCATCAGAGATTGTGCTGTGCTGTCGACTGTCAGGCTTGGCAAAGAGGTCAGGCGACGAAGCGATTATGTTATGACGGGGAAGCAACTACTCTGGGCTATACGTCTTACTGAGCTGGGTCGAAATATGAAAGGCCCTGTCGCTGCAAAACACAACATTAAACGTATGGACCGACTGCTTGGCAACACTGCCATGCATAACGATCGGCTTGCTATTTACCGCTTTCATGCTCGCCTGACGTGTGGCGCTAATCCGATGCCCATTTTACTAGTCGACTGGGCCGATGTGCGCGAGCAACTGCGGCTGATGACGTTGCGTGCTTCCGTCAGCATTCAAGGGCGTTCAATGATCGTGTATGAACGCACTTTCACCTTTGCTCAATACAACTCACCTAAGTCCCATCAGCTGTTCCTTGATGAACTGGCCAGCATCCTGCCTGATAAATGTATTCCACTCATCGTGACCGATGCTGGCTATCGAAATACCTGGTTTAGACAAGTCGATAAAAAAGGCTGGTTCTGGCTCGGGCGAGTGCGAGGTAAAGTCACTTATCAGCATAAAAACAGCAAAGATTGGCAAGTCAATCAGGCGCTTTATCCATCTGCTACTCCCCGCGGGCGCTACATTGGAGAGGTAAAACTTGGCCGAAAAAGCCCTATTAGCTGCCATCTGCATTTATATAAAGCCAAACGAAAAGGCCGTACTGATAGACGCTCTTCAAAAGCTGGCAGGCATCATACCGCCCAAAAAAGTTATCGAACTGGCAGTAAGGAGCCCTGGCTATTGGCCACTAACCTGCCCGCTGACTTGTTCAAACCCAAACGTGTAGTCTCACTTTACGCCAAGCGCATGCAAATCGAAGAAAGCTTTCGAGACCTGAAAAGCCCCCAATACGTTATGGGCCTGAGACATAGTAAAAGTCGATGCCCCAACCGGCTCGATATACTGTTATTACTCGCCCAGCGTTTTTCACGTGAGAGCGACCATTATTCTCTGGTGGATCGGCCTGTATGCTCAGCAATCAAATTGGCAACGAAAGTTTCAGGCAAATACCATCAGAGATTGTGCTGTGCTGTCGACTGTCAGGCTTGGCAAAGAGGTCAGGCGACGAAGCGATTATGTTATGACGGGGAAGCAACTACTCTGGGCTATACGCGAATACGTGCGCTTGATACATCGGCTTGGGAGGCCTCAATTATGAGGGGATCCCCCAGCGCCTTAATAATAGGAAAATTTTGGCGCTATAGACGCGTAGCGGCTAGCTAAAATTTTTCCTATTATTAACTTGTTAGTTTTCTATTGGTGATACCAGCTTGCCATCTATTGAAAGGCTACCGTCTCGAATTAAAATATCGCCCGACCAAATTGTTCCATAAAACCTGTTATCAAAGTACAGTTCTTTTTTGTACTTCCCTACAATTTCAAGTTTGTGTTGATTGGATTTACTTCCAAATATAACCGTATGCCTCAAAGGCGACGGTGATGACTTACCGACCGTCGATATCGGCATTAAATCAGCAGCATAGGGTTCTAAAATTTTAACTGTAAGCCCTGGATGAACCACGTTATATTCAACCCAGTCATCACTAATTCTTTTTCCAGCATCCGTTATAACCAGCAAATAAAAGTTGGCTGAATTTGTGAGGCACGAACAAAGCCAACTGTTATTTGTCCGCGTTTACAACCTTGTTAGATGACGCTAGTTCAGTAATTATTGGAGGCTCATGAGCTAGGATTGATACGCACTCATTCAAACCAATAATTAGATATTCACGTGGTTCACAAAGCTTGCCTGTCACGAAATGAGCTCGCGTTTTTTCTAAAGAGTTCCAACCACCTTCAATTACTTCGAAACACCAACCTTTAGTCAAATCACATTCGGACCAAAACTCACCTAAGTCACCTTCATCAAGAACTCTAAAGCCCCATGATGCGTCAAAATTAGCTTTAATTTTCCAACTCTTTGACTCAACAATAATGTCTAAACCGTTATTGGATAGTTTAACTTCATCAACTATCGTACTGCGATCTGATTTATATGGTGATTCAATTAATCGCACCTTAGGTTCGAATATCATCGTAGTCTTCTAACGCCTCAATCTGAGGAATCCCCAGATAATCATTCTTAAAATCAATATGATGGACACGCACGGCATTGTTTGATCTAATTTATTTCGCCAAAAACTAACCAGATAACAACACCATGCGTGATACCAACATCCTACACGATATGCTCAGAAAAAACTGCCCCCATATTCATGCTCGGCGCCTTGACTCATTAATGCTGGCAACTGAGGCTTTGCTTGATAGCAATCAACTTTCTCTTACTGAGCGGGGTCGAAATATGAAAGGCCCTGTCGCTGCAAAACACAACATTAAACGTATGGACCGACTGCTTGGCAACACTGCCATGCATAACGACCGGCTTGCTATTTACCGCTTTCATGCTCGCCTGACGTGTGGCGCTAATCCCATGCCCATTTTACTGGTCGACTGGGCCGATGTGCGCGAACAACTACGGCTGATGACGTTGCGTGCTTCCGTCAGCATTCAAGGGCGTTCAATGATCGTGTATGAACGCACTTTCACCTTTGCTCAATACAACTCACCTAAGTCCCATCAGCTGTTCCTTGATGAACTGGCCAGCATCCTGCCTGATAAATGTATTCCACTCATCGTGACCGATGCTGGCTATCGAAATACCTGGTTTAGACAAGTCGATAAAAAAGGCTGGTTCTGGCTCGGGCGAGTGCGAGGTAAAGTCACTTATCAGCATAAAAACAGCAAAGATTGGCAAGTCAATCAGGCGCTTTATCCATCTGCTACTCCCCGCGGGCGCTACATTGGAGAGGTAAAACTTGGCCGAAAAAGCCCTATTAGCTGCCATCTGCATTTATATAAAGCCAAACGAAAAGGCCGTACTGATAGACGCTCTTCAAAAGCTGGCAGGCATCATACCGCCCAAAAAAGTTATCGAACTGGTAGTAAGGAGCCCTGGCTATTAGCCACCAACCTGCCCGTAGAATTGTTCCAACCCAAACGTGTAGTCTCACTTTACGCCAAGCGCATGCAAATCGAAGAAAGCTTTCGAGACCTGAAAAGCCCCCAATACGGTATGGGCCTGAGACATAGTAAAAGTCGATGCCCCAACCGGCTCGATATACTGTTATTACTCGCCCAGCGTTTTTCACGTGAGAGCGACCATTATTCTCTGGTGGATCGGCCTGTATGCTCAGCAATCAAATTGGCAACGAAAGTTTCAGGCAAATACCATCAGAGATTGTGCTGTGCTGTCGACTGTCAGGCTTGGCAAAGAGGTCAGGCGACGAAGCGATTATGTTATGACGGGGAAGCAACTACTCTGGGCTATACGCGAATACGTGCGCTTGATACATCGGCTTGGGAGGCCTCAATTATGAGGGGATCCCCCAGCGCCTTAATAATAGGAAAATTTTGGCGCTATAGACGCGTAGCGGCTAGCTAAAATTTTTCCTATTATTAACTTGTTAGTTTTCTATTGGTGATACCAGCTTGCCATCTATTGAAAGGCTACCGTCTCGAATTAAAATATCGCCCGACTAATGGGCGCATAAATGCTTGGCTAAAATTAGCGACGAAGGAGCACAAGCCAAGAGTTTAGAGTCCTTTTGAGTACCTTGTTATAAGCCGTAATTACAGCCAAGCAACCGTGAACGAATATATTTGTCATTCTTCCGCACTGTCAAATCACTATATATTTTGCACCACTCTTCGTGGTTTCCGTAGTCTGCGATTTTATAGACTATTAAATCTAAATTTCTACTTGTGATTTTAGGGTGATTAAGAGTTTCAATAAATTTGGTAGAATTTTTCAAGCCCCAATTTACGATTGCCCCATAGGTAGCAGCCCCCGGAGCCTCACCTTTATAATCATTCAAATACTCAATAATTTGCTCACTTGAAGGGTTTTTATCTAAAAACGCTCTAGTAGCTCTATTTGCTTCACAGATTGAATCGCACTCACAGCCAACTAATAGTAATGCAACTAGTGTCACCGAAAGTCGATTCATATGCCAAACTCTCCTAGACTTATAACGCTTAGCAGCAGGCGAGCGCTTTTCACGTCGCTTACCTGCTTTTGTTATACCTATTTATCATCCGTACGTGGGAATACGAACATTGCTGTCAATACCATGATATCTAGGAACAAGTGATACAGCATAATTTTGAAAGGGATTGTTGCACTTTTTTCATTTATTAATGCATTACGAAAAGTATCTGTAAATAAGTCTTTGGGTAAGGCATTTACCTGTGCTGATATCTCGAGTCCTGCTGCATATAAAATTGATTGACTTCCATACAATGCGTAAGCATTAGATGACGCGAAAAATAAGAATATGATAGCCAAATAGATTTGATTTTGGACAACTTTGAATAAATCTTTATGAGTAAAAAGGAAACCGACAATGCCTAATACAACTATCGCATAGAAGTTCCATAAAGAATTAACCAAGCCAGCCTGAGAGTTGTAGAAAGTTAATATTTTATCTATTTCTTCCATTTCTAACCCTTTCAATAGGTGTAACGCCCCCATAAGGGGCAGACTATACGTAGGTTGCTTTGTGTTATTTTAGAACGCAGTGACAACACAAAGCAACCGGAGTGTTGGCTGTCTCAGCCAGCGTGTTTTTGCTGGCGAGCCTTCATGGGTTTGTTATGCATTATCTAACTATTCGACCATCAGATTTTAAGCCATCCCAATCACGGGTATAAAAAGTGGTCTTAGAATCATTAAATCTGAGAAGCATTTTTCCAGTTTTAGCCTCTAGAATTACATCTTCTTTACCAGCTACAACCCATGTGATATTTCTCCAGCCTTCAAGGATGCCTATGGTTCCGTTTTCATTGAACCTAAACTTATAATCTTGTCCTCTCCAGTGATAGAGCCAAGTAGTACCCGATAACTTATCAGCAAATGCGATAGCTTCTACAATGCTTTCAGGCTCATACCTAACCTTAGGATTTGACCAAGCACTCATTGAGAAGATGATTGCGATTGTAAGTGTTGTAATTTTATAAATTCGATTCATACCAAATCCTTGGATGCATAACGCTCGCCTAACAGGCGAAAAATGCTTGGCTAAACTTAGGAACGAAGTGACACAAGCCAAGCTTTTTGCGTCATTTGTTGAGGTGCTTGTTATGTTTTATTTGTGGGGCAACTGCCATCATCGAACGCGTATTCGTATATCCCGTGTTCTCTTTTTAAAACTACTTTATTTGAATTTACTACAATAAACTCTAACTTAGCACTGTTTAAAGCGTTTAGTAGGCCATTACAATCGCCGATATCATTTGGCTGTGGAAGAATCTGCATAGTTACAAGAGCTTCCATGAAGTTACTATTCTTATTTTCTTTATTCAATCCCATTTTTAATTTTGGACCTGAGGGTAAATCCTCTCTTTTAATTCTAGTGCCAGTAATAGTAATTTTCTGTGAGCTTTCAGATTCAACGCTAGTACCTTTTTTAGGCGGGCTAGTGGTACAGGCGGATAACAAAAAACCAATAAAGAGAACATAAAAAATTTTCATCGAAACTCCACTTCAGGATAAAACATAACGCCGTGCTAAGCGGCTAAAAAAGTTTGGCTAAAATTAGCGAGGAACGAGCACAAGCCAAACTTTTGTGTCCGTCCTTGAGCACCTTGTTATGTTTCTTTTACTTGTGAAGATTTAAAAAGCCAATAATTTCTGTTGATGCCACCCACACAGATGACGGATCTTGAGGATCTATCGATGAACGGCCACCATGATTATCAAAAAACACGACAAACCTTTCACCTTGCTCAGGCACATAGTTACTTATATCTGAATCATACAACCTATAAAAGTGGATAATTTCACTTTCGTTTTTATTACCTTTGAATACCTTCTCAATAGTTGCGGATATTTCCAATTTATCTTTTTTAAGTAATCTCGATTTATATGTGATTTTTTCATATCGAACAAGGTATGCTCCTTCAGCGGCATGAAGTTTTTGATGATAATATTCTGATGGACCATTACTTTCATCTAATTCACCCGCAAATAAAAGTGACGGAATCAGAAGTAAGATAATTCCTTTCAAAAATTTCACCGTATCCTCCAATGAACATAACGCCCCAATAAGCTGCCCAGTGAGCGCCGCTACACTGTGGCGGCCTCGTGCCGACCCAGCGGCGCTTACTGGGTCAGATTCATTGGATTGTTATGTGTTTTGGCCCTTTTGAACAGGTATAAGGTCGTAGGCCAATACAATACCGATGTTTTTTAGATTGCTTTCGCATTTAGCTAGTGATTCTGGCAAATGTGAAGATCTCTGTATTACCCGTTTTCTCCAGACTTCCCAATTCTTTTGAAGGCCGCCTTTCACTGCTCTTGATGACGCTAGCGGTGAGTCATCATAACCATATTCAAACTCACAAGAACACATTTGAAAAGATGGTAAGCCATTATTGTTATAGGCAGGTGCGGCTAGTTCGGCACTGCCACATACAGGGCAGATATGAACGCCTTCATCATTTTCATAGAGAAGGAAGTGTTCCCCTTCTTCGGTTACGCAGTGATGCTGTTTCATTTACACATAACGCCGTGCTAAGCGGCTAAAAAGGTTTGGCTAAAATTAGTGACGCACGAACGACAAGCCAAACTTTTGTGTCCGCCCTTGAGTGCCTTGTTAGCTTTACTGCTCCCACATATTCCTGATATTGAGGTAGTATTTCCATTGTAAATTACTTGCACTAAGCTTTCGCCAGCTTTGTAATTTACGATAACGCTAGTATCTTGAACATTAATACTGATGTCCTTACCTCGATAGATATAAGCTGGGGCGAATGATACTAAACTGTTTGTCCAAGGATATTGGTTTTCTTGAAACCAAAGTTTGAGTGCAATAAATTCCGAAGACGTTTCATCTATTTCTTTATCACATATAGTAAATGTTCCAGGCAATAAACCGCTAAAATCGATTGCCTGATTTCTTTCCCAATAAAGTAAAATGCTAATCAGAGTCAATGCTGAGGCAATTATTATTGATAGTATGACAATTACAGCTTTATTCATAAGTACAGCTAACGCCCGCGTAATAGGCTGGCTTGGAGCGACAGCGGAAAGGCAGTCCCAATTCACGCATTTGTTAGCATCGTTCCATTGAATAGCTCCTCAACTTCTGACTCCCTTCCTGCAAGTGAAAAAACCTCTTTTACATGTTCAATATGATGGGGAGATGGTTCCTCGTTATATTTGACAAAATTTGCTGCTGCGTTGGCTGCATCGTCGTACCTTTCCAACTTTTCATAACAAAGAGATACATTATACCAATAGGATTCATCCATTGGGCGTAACTCCACAGCTTTTAGACCATCGGAAAGTGCTTGCTCAAATAAACCTGCCCCATATTCCAACGTTTGTTTAATATTGTAGACGAATGCCAACGATTTGGATGGAAGGCCTTCAATTGAAAAGTATTTTTTAAATACATCGTCTAACTCAACCAAACCCGCTTTTTCAGTGTTTGTATTGACATAAAATTCCTTTAGACCGTGCATGGCATTACGACCGTCGCTCTCATTTTCCAAGGATAGCTCGTTAGAAATAAATGAAATCAATTGTGACTTAGCGTCAGAGTCACCAATTCCTGCAAGCAAAGCTAATGCCTCTACGAATAATCTCTTTTCTGGCAGCATTTTTAGTCTACTTAATACAAACTTAGCTGAATCTATATCGCCTACTTCAATACATTTGTGAAAAGCAGCTACAGGGTGCATTGTTAAGAGCTCTTTCTTTCCAATCTGGCCGCCAGTAGAAGTCATGATTGGTTGCATATTTTTCGATAGTTTCTTTTCTATGCGATGTAACGTCTCAGCGATAGTTGATAGGGAAACTCCTGAACTCTTTTCACCGTATGAATTACTATCCTCAAGTTGCTTGATAAATTCTTTGATTGTGTTGACGGACTCCAGTGTAGTCCACGGATCACTTAAGTCATACTGAATCGTTCGAATGCCTGCGACATCAAAAGGCAGAGATTCCCCCTTTTTGATAAGCTGTATTGTGGGCCGCCCATTTTCATGTCGTCTGCCACATTCATAGAATACATTGGGATTATGAAAAGAAAGGTCGACCAAGCAAAGTTCAGACTGCTGGACATACTCAACGATGTCATTTGTTATTACAGACGAAGAAGCTATTTGGTCTGCACGTACAATATCAAACCCAAATTCAGCTAGACCAGGCTCCACAAGGAGTTTTAAGAATGCATCTGCATGTTTCCTAATATCACTGTCTTTTTCTCCAATTGGAGAGATAACAAAACATGTTTTATTTTTCATTTTATGTTCCTTATACGATTTCGTATTGGCGTGTAGTGTCATGCTTTTGTAGAAGCCTTAGTGCTAACCGCTTTTTAGCGTGAATGCCGGTTAAACCCAGTTCATAAAACCGTAAAGATCCACAGCCAAATTAATTTATTCACATTAATAACAATAACCTAACACCATTGCCCACATTGCTCAAGCCAAAATGGCTTTGTTGAAACCGAGCCTTGTTCATAGCGAGACTTGAGGTCTCGTTATGCAAAACCACTAACCTATTGAATATAAAGAACTTAAATTGGTGTTTCACTTAAACGAGGCCTTCAGCGCGGAGAAAACGAGATATTTGACCTGATAAATAGCCGCACTCACTTAAACCTGTATAAATAAACAGCACCTGGAGTAAAGGTGTCTTATACAACTTTTTTAGAGGCTGTACGCGTTGAGTTCAGGGGTAATTCCCGGCTCTATGGCCGGGATGACGAGCGTAGAAGATAAAGGGAACCCTGTTAATGACTTGCCATCAGCTAGAGCCAGAGGCGCTCACTTATCCAGCCCATAGAGAGCATCGGCAGTTTTACGTAAGTCGACTTCGTCGATAAAATCATCGCTGAGCGTTAGAATAGCGTTGAGGTTATTTTTGAGCTTTTCCTGGCTGAGTCCATTAGGTTTAAGTGCGGTTTGCAGAAGATGCAGCGACATATCTGCCAGCAGCAGTTTTTGCTTTTCTGTCCAGTTGTCGTCGCCCTGTTTGGCGCTGTCTTTTAATATGGCCTGCTCTACTTCGTCGTGCATGCTCCAGCTCAGTTTGAGTAGCTCTCGGCGTGTTTCCTGATCCATGTTTCCCTCCGGTTATTCGCTGTTTATCTTGGCGGAGGACGGGCCGATGTGCAACGTGCGTTTTGTTATATCTTAGTCGTAGACGGCCTCATTCAGCCCTGTACAGCAGCCTTTGGGTCTTTAGGGTAAAAGTGATCCGGTTGTCTTGCGCATAAGGCAAATTCGCGGGTGTTTTTATAGGGTAATTTCATAAAACCTGCGACGCCAAAGTCCTGAATACTCATGGCATATTGCATAATACGGGTCAGCAGCACTTTAAACTCTCGCTCTTTACTGGCATCCAGCAGGCAATAATAATGGTGAATTTTCAGGCGGTCGTTGAGCGATTCGAAGATAATACAGCCGGTATGATGGATCTGGTTTAGCTCAAATACACATTGCACTATTTGCCGTGGTAATTGCAGTTGCTCATCGGGGTCTTTGCCGTCCTCAAAGTAAGAATGCGGCCTGGCGATTTCGCTGGTGCCAATGTCCGATACCGTATATTGCAGCTCAGGAACCTGATCAAAAATAAACGCACCTGTGCCGTCACGCTGAAGCTGAATGGTCTGTCTGGCGTCGAACAGGCAGCATTTAAATAAGCCTTTCTGCTCTATGCCTTGAGCCAGCATCACAGTGGCATTTACCGCATCGGTAAAAGCACTTTGCAAAGATTCATCGTGCAGTACCAGGCTGGATTCAACAAACAACGAAGCGTCTTTCCAGTGAAAACTCAGACCGCCTACTACCGGATACTTTGCCAGCCGGCTGATGGACGCCAGAAACGCCTTTTCGCTATCGCCGGTATCAAACAAAAACTCTTTATAGTAACGGTCAAGCTGAGCGTCGTTCACATCCAACAGTTGCTGGTTATGATCAGCCCGGCGTAAAAACTGTTTGCGAGAGCTGTACACAACGGTGTCTGGCTCTTCATCGATTTCAGTGAACCAGAATGGGATGCTGGCCTTACTAGGCGTTGTTTCAAGTTCAGGCAAATACATACGCGCCATTGCCGGCATATTACGCATAAAGTAGTCACCGGCCTGGTCGCGTGTGACTTTGTCTTTACTCAGCATGGCATCGATCATTCTGGCAAATGCCTGCGGCAGCCCCAAGCTGGTTGCAGGAATTACAGCGGCACCAAAACGGCAGGACTGAGCGCTGGCCAGTGCATAGATTGTGGATGCCACGCCCTGCTCGTCAAAGCGCGGTGAAGAACGCGCACCCGACATCTGCTCGTCGCCGATAAAATACACATCACCCATTCGGGCATTGGTGCTACTAATGTCAGAGGACATCAGATCCATGATATTGCTGGCAATGGGCTCGCCGTGGGCATCGAGCTGTGCATACACCGAGCTACCCCAGTCAACCAGCGAGAAGCTATCTGTTTGTTCATCCCAGACGATGTTAGAGGGTTTAATATCGCCATGCACCACAGGCTGCGGCGACATGCCATTTTTACGGTCACGTAAATCAACTAAAACGTTGCGTAGCTTGTTGGCCAGGTGCACCAGCTCATGCGGTTTAAACCGACCACGTTTTAACGACCACTGCTCCAGGTCTTCGCCTTTTGCGCGGGCCATCATCAGGATCCCCTGCTTTTTTACCCGTTCAAAGGCGTAAAATTCGGGCACCATAGGATTATGGATCTGCGACAGCATATACGCTTCGTCTTCAAGGCGGTCCCGCACGCTTTGTGCCAGTGTAATGCGGGAAAACTTAAACACCCACTCCCTGTCCTGCTCATCAATACCGGCAAAGACAAAACCAAAAGCACCAGAGCCAATCACTTCCACATCCCGATAGCCCAGCAAAGTCAGTTGCTTTTGACAGATGTTGAGCCACTGACGGTGTTTTTTTGCATCTTTATGTGAGAGCAAATACACCGACTGCTGTTCATTGATGTAAAAGTTGTGGATCGACTTTTCTGCCATATAACTGTCCGTTTAACGCTATCCGTTTAGTTTACGACTGTAATACTCACCTCTACTGCAACCAATGGATGTTCATCGATTGCTGAAAGCGTATGTTATCAAATCGGTTATGAAGTTCGGGCATGATAATTAAAAAAGGCCGACATAAGCCGACCTTTTTATTATTTGCACGTGTTAGGCGTTTTCGATTTTTGCCCAGGAGTCACGCAAACCAACCGTCTGGTTAAACGTTAGCGTGTCGCCCTTATTATCACGGCAGTAATAACCTAAACGCTCGAACTGGAAGCCCTGCTCAGCTGCTGCTTCTGCCAGAGACGGCTCAAGCTTAGCATTTGCAATGATCACCAGCGAGTCCGGGTTCAGCGTAGTTGCAAAGTCTTCCGCTGCTGCCGGGTTTGGTACATTGAACAGGCGGTCATACTGACGTACTTCTGCATCAATACAGTGACTTGCAGAGACCCAGTGGATCACCCCTTTCACTTTACGACCATCAGCCGGGTTTTTACCCAGAGTATCGGCGTCGTATGTACAGTAAATCGTGGTGATGTTGCCCGCGTCGTCTTCTTCAACGCGCTCAGCTTTGATCACATAGGCATTACGCAGACGCACTTCTTTACCCAGTACCAGACGCTTAAACTTCTTATTTGCTTCAACACGGAAGTCATCGCGCTCAATGAAAATTTCACGTGTGAACGGCAATTGACGTGAGCCCATATCCAGCGTTGGGTGGTTAGGCGCGTCAAGCATTTCAACCTGCTCGGCGTCATAGTTTTCAATGACGATCTTAACCGGATCAAGCACGGCCATCGCACGGGGTGCATTTTCGTTCAGGTCGTCACGGATACAGGCTTCAAGCATGCCCATTTCAACCATGTTGTCTTGCTTGGTAATACCAATGCGCTTACAGAATTCTCGGATAGACGCAGGGGTATAGCCACGACGACGCAGGCCAGCAATAGTTGGCATGCGCGGATCGTCCCAGCCTTCTACCTGACCATTCACAACCAGGTCATTCAACTTACGCTTTGACATCACAGTGTATTCAAGGTTCAGACGAGAAAACTCGATTTGCTGCGGGTGACACTCAAGACTGATGTTGTCCAGTACCCAGTCGTACAAACGGCGGTTGTCCTGGAACTCCAGCGTACACAGTGAATGGGTGATCCCTTCCAGTGCATCCGAAATACAGTGCGTAAAATCGTACATTGGGTAAATGCACCACTTGTCGCCTGTCTGATGGTGGTGAGCAAAACGAATACGATAAATGATTGGATCGCGCAGAACCATGAAAGAACTGGCCATATCGATCTTGGCACGTAATACACACTCACCTTCTTTGAACTCACCGTTCTTCATTTTTTCGAACAACGCCAGGTTTTCTTCTGGTGAGGTGTCGCGATGCGGGCTGTTTTTACCCGGCTCAGTTAGTGTGCCACGGTATTCACGCGCCTGCTCTGGCGACAGGAAACACACGTAAGCAAGGCCTTTGTTGATCAGCTCAACCGCATACTCGTATAACTTGTCAAAGTAGTTAGACGAATAGCAGATCTCACCGTCCCAGTTAAAGCCCAGCCACTGCACATCTTCTTTAATTGAGTTAACGTAATCCAGATCTTCTTTTTCCGGGTTCGTATCGTCAAAGCGCAGGTTACACAGGCCCTGGTAGTCGCGGGCGATGCCAAAGTTCAGACAGATAGACTTAGCATGACCTATGTGTAAATAGCCATTCGGCTCCGGTGGAAAGCGCGTGTGCGTGCCGCCATGCTTGCCGCTGGCCAAGTCCGCATCAATGATATTTGTTATAAAGTTTGTTGGGCGATTTTCTGCTTCCGCCATAGGAACTCATTCCTCTGAAAATTTAGTACCAGTTAACTGAGGCATTATTACAAAAAGTTCGCGCAACGAACAGCGTAAAACTGAGGCGAGAACAGATTTACCACGCAATTCCGTAAACCTGGGTATAAAACAGCCAATTCAAGTACAAAATAGCGCGTCATTTTTATGACAAATTTTGTTCTAGCGCAATATATTCGTCACACGCTCGCTCTATCATAGGTGTCAACAACAGAGGTATCGCAAGGAAAAACCTATGGCATCAATGAATCTTCACCGCGTTTACATTCCAACGAACGCACGCAACAACCATTATATTCTGGCTGAGTTTAAACCCAGCGACGCATTCTTCGATTGTTTTGACGACGTAGAAAGTTGCTACCAACGCCTAGCCCGAAAGTTGTTTGCCATTTGCGACGAACACGAGTTATTTAACGTCCACGTGATTGCTAATGACAAGCTCCCAGTTGTGCGCTATCACGATGAGGCCTACAGCCTGCAAACGGATAAGCAGATCCTGTTCTTTTACAACCCTAAATATCACGAGGGTCACAAGATACACTACGAAGCGGATCACAGAGCACGTAAAATCCGCTTGTTATTCCTGGCAACGGGCGACGAGCTGCGCGCCAACGCGGCCAGCTTCCACAGCAAAGTGAAAAAAGCGCTGGACGATTTAAAAGAGCAGTATGAGCCAGAAGGCCTGTCTTATAAAGTACGTGACCATCAGCATCTGACCTATGATATTTTCGCTAAGGTGAAAGGCCACAGGGAAAGCTATGGATACAAGCTGCGTAGTTTATATCCGCGTTATCAGGCACGTAACTGTAGCTTACCAGAGCAACACTCAGAGATGAGCTATGTGTCGTTTTCTGTGCCTATCACCCGTGCAATCAAAACAGAATATCAAAGTCAGATGCGCCCGGGCGACTATGCTCAGTTTTATCGCAGCATTGAAGACAGCTTTTTGACTTTATGCGACCAGCTACAACTGACCCATGTTGGTTTTATCGCAGATGGCCGCCTGCCACTGGTGCGCAGCAGTCAGATCGATAAATCAGACGCAAACCGCGAATTACAAAAGCTCAGCTTTGATACTTCGGCACTGGATGGTCAGGTGCGCTCTATCTGGGCAGGTGAACACCTTTGCGACACCATGCATTTTGTGGTGGTTGCCAGCGACAAAGATAAAAAAGACGTTGGGTATGGTAAGTTTATGAATAACGCCGAAACCATGATCCGCCGTTTAACCGGCAAACTGCCGATTAACCCTGAAAAACAAGACGTGATTGTACGCTTCTTCCAGCATATCAGTTATCAGGATTAAACCTGTTCAGCGGGGGCCTCTCCCCCGCTTTCTCTCCCCAACTGTTGCACCACCTGTTACGAACATAACCTTTGATTCATTGTAATGTGGCCTTTAATGACTATGGTTTAACCAACCCAACAAGGGCTATAATACCAATTTCACTTAATACCCGGTCTATTTGAAGGAGCAAATTGGTATAAACGCAAAAGCCACTAGGAGAATTGAAATGGCTATTTCAAAATTCAGAAAGCCACTACGCCAGGGCCACTATTGAAATAAGCTGGAATTTTTTTATAAAAGACCTGAATCAGGGTGTGGGTAGCAATTACTTTTATGTTGGCTATCAACAACTACCTAGACAGTCAGTTAGTCACCGCAATGCTATTTAAGGCCTATGACTACCCTCAGAAAAATTCAATATCAGGCTGGGAATGGTCTCTCATAGACCTAAACAGTGGAGCTAAAGGAAAGTACATTTATATGTATTGGCAAATTGATGGTCAGGATCCGGCCATTAATGACCTCCTGTTTTACCCACTGATCAAAATGAACCGTACGAACTTGATGGCTATACACATGTAGGTGGAGATCTGAACGAAGGGGCCGGTGGTCCTTGAAAAGCATCGAGCCAAGTAGCGTAGCAAAAGCACATTTTGATAGAACATAAAAGATGACAATAAGCCTTGGCTTCGCATTGCTTAGCTTAACAAGCTAGATCAAAAAAGGCGCCCTTAGGCGCCTTTTTTACAGTACAGGTAAAGTGATTACCAGCCTGCTTTTTCTTTTAGTGCAGAACCGATCTCAGCAAGTGAGCGAACGGTTTTAACGCCAGCAGCTTCAAGTGCAGCGAACTTCTCGTCAGCTGTACCTTTACCGCCTGCGATGATTGCACCAGCGTGACCCATACGCTTACCTGGAGGCGCTGTAACACCTGCAATGTAAGAAACAACTGGTTTAGTCACGTTGTGCTTGATGTATTCTGCCGCTTCTTCTTCAGCAGTACCACCGATCTCACCAATCATAACGATTGCTTCAGTCTTAGGATCGTTCTGGAACATTTCCAGTACGTCGATGAAGTTAGTGCCTGGGATTGGGTCACCACCGATACCTACACAAGTAGACTGACCGAAGCCAGCGTCAGTAGTTTGCTTAACCGCTTCATAAGTCAAAGTACCTGAACGAGATACGATGCCTACTTTACCAGGAAGGTGGATGTGACCAGGCATGATACCGATCTTACACTCGCCCGGAGTGATAACACCTGGACAGTTAGGACCAATCATGCGAACGCCAGTTTCTTCCAGCTTCACTTTAACATCAACCATATCAAGTGTTGGGATGCCTTCAGTGATACATACGATTAGCTCGATACCTGCGTCGATCGCTTCAAGGATAGCGTCTTTACAGAATGCAGCTGGTACGTAGATTACAGATGCAGTTGCACCAGTAGACTCTACCGCTTCACGTACAGTGTTGAATACTGGCAGACCCAGGTGAGTTGTGCCGCCTTTACCAGGAGAAACACCACCAACCATTTGCGTACCGTACTGGATAGCTTGCTCAGAGTGGAAAGTACCCTGGCCACCAGTGAAACCCTGACAGATTACTTTAGTATCTTTGTTAATTAGTACAGACATTATTTGCCCTCCGCAGCAGCAACTACTTTCTCAGCAGCGTCAGTTAGAGACTCAGCTGCAATGATGTCAAGGCCAGAGTTAGCTAGTACTTCACGACCCGCTTCAGCGTTAGTACCTTCAAGACGTACAACTACTGGTACGTTTACGCCAACTTCTTTAACCGCACCGATGATACCTTCTGCGATCATGTCACAACGAACGATACCGCCGAAGATGTTAACTAGTACAGCTTTAACGTTGTCATCAGAAAGGATGATCTTGAACGCTTCAGATACACGCTCTTTAGTTGCGCCGCCACCTACGTCAAGGAAGTTAGCTGGCTTACCGCCGTGCAGGTTTACGATGTCCATTGTACCCATCGCTAGGCCAGCACCGTTAACCATACAACCTACGTTACCGTCTAGTGCAACGTAGTTCAGCTCGAAGCTTGCTGCGTGAGCTTCACGCGCGTCTTCTTGTGAAGGATCGTGGAATTCACGGATCTTAGGCTGACGGAACAATGCGTTGCCGTCTACACCGATCTTGCCGTCAAGACAGTGCAGGTTACCTTCGTCAGTGATTACCAGAGGGTTGATCTCTAGTAGTGCAAAGTCGTGGTTGATGAACATGTCAGCAAGACCCATGAAGATCTTAGTGAACTGCTTAACTTGAGTTGGGTTCAGACCTAGTTTGAACGCAAGCTCACGACCTTGGTAAGCCTGAGGACCGACAAGTGGATCGATCTCAGCTTTGTGAATTAGTTCTGGTGTGTTGTGAGCAACTTCTTCGATCTCAACACCACCTTCAGTTGATGCCATGAACACGATTTTACGTGAAGCACGGTCAACAACAGCACCCAGGTATAGCTCATTTGCAATATCAGTGCAGCTTTCTACTAAGATTTTAGCAACTGGCTGACCTTTCTCGTCAGTTTGGTAGGTTACCAGGTTTTTGCCTAACCAGTTTTCAGCAAATGCGCGGATCTCGTCTTTGCTGTCTGCTAGTTTTACACCGCCCGCTTTACCACGGCCGCCAGCGTGTACTTGACATTTTACAACCCACTTGTCACCACCGATTTTACCAGCAGCTTCTACAGCCTCTTGAGGCGTGTCACAAGCGTAACCCTCTGATACAGGTAAACCATATTCGGCAAAAAGTTGTTTTGCCTGATACTCATGCAAATTCATGATGCTTTATCCAATTTTTTATACTAAAAAAGCTGAATATTTATGCAAATAATCAGCTATCCCAAATTGCGCCCATAGTATAGATCTCAAGGCCTTGTATGAAAACCCCAGTAAGACTAATGGCGCAAAAAAAAAGCTGTATGCGGACATTATGCTCACATACAGCTTAATCTTTAATCTAGATGATTAAACGTCCAGAAGCAGACGCGTTGGATCTTCCAGAAGTTCCTTAATTGTAACCAGGAAGCCAACCGATTCTTTACCATCGATTTGACGATGATCGTAAGATAGCGCCAGGTACATCATAGGCAGGATTTCAACCTTGCCATTGACCGCCATTGGACGCTCCTGGATTTTGTGCATACCCAGGATTGAAGACTGTGGCAAGTTGATGATAGGCGTAGACAGTAGTGAACCAAATACACCACCGTTAGTGATGGTGAAGTTACCGCCAGTCATGTCGTCAACAGTTAGTTTACCGTCACGGCCTTTCAGTGCCAGCTCACGGATGCCTTTTTCGATTTCAGCAACAGACAGCTTATCACAGTCACGTAGTACTGGTGTTACCAGACCACGTGGTGTAGATACTGCGATGCTGATGTCGAAGTAGTTGTGGTAAACGATGTCATCGCCGTCGATAGACGCGTTTACTTCAGGGAAACGCTTCAGTGCTTCTGTAACCGCTTTCACGTAGAAAGACATGAAACCAAGACGGATACCGTGACGCTCTTCAAATACGTCTTTGTACTGCTTACGAAGGTCCATGATAGGCTTCATGTTTACTTCGTTGAACGTAGTCAGCATCGCCGTAGAGTTCTTCGCTTCAAGCAGACGGTTCGCAATAGTCTTACGCAGACGAGTCATTGGAACACGCTTCTGAGTGCGGTCACCCACTGGTGCCGCAGGTGCTGCCGCCGCTGGCGCTGATGCTGGTTTTGCCGCAGGCGCTTTCAGGAATGCATCAACATCTTCTTTAGTGATGCGACCGCCTTTGCCTGTGCCTTTGATTTGTGAAGCATCAAGACCTTTTTCAGCAATCAGACGACGTACAGATGGCGTTAGCACGTCTGCATTGTCATCACTTGCTGGTGCAGCGTCTGCCTGTGCAGCTGGAGCTGCTGCTGGCGCGCCACCGGCAACCAGTTTACCAATCACTTGCTCACCCAGAACGGTTTCACCTTCTGCGTGCAGTTGCTCGCCCATTACACCGTCTTCAGGTGCAACAACTTCAAGAACAACTTTGTCTGTTTCGATGTCTACCAGGTTTTGGTCGCGGCTTACCGCTTCACCTGGTTGTACATGCCAAGTTGCAACTGTAGCGTCTGCTACTGATTCAGGAAGTACAGGTACTTTAATGTCCACTTCTTTACCTTCTGCTGCTGGCGCCGCTGCTGGCGCTGCTGTTTGTTCATTTGATTGCGCTGGAGCGGCATCTGACGCGCCCAGCTGTGCGATAACTTGCTCACCAAGAACCGTTGCGCCCTCTTCTTCAGAGATAGCGACGATAACACCGTCTTCCGGTGCAACCACTTCTAGCACAACTTTGTCTGTTTCGATATCTACCAGGTTTTGGTCACGGCTTACTTTGTCACCAACGCTTACGTGCCATGTGGCAACTGTTGCATCCGCAACAGATTCAGGAAGAACAGGAACCTTAATTTCGGTCGTCATCTCTAATTCCTTATTTCTTAATAGTTAAAGCGTCAGCAATCAACGCATTTTGTTCTTTTGTATGGGTCGACATGTAGCCACATGCAGGCGCTGCTGCAGCTTTACGACCGGCGTAAGTCAACTTCGCACCACTTGGGATAGCTTCCCAGAAATGGTGTTGTGAACAGTACCAGGCACCTTGGTTTTGAGGCTCTTCCTGACACCATACGAAGTCTTTAACGTGCTGGTAGCGAGCCATGATTTCGTCCATCTCTTTGTGCGGGAACGGATATAACTGCTCCACACGAACGATAGCGACATTATTCAGCTCTTGCTTGCGACGCTCCTGTAGCAATTCGTAGTAAACCTTACCGCTACAGAACACAACGCGCTCGACGTTTTCAGGATTGATGTCATCAATCTCATCGATCATGTTGTGGAAAACACCTTCGGACAACTCATCTAGGCTAGACACAGCCAGAGGGTGACGAAGTAAAGATTTTGGTGTCATAACAATCAGTGGACGACGCAGAGGACGTACTGACTGACGACGTAACATGGCATACACTTGTGCCGGTGTACTTGGTACACACACTTGCATGTTGTGGTCTGCACAGAGTTGCAGGTAACGTTCAAGACGCGCAGAGCTGTGCTCAGGGCCCTGACCTTCGTAACCGTGTGGCAGTAATAAAGTCAGACCACACAGACGGCCCCACTTTTGCTCTCCTGAACTCAGGAATTGGTCGAATACAACCTGAGCACCGTTGGCGAAGTCGCCGAATTGTGCTTCCCACAGAACCAATGAAGTTGGCTCTGCTGTCGCGTAACCATATTCGAACGCCAATACCGCTTCTTCAGACAATACTGAGTCATATACTTCAAACAGACCCTGATCGTCACGAACGTTTTGCAACGGCAGGTAAGTTGAAGCATCAGCCTGGTTGTGAACAACCGCATGACGGTGGAAGAAAGTACCACGACCTGAATCCTGACCAGTCAAACGAATGTCTGTACCCTGATCTACCAAAGTTGCATAAGCAAGCGTTTCTGCCATACCCCAGTCAAGTAGCTTCTCGCCACTGGCCATGGTCTTACGGTCGTCGTAGATTTTCTTAACGCGCGACTGAGCTTTGTGATCAGCCGGGTAAGTCGAGATTTTTTCGCTTAACTCTTTCAGCTTTTCAACTGGAACACTTGCCTCGTAATCGGTATCCCAGTCATGACCAACGTACTTAGACCAGTCTGAAGAGTGCTTGGTCTCTGGTTGAATTTCTTCAACCATAATCTGGCCTTTATCCAGACCGTTACGGTAGTCATCTGCCAGCGTTTTCGCTTCATCAGCACTCAAAACGCCTTCTGCGACCAATCTGTCTGCATAAATCTGACGCGGTACAGGGTGCTTCTTGATCTTCTGATACATCAGAGGCTGAGTTGCATTTGGCTCATCAGCTTCGTTGTGGCCATGACGACGGTAACAAACCAGGTCGATCACCACATCACGCTTAAATTTGTTACGGAAATCAAGCGCAACTTGCGTTACGAACGCAACCGCTTCCGGGTCATCAGCATTAACGTGGAAAATCGGTGCCTGAACCATCTTGGCGATGTCAGTACAGTACTCAGTTGAGCGCGTATCTTCCTGGTTTGACGTAGTGAAACCAACCTGGTTGTTCACCACGATGCGGATTGAACCACCCACACCATAAGCGCGAGTCTGAGACATGTTGAATGTCTCTTGTACTACACCCTGGCCTGCGATAGCTGAGTCACCATGGATAGTAATTGGCAGTGCTTTAGAGCCGCTCTTACAGTTAAGACGGTCCAAACGTGCACGTACCGACCCCATGACAACTGGGTTTACGATCTCAAGGTGTGACGGGTTAAACGCCAGCGCCATGTGAACGTTACCGCCCTGCGTTGCGAAGTCTGAAGAGTAACCCATGTGATATTTTACGTCACCAGAGCCCGCTGATTCGCCGTATTTGCCCGCGAATTCGTCAAACAGTACTTGTGGGTTTTTACCCAGTACGTTAACCAATACGTTCAGACGACCACGGTGTGCCATACCAATGACCACTTCTTCCTGGCCACTTTCACCGGCACGATGTACCAGCTCTTTCAGCATGGGAACCAGTGAATCACCACCTTCCAGTGAGAAACGTTTTGCGCCCGGGAATTTAGCACCCAGGTACTTTTCAAGACCATCAGCGGCGGTCAGGCCTTTAAGGATCCTAAGCTTAGTTTCTTTGTTGTATTTAGGCTGTGCGAAGGAAGATTCGATGCGTTGCTGTAACCAACGTTTTTCTTCTGTTGAAGTAATGTGCATATACTCTGCACCGATAGAGCCACAGTAAGTGGTCTTCAATGCATTGTATAAGTCTTTTAGCTTCATTGTCTCTTTGCCACTCGCAAAAGAGCCAACGTTATATTCTTTTTCCAGGTCGGCATTGTCTAAATCATGATAGGCCAGGTCGAGTTCACGAACTCGATCACGCTGCCATAGACCCAATGGATCTAAATTCGCGTTTTGGTGACCTCTGAATCTGAATGCATTAATAAGCTGCAAAACACGAACCTGTTTTGCATCTGCCGCACCTTCCGCAGAAACGATTACTTCTCTGTGTTTGTTTTTAGCAAGGTCTGCAAACTGAGATTTGATCTCTGAATGCTTAACATCAACGTCAACGCCTTCTACCTTTGGCAGTTGATCAAACACTTCTCGCCATTCTTCTGGCACTGAAGCCGCATCATCAAGATACGCCTCATATAAATCTTCAACATATGCAACGTTGCCGCCGTATAAGTGCGAAGATTCCAGCCATGCCTTCATCACACCTTCGTGCATTTATTAGCCCTTTTTCTAGCGCAGAAACTTAAACGAAAACAAGATGGCATGCTGAGCATGCCATCTGTAGATTTAAATATGTATTAAACCGAACGATTTAACAACATAGATTTAATGTGTCCGATCGCCTTAGTAGGATTCAAGCCTTTCGGACAAACGCTTACACAGTTCATGATACTGTGGCAGCGGAAGACGCTGAACGCGTCATCAAGGTCAGCCAGACGCTCTTCTGTTGCAGTATCACGGCTGTCAGCCAGGAAGCGATACGCGTGAAGAAGGCCCGCAGGACCGATAAATTTATCTGGGTTCCACCAGAATGATGGGCATGACGTAGAACAACATGCACACAGAATACACTCGTACAGTCCATCCAGCTTGTCACGCTCTTCAATGCTTTGAAGACGCTCTTCTCCACCGGTTGGCTTGTCGTTGATCAGGTAAGGTTTTACCTTTTCATATTGCGTGTAGAACTGGCTCATGTCGATAACCAGGTCACGGATCACTGGCAGACCAGGTAATGGACGAACAATAATCTTGCCTTTGCCATTGTTCTGCAATGCAGATAGTGGCGTGATACAGGCCAGACCATTCTTACCATTCATGTTGACACCGTCAGAACCACACACACCTTCACGGCATGAACGGCGGAACGACAATGTTGGATCTTGTTCTTTCAACATTAACAGTGCATCTAGCACCATCATGTCGCGACCTTCTTCAACCTCCAGCTTGTAATCTTGCATACGAGGTGCTGAATCTACGTCAGGGTTGTAACGATAAACAGATAATTCTAAAGTTGCCATCGCTTAGCTCCTAGTATGTACGTGCTTTCGGTGGGAATGCTTCACGTGTCTTAGGCGCAAAGTTTACTTCACGCTTAGTCATCGTGTCTGACTCTGGGTGATGCAGAGAGTGGCACAGCCAGTTCTCATCGTCACGCTCAGGGAAGTCAAAGCGAGAGTGTGCACCACGGCTTTCTGTACGGAAGTTAGCTGCAACGGCTGTTGAGTAAGCTGTTTCCATCAGGTTATCAAGCTCTAAGCACTCGATACGCTGGGTGTTAAACTCAGTTGACTTGTCGTCAAGACGCGCAAACTTAAGACGTTCACGGATCTCTTTAAGCTCTTTAAGGCCGTCCGCCATCGCATCACCTTCACGGAATACCGAGAAGTTAAGCTGCATACATTCTTGTAGATCTTTCTTGATCTGAACCGGGTCTTCGCCTTTACCTTTCTCTGATGATTCCCAACGATTAAAGCGCGCAAATGCCTGCTCAACATCGTCAGAAGATGCATCACCTGTAGACTCAAAGCCTTGTAGGTAAGTACCCAGGAAGTTACCTGCTGCACGACCGAATACAACCAGGTCAAGCAGTGAGTTACCACCCAGACGGTTTGCACCGTGTACAGATACACACGCGATTTCACCAACCGCGAACAGACCTTCAATGATGCGCTCTTCGCCATTTTCATTCACGTTCAGTACCTGACCATTTACGTTGGTCGGTACACCACCCATCATGTAGTGACAGGTTGGGATAACCGGAATTGGCTCTTTAGCTGGGTCAACGTGAGCAAATGTCTTAGACAGGTCACATACGCCAGGCAGACGCAGGTTAAGCATTTCTTCACCAAGGTGGTCAAGCTTAAGCTTAATGTGTGTACCCCAAGGGCCTTCACAACCACGTCCTTCACGGATTTCAGTCATCATTGCACGTGCAACAACGTCACGACCCGCAAGGTCTTTCGCGTTAGGCGCATAACGTTCCATGAAACGCTCGCCGTCTTTATTCAGAAGGTAACCACCTTCACCACGACAACCTTCAGTAACAAGCGTACCCGCACCAGCGATACCGGTTGGGTGGAACTGCCACATTTCCATGTCCTGCATAGAGATGCCAGCACGAACCGCCATACCAACACCGTCACCAGTATTGATGTGTGCGTTAGTAGTTGATGCGTAGATACGACCTGCACCACCGGTCGCTAAAACAACGGCTTTTGACTTGAAGTAAACGACTTCGCCACTTTCGATGTCAATTGCAGTAACACCGACTACGTCGCCTTTGTCATTCTTAACCAGGTCAAGCGCGTACCACTCAGAGAATACGTTAGTTTTGTTCTTAACGTTCTGTTGGTACAAGCAGTGTAGCAATGCGTGACCTGTACGGTCTGCCGCAGCCGCAGTACGTGCAGCCTGCTCACCACCAAAATTCTTAGACTGACCACCGAAAGGACGTTGATAAACTCGGCCGTTCTCAAAACGAGAGAAAGGCAGACCCATGTTTTCAAGTTCAGTGATCGCCTCAGGACCAGTTTTGGTCATGTACTCAATTGCGTCCTGGTCACCAATGTAATCAGAACCTTTTACCGTGTCGTACATGTGCCATTCCCAGTTGTCTTCATGGGAGTTACCCAGCGCAACTGTAATACCACCCTGTGCAGATACCGTATGAGAACGTGTAGGGAATACTTTAGAGATCAATGCACAAGTTTTGCCTGACTCAGAAATCGCAAGCGCTGCGCGCATGCCAGCACCACCGGCGCCAACTACAACAGCGTCAAATTCACGAACATTATATTTCACTTAAACACCCCACAATACAAACAGGCCAACAACAACATAAGCCAGTGCCATCAGATTAAGTACAAAGCCCAGCACAGAGCGCATCGTTGAACATTTAACGTAGTCCGTCAGAACCTGCCACAAGCCAATGCGAGTGTGGACCATGATGCATACCAATGTGATGAAAGTTGCCGCTTTAACGGCCAGGTTTGAGAATAAACCTGTCCAGGCTTCATAGCTGATTTCGGGCGTTAGCAGAAAATAGCCAACGATAAACACCGAATAAGCCAGGATGATTAGTGCTGTCGTGCGCAGAGACACATAGTCTTGCACACCGTCGCGCTTCAGAGTTGCTTGATTTAAGACCATATCCACACTCCTGCCAGGATGGCTACGATTACCCACAGCGCCAATGCGATTTTAGCACTGGTGTTGCCCGATTCTAATTCTTCCCAGTGACCCATGTCTTGGATCATGTGACGTACACCGCCAATGATGTGGTAAGACAATACGGTGAGGGTGCCCCACGCGATGAATTTTGCAATAAAGCCAGTCATTAGCTCTTTAACAAATTCAAACCCTTCAGGAGAAGAAAGAGACTCAGACCACGCCCAAATGACAAAGGTCAATGCGAAGAATAACGCAACACCGGTGACACGGTGCAAAATCGACGCTTTTGCCGTAGGTGGCATAGAAATAGTCGTAAGATCTAGATTTACAGGTCTTTGCTTTTTCACAGTTACTTGCCCATCTTGCTCACAAAGGAGCTCATCTACTTGTTTTTATAAAACCACTTGCGCTGCTCGCACAAATGGCACACTCTAGATATACCTGTTTAAACACTGAGCGGTTCACAAAGTGAAAAATGCCAATGTAAAAATAGGTTTACCCACAGACGACACGGTATAAAACCGTAGATAGTATATAAGGCCAAGCGGCCTTTTACAATTCTTGTTTAGATTGAGACGCTTGCGAATTAGCCGATGGTATAATATTTAAACTGCGTAGAATATTTATCATACATTTCTGCATAATTCTCAGAAAAATTGACTTTCCACCCCCATTTTAAGTTAGAATGATCTGAATTTGCTTAACATTAGTATCACAACATAACAATCAGAATATTGTTATTTCATAGGAGATAAATAGATGGCAGATAAGAAAGCCACAGTCCATATCGATGGTCATGATCCGATCGAACTCCCGATCTACTCTGGCACTGCTGGCCAGGACGTAGTCGACGTCCGCACACTTGGCGCTCACGGCTTCTTCACATACGACCCTGGTTTTATGTCGACTGGCTCTTGCGAATCATCTATTACTTATATCGATGGTGCAAAGGGTGTACTACTACACCGTGGTTACCCAATCGAGCAATTAGCAGAGCAATCTAACTACATTGAGCTGTGCTACCTGCTTCTAAACGGTGAATTACCAAACGACGCGCAACTTGAAGAATTTGCAAAGAACATCACGCACAACACTATGTTGCATGAGAAAATTGCGTCTTTCTTCCAAGGCTTCCGTGTAGATTCTCACCCAATGGCGATGCTTTGTGGTGTGGTTGGTGCATTGTCTTCATTCTACCATGATGACCTGGACATCTCAGACGCTGATCAGCGTATGCGTTGTGCAATCAAGCTGGTTGCTAAGCTACCAACGATTGCTGCTATGGCATACAAGTACAACACAGGTCAGCCGTTCGTTTATCCACGTAACGACCTGAGCTATGCTGAAAACTTCCTGCACATGATGTTCTCAGTACCGGCTGAAGAGTACAATGTGAACCCTGTTCTGGCTAAAGCAATGGATCGTATCTTCATGCTTCACGCTGACCACGAACAGAACGCGTCTACTTCAACAGTCCGTCTTGCCGGCTCTTCAGGTGCTAACCCTTACGCATGTATCGCTGCAGGTATCGCTTCACTTTGGGGTCCTGCGCACGGTGGTGCAAACGAAGCATGTCTGAACATGCTGGAAGAAATTGGTACAGTTGACCGTATCGACGAATACGTTGCAAAAGCAAAAGACAAGAACGACCCGTTCCGTCTGATGGGCTTTGGTCACCGTGTATACAAGAACTTCGACCCACGTGCGACCGTAATGCGTCAAACTTGCCACGAAGTACTTAAAGAGCTGAACATTCAGGATCCATTGCTTGACGTTGCAATGAAACTTGAGCAAATCGCGCTTGAAGACCCGTACTTTGTTGAGAAGAAACTGTACCCGAATGTTGATTTCTACTCAGGCATCATCCTGAAAGCAATCGGTATCCCGACCAGCATGTTCACTGTTATCTTCGCTATGTCTCGTACTGTTGGCTGGATCTCACACTGGAACGAAATGCTGTCTCAGCCGGGCCACAAAATTGGTCGTCCACGTCAGCTGTACACAGGTTACACTGCACGCGACTACAAAAAAGAAGGCGACAGATAAGCCTCGCTTAACTTACGCTTTTGAAATAGGGTTGCCAGTGGCAGCCCTTTTTTATGCCTCTCGATCAGACAGACTTGCAAGCCACTATAAATCCGGTAAAATCCGCCTGCTCAGGCGCAGTAGGAGACCCTTTTGAACGAAAACCCTTGCACACAACTTCGGCATGATTTCCCCATATTTGCGGTATCATTAGATGACCAGCCATTGTGTTATTTAGACTCTGCTGCAACGACCCAAAAGCCGCATCAGGTGATCCAGGCTGTAAAGGAATTTTACCAGTCTCAAAACGCCAATGTACACCGGGGTTTACACACCCTCAGTGAGCAGGCAACGACCGCCTACGAAGCTGTGAGGGGCAAAATTGCGCAGTTTCTGAACGTACAAAGCAGAGAAATCGTCTGGACAAGTGGCGCAACAGCCTCGCTCAATTTAATCGCCTATGGCCTCAGCGAACGTCTGAATAAAGGCGATGTGATCCTGCTTTCACCTTTGGAGCATCATGCGAATATCGTACCCTGGCAACTCGCAGCACAGCGCACAGGTGCACGTATTGAGTTGTTGCCAGTGGATGCGCAAGGTATTCTTCAGCTAGAACAAGCAAAAGCGCTGATTGCGAGCCTAAAACCAAAAGTACTGAGCGTCTGTCACGCCTCCAATGCACTGGGTAATATCAATGACGTGGCAGCATTGATAGGCTGCTGCAAGAAATTAGATACTATTACGGTGATAGATGGCGCACAGTCTTTATTACACCTGCGCCCGGATCTGCAGCAACTTGATTGCGATTTTTATGTCTTTTCAGCTCACAAGGCGTTAGGGCCAACTGGCCTCGGTGGCTTGTATGGTCGCTATGAACTGCTGAATGCCCTGCCCGTCTATCAAAGCGGCGGAGAAATGATAGACACTGTCAGCTTTAGTGGTACCACCTTTCGCCCGGCCCCCGAAAAATTTGAGCCCGGCACGCCCAACATTGCTGGGGTTATCGGCTTTGGCGCAGCACTAGATTACCTAGTGACGCTTGATCATGATTCTTTGTTCCAGCACGAACAGGCGCTATATCGTACTTTAGTTGAACAGCTAAGCGACATTGACGGGATCCGGATTTGGGGCGATACCACCCACAATGTCGGTACAATCAGCTTTAGTTATAAAAATGAACATCATTACGACCTGGCAACGCTACTGAATACCCACGGTATTGCCGTCAGAAGCGGCCATCACTGCACGCAACCACTGATGGCGCATCTGGGCATAGAGGGGACTATCCGAGTCAGCCTGGCGTTTTATAATAATCTTCAGGACATCTGTCGATTTATCACGGCACTGAAAGATACAATCAGCTTATTAGAAGAGTAATTATGGACTTATCACACATAGAGCAGACCCTTGCTCAGCACAGCGCCTGGCAGGGCAAATATCGCGAAATCATGCTACTGGGCAAAGCGCTCCCAGCGATGCCTGATGCGCTTAAAACAGAAGCTGCTCTGGTAAAAGGCTGTGAAAGTAAAGTTTGGTTGCACCTGGATCTGGATGAGCAACAACAACGACTGGTCCTCATCGCCGATTCCGACACTCGCATCGTAAAAGGTTTACTGGCAATTATTCTGGCTTGCTATAACAACCAGTTGCCGGAAGAAGCAAAAAAAATTGATGGCTATGAGTTATTTTCCACTCTGGGTCTTATCAAACACCTGAGCCCATCTCGAGGTAATGGCGTTCGCGCGATTGTAGAGCGTATTCATCAACAACTTCAGGTGCTGCAATAGCACCTGACAAAACCACAGTGAATTAGCCAGCTTCCCTCGCCCGCTTGTCCAGATACTTACGGATCGCTTTTGCCGCAGCAAAAAAGCCAAAACTGCCCGTCACCATAGTTGCAGAGCCGAACCCGGTCGCACAGTCCATATTTTTGCTGCCATCAGCCATTTGTTTGGTCCTGCAGACACTGCCGTCTCCAGTTGGGTAAACCAATTGCTCTGTTGAATAAACACAATCAACAGCAAACTTGCGTTTCGGGTTAGTTGTAAAATTATATTGCTTGCGCAGCAGATATCGGACTTTTGCAAGCAAAGGGTCGTGTGTCGTTTTGGCCACATCCCCATAGCAAATCTGGCTCGGATCAGTCTGACCACCTGCGCCACCAGTGGTGATCACCGGAATTTTTTGTCGCTTACAGTGGGCTATCAACGCTGCCTTTTCTTTTACTGCATCAATGCAGTCAATAACATAATCAAAACCCTGAATATGCTCTTTGATATTATCCAGTGTGATAAAGTCATCTATTACTTCAACCTGACAATCCGGGTTGATGGACAGACAACGCGCCTGCATGGCTTCGACTTTAGGCTGGCCTATGGTCTCAGTTTTTGCATGCAGCTGGCGATTGACATTTGTGACACAGATATCATCAAGATCAATGAGGGTAATTTTACCTATGCCGGTGCGCGCCAGTGATTCAGCCACCCAGCTGCCAACACCGCCAATACCTATCACACAGAAGCTGGCTTCGCCAAGCCAGGTTAATTCTGTATTACCATACAAGCGGCCAATGCCACCAAACCTTAAAGATGTATCTTGCGTCATATTACCACTCTAACTTTTTGGGCTGCGCCCAGCTTTGCATTACTTCTGTGTCTGCCAGTTCAGCAAACCGCGCCCCGCCCTGCGGCAAAGCATAAAATGTCATTCTTTCGTTATCCCACTCAAAACTTAAGCAATAGGCATGCAGATAGACCCTGTCGGCCTCACTCCCCCCATAACTGACATCGCCCAGAATAGGTGCAGACAGGCTTTTTAACGCCACCCGCAGCTGATGGGTTTTGCCACTGTATGGCTTGAGTAAACAGGCTCTGAGACCCGGAGCTATGCTGGCACTGTAAAAGCGTGTAATGGCCGGGTTGTCCTGACTCGTTAATAACTTATAAGTCCCACGCCGCGATTTGGCCATATCACCTTTTACCCAGCCTTGCTTCTTTTTAGGTTTGCTGTCAATCAGGGCAAGATAGAACTTATCCACGGCCCGACTGGTAAACAGCTCAGTCAGCCTGGCTGCTGCCTGACTGGAGCGAGCCAGTACCAGTAGGCCGGAAGTCACCTTATCGAGCCTGTGTACAGGGTAAAGCGACTCTCCGAGCTGCTCAGCTAATAAAGCAACAAAACCGCTTTCCTGCTCACTGTGAAAACTCACCCCAGCGGGCTTAAGCGCCACCACAAAATCCGGGTGACTGGCAATGACCTCAAAGGGTGCCATTGAGATACTCTACGACACGCTTTAAATCTTCTGGTGTATCAACCCCGGCATAAACTGGACGGCAAGCCTTGGCAATTTTGATACGATAACCGTGATACAGCACGCGTAACTGCTCTAGTGACTCTTGACCTTCGAGGGGAGAAACAGGTAAAGCCAGATAGGTTTTAATGAAACCGGCACGATAGGCATAGATACCCACATGGCGTTGAAAATGCGCCAATGGAACTTTGCTCTCATCCAGCGTCATCATGCTGTCGCGCTGAAACGGGATAGAAGCCCGTGAAAAATACAGGGCATTGTGGTGGGCGTCCTGAACCACTTTGACCGCATTCGGATTCAACACTTCTTGAACATCTGTAACGTCCACACTGAGTGTCGCCATTGGTGCTTCCTGCGCCTCATGCAGCAAAGTAGCGACCTGAGTGATATTTTCCGGCGCCAGTAAAGGCTCATCACCCTGAACATTAACCACCAACGTATCGTCAGCCAGTCCCAGCTGCTCAACCACCTCAGCAAGACGCTCTGTCCCCGACTGATGATCTTCTCGCGTCATCAGTACGTTTTCAGTAAAAGCTTGAGCGCGCTCACACACCTGCGCATTGTCAGTCGCAATATAAACCGCTTTAGCACCAGATTTCTGGGCCTGCTCATAAACATGTTGGATCATAGGCTTACCACAAATATCAGCCAGTGGTTTGCCCGGCAGGCGGGTTGAAGCGTAACGCGCCGGAATAACGACTATGAATTCCACTTTTCGACCTCTTCGAGCGATAATTCGCGCGCTTCATTTTCCAGTAGAACTGGAATGTCGTTTCTTACCGGGTAAGCCAGTTTCGCAGCCGTGCTGATCAATTCCTGATTGTCTTTGTCAAATCTCAGTTTTCCTTTGCAAACCGGACAGGCAATAATCTCGAGTAATTTAGTGTCAAAGGCCATGGTTGACTATCCCTTTTTGTTTTAATAACGAATTAAGTTGTTGTATGAGTTCAGCACTTGGCTGTGCGTCTACTTTTAAATAATACCAATTTTCTTTGCCGAATGACTGGCATTTTACTGCGTCTTTTTCGGTCATAAATACAGCCTGGTCTTCGCAGGTCGCAAAGTCAGGCTCGCTGTAAGCGTGGTGGTCGGCAAAATGCAGTGTATCAAGCAGCTCAACACCATCTGAGCGCAATGACTGTTCAAAGCGTTGCGGATTACCAATGGCACTCACAGCAATACCCTGCTCAGCTATTTTTTCAATTGTCTGATTATCGCGGACGCTGAAATAGCCACTGCGTACCAGCTCATAGCCAACCCCATCTGACTTGCCATTATAGACGACCAAGTCAGTGTGCTTCAGCCGGCTTGGCGTTTCACGTAACGGGCCAGCCGGTAGCAACAGAGTGTTGCCAAAGCGGCGCTGCGCATCAACGATGCAAATCTCAATATCCCGGGCCAGCTGATAGTGCTGCAGGCCATCGTCACTGACGATAATATCCGGTTTATCTTCGCGCATCAGCAGCTCAATACTCGCCTGGCGATCACCACCTATCATCACCGGGCAGCCTAATCGCTTGTATATCAATAAAGGTTCATCACCTGCCTCTGTTGCGCTGCTGCTATCTGTCACGCGATATGGCAGGCTGGGGGGGTGTGCACCATAGCCACGGCTGATCACCGCGACTTTAAGGCCCAATGCTTCAAGGTAAGGCACCAGCCACAACACAAAAGGCGTTTTGCCGTTGCCACCTATACCGATATTACCAACGATGATCACCGGCACGGGCGCTTTATAGACACGCTTCAGGCCGAGCTTAAACAACGCCCTGCGCAGTGAACTCAGTAACCAAAATACCCCAGACAAAGGCAGCAGTAAGATATTTAACAGCCCTACAGGTTGATACCAGCTGCGCTCTAAGCGATTCATGCCTGCTCACCATACTGCATCTGACACAAAGCAGCATAAATCCCTTTTTGCTCCAGCAATGCCTGATGCTTGCCTTGCTCGACAATACGCCCCTGATCGAGCACATAGATGCAGTCTGATTGCTCAATGGTCGATAAGCGATGGGCGATCACAATAGAAGTTTTGTCTTTCATCAGGTTGTCGAGCGCTTGCTGAATTAACCGCTCTGACTCAGTATCCAGCGCCGAAGTCGCTTCATCGAGAATCAAAATAGGGGCGTTTTTGACAATTGCACGGGCGATAGCGATGCGCTGACGCTGACCGCCAGACAGCATGACTCCGTTTTCACCCACCATGGTATTTAAACCCTCTGGCAAGTCTTTGACAAACTCCCAGACATGCGCCTGTTTCGCCACCTGCTCCAGCTCCTCCTGAGTATAGGGGTGCTCCAGGCCATACATGATGTTATTAGCGATGGTATCGTTGAACAACACCACCTGTTGTGACACCAGTGCGAACTGTTTACGCAGTGATGGCAAAGTATAGTCTTGAAGTTTCACCCCATCGAGGGTGATCTCTCCCTCATCCCAGTCATAAAAACGTGGCAACAGGTTAGATAAAGTTGATTTGCCCGAACCACTGCGTCCCACCAGCGCAATGCTCTGACCGGCCGGAATTTGCAAAGACAAGGATTTAATAACGGCCTCATCTTTGCCCGGATAATGGAATGTCACACCAGAAACTGCCAGCTCTCCTTTCACGCTATCCGCTTCGAACTTGCCTGTATTCTTTTCCCGCTCTTTGTCGAGAATTTCAAAAATACTGGTTGCAGCGGCAATCCCCCGCTGTAAATCGCTATTCACATTCGCCAGCTGCTTGAGCGGCCTGAGCATCATCATCATCGACGTTGTTAAAGACACAAAGGTACCCGACGAAATCGTATCGATCATTTCTGGCATCGCGATAATAGCGAGGATCAACGCCATTGCACTGGCGGCGATAATTTGGATCACAGACACGCTTAGCGCCCTGGTGGCATCCATCTTTACCCTTTGCTGGCGATTACGATTGTTGACATCGGCAAAGTGAGTAATCTCTTTGTCCTGGCCACCGAAGCCATGGATCACTTTATGCCCTGCCAGCATTTGCTCAGAGCTGCGGGTCACCTCTCCCATGGCATCCTGAATGTTCTTTGAGATCTTGCGAAAACGCTTAGAGACCAGATTGACAATCACACCGACAATGGGAATAACAACTAAAAATATCAAAGACAACTGCCAGCTGGCGTTGAACATCACCACCAGCAGGAACAGCACAAAGGCCCCTTCACGGATCATCACCTGCAAAGCACGGGTTACGGCCTGTTGTACTTGTTCAGTATCGAACGTGATTTTCGAGATCATTTCGCCATTAGAATGTTGATCATGAAAACTCACGGGTAAAAATAGCATATGCTCAAACAAGGACTGACGTAGCTTTCTGACCACCTGAGAGCCCACATAGCTCAGACAGTATGATGCCATGTAATTAAAAATACCCCGTCCAATAACCAGTAGCACCACCACAATGGGTGCCATTTTTAACACTTCTGCGTTACGTGCTGTCAGGCCATCATCGATAAAAGGCTGCATCAGTTGAACAAAGAGTGCGTCCATTGCGGCGTAACCGAGCATGCCAATAATGGCAAACAAGGCGGGCACTTTAAAATCGAAGGTGTAACTCAGAAGCCGCTTGTAGATTTGCTTGGCGGATTGTTGCATAGTGTCTCTCTGGTACGTCATAACCCGCGTATTGTAGCGGTACTGATGGCAAAACTGAATGCATTATCTTAAGAACCAAAAACTTTTCCTGTCCCGGGCGGTTTCTGATTGAACGTCTGTCCCGGTTATTTTGAATCGGATCTGACCTGCTTCGGCCGTATCCAGCATACGACTGCCGATTGACTGATAGCGCTCCACAACCTCCTCGTGCGGCAAACGCCATGGCGAGTAGTATCCACGTGAAAACACGACCCACTTCGGTGCAACGGCAGAGACAAACACCATGCTGGACGACGTGTTACTGCCATGATGCGGCGCAATCAGTATATCAGCGGGCATTTTTTCACCTTGTAGCGCCAGCAATGCATGCTCAGCCAGCTGTTCTATATCTCCGGGCAATAGCAGGTGGGTCGTGCCATCACTTATCCTGATCACACAGGAGTTATTGTTGTCACTGTTCATTGGGGCTACTGGCCAGAGCGACTCTATAGTTAATTTATCCATTGTCACCGTTTTTAAGGTGCATAGTGCTTTACCATCTCCCTCGTGAAACTGCCAAAGCGAGCGACCCTCATCGTAACGATATAGATCTGCTAACCCACCATTGTGGTCGCTGTCATCATGGCTTATCACGGTATGCTGCAAGCGAATACGATGAGCCTCAAGGTAGGGCTTGATCACATTATCAAACAATGAATAGCGGGAAAAATAACTGGCACCCAGGTCAATCAAAATACCCTTGCCCTGAGTGGATACCAATACCGCTGTACCATGACCAACATCAAAGACATCCACCTGCCAGTCAGGAGGACGCTCAAGCGCACTGACTATCACCCCGGCAGACAGTGGGATCCAGGCAAATACCCGAGTCACAGCACATACCCACAGGAGCAGTGTCAGATAGCCTAACGTCACCACCTCAATGCTCACGGCACCCGTCTGCCACCAGTGATAAGGAAATGAATTTGCCCATTGGTAAACAGAGTTCAAAAGTGCATCAAATGGACCCAACAGCGCCTTGTCCATGATCAGCACAACCAATGTGTGCAGCAGCAAAAGCGGAAAAATCACCACAGTCAGCAAGGGTATAACCAGCAAATTGACTAAGATACTGCTCGCACTGAACCCATGATACGAATAGAGCGTGAGCGGCAACAATGTAACAAATAAAGCACATTGCAAATAGCATAAAAGCTTAGCTTTGGACGTATGCTCTGACTCCTGCATCATAGTTCGAAATACGAAAAAAATCGTCACAACGGCCAGAAATGAAAAATACAGACCCAGATTAAGCACCGCAAACGGATTGGCAACCAGGATCACAACCAGCGCATACAATAAGACTCTTGCTGGGCTCAGTTGCCGGGCAAACAAAAAGCAACATGCCCCCAGCAAAGCCATTAACCAGGCACGCTGCGCAGACACCTGTAACCCACTTAGCCATACATACCCGCCACTGAGCCCCAGCGCGAAAACAAAATAACCCAGCTGATAGTTGTGCCATTGAGATAAATACGGCCAAAATAACCACAGGCCGAACTTACAAAGACCAAAACTCAGCGCAAAGACAATGGCTACATGCAAACCAGAAATAGCCAGTAAGTGACTCAGGCCCAGTGACTTAAAATGGTCTTTGTCCGCTTGCGCAATGGCACTTTTATCTCCCGTGAGCAACACATAATAGAACCAGCCAAAATGTAATCCTTCGAACGCCTTTGCAATCCAGTCACGATATGCCGTTTGCCAGTTTTTTTCTGCGCCAGCAATCACTTCTGACACAGCAATCCGGCCTTTGTAGAATATCTGGCTACGAAAAGCATAAAGCTCAGCATCAAATACCGTGAAGTTTTTTCGACTGCGAAATGGTTTAAGAACGGCGTTTCCTGACAGTACGGTCTCGTGTAACTCCGCGGGCACTTCACCGCTCAATGAAGCATTAATTCGGACAACACGGTACCAAGGTACTTGATACTGACCCAGTTGTTTTAGCTCAAGCGTGACGTAGGGCCGCGTACCTGAGCCCATAACTTTGCTGACAACACCGACCACTGCGACCTTCTGCTCTAAGACTTTTTCAGCAACCGGAGGGGCATAAACCAACCAATAGTGACAAATCGTCACAAAAATACCTAAAATAAAACCTGCCAAAACACTCGAAAAAGCCTTAAAATACCCGCAGAGAAAAAGGAGCACGCCTGAGCAGACAAACCACTGCCACTGACTCAGATAAAATACTGAGATCAGGCACCCGCTGATCAGGCCGCAGCAGATCAATATTGATGTAAATGGTTGCTTAACATGCCAAAGAAGACGATCCAAAGGTTTCTACCCGATCACAACAAGATCAAACAACAAAAGTCGCTGAAAATATTCGGCAGTTTGTTACATGACGCAAACCTTTGGCATTTAAATCGCCGCTCGGCACGAGGGGCCTTCTCCGTCGGCCTGTTCTTCGCTTTCATCCCTGTTCCTTTTCAAATGGTCCTTGCAGCCGCCCTGGCTATTCCTTTCAGAGTCAATTTGCCACTTTCCATCGCTTTGGTGTGGATCACTAACCCACTTACTATGCCCCCTATTTTCTATGCATCTTATCAGGTGGGTGCGTTCGCATTGGGCCAGGAGGAGCAGCCGTTTCACTTTGAAGCCAGCTGGAACTGGCTGGTCGAGAGCCTCTCAACAATCGGGCCCGCATTCATGGTCGGCTCGCTGATCTGCGCCTGTCTGGCCGCGATTTTGGGTTTCTTTGTTATCGACTTTCTGTGGCGCCGCTCGGTAAATAAAGCTTGGGCTGAGCGAAACCAGCAATCCAGCTAACAGCACTCATTATGGTTTAGCAGCCAACTGGCTGCTTTTCCAGCGAAGTATTATTCCAATCCCCATAAGTCGCTCTTAAAGCGAGAAAAACCTCTTAAATTGGGTATGTCTTCACCTAGATTGGCCTTACTTATCAAAGTAACTCACAAAACCTGCCAGCGCATTGGTCACAGCCACTGACGCCAGTATCAGCCCCATCACTCGGCTTATTACACTGGCACCGGCATTACCTATTACTTTGTGAATACTGCTGGCGACTAACATCAACAGTAAAGTCAACAAAATAACCGCTAACATCATCGCCACAGTTTGTACCTGTTCGAACAAATTAAATCGGGCATTTTCTGTTAGCAGTACACACGCCAGTATGGCACCGGGACTGGCTATGGACGGGACCGCTAGAGGAAAGATTGCAGTTTCATGGTGGTCCCGGACTAATTTTACTTCTTCGTCTGGTTTACTTTCACCAAAAATCATCGACAATGCGAACAGAAACAGCACAATACCACCGGCTATCTGAAATGCAGGTAATGGTATCCCCATCGCAGTAAGCAGAAGCTCTCCGGCAATCGCAAAAAAGACCAGTAAAACAGCAGCAACCAAGCTGGCAATCATGGCTATTTTACGTTTTGCCGCAGCATCGTAGCCACGTGTGACGGCAATGAATACAGGCACAGTCCCGATCGGATCGATAACGGCAAAAAAGAAAATAAACGTCGCAACAAAGTCAATCACAACATGTCCTTATAACACGCAACAGACAAACCTTGTTGTTTACTCTAGCAGCGGCAAATAAAAATGACTAAGTTATTTTTGTCACTTCTGAGAAGACATGTTCAGTTGGGCACATGGTTTGGGAGGTCAAGGATGGAATTTGGCACTACAGACATAGGTATTCAGGGCCGAAGCCCTGGGGCGTATCAGAACTTTTATGAAAGAGAAAGCTACTGGGTGCTTTCTCTTTCCGCATACTCTAGTGCACGTAATTGATATGCTCTGGCATAGACGGCACATGCCTGGTTTCTTCAATTGTTTGCTGCTCAGCCTTTTGCAGTAGCATTTCCACGCCTGTGCTGACATGCTTCTGCTTGTCAACCTGGGCCTGTTGAACTGAGTACGGACTGTTAGCGCCAAACAATGAACCATATGGTGGTTTTCGATACTGACACACCATACCAGTACAGGTCACGTCATCATCGATCGTCAGCCAAGTGATGCCTGAATTGTTTGTTACATCCAGCTCTGTCAGTTCAGTGTACCCTGCTGACAATGAGGTTAACCTGCGATTTTGTGACACATCGAGTGCAGTGATTGCGGTTTCGTTCAGGTCCAGCACTTTAAGTGACGCATACCCTGTGACATCAATACCTGCCAAGGGGTTGCCAGTTAAGGCCAACAGGGAAAGCTGCTCAGCATCCAAAGGCGCCAATTGAGTCAACTCGGCTCCCCTCAGCAACAAGGTACTCAGTTGTGGATGGTGCCCGGACTTTAACTCTGATAAAGGGTTGCCCTGCAAATCTAAATATTGAAGCGATTGCAAGTGACTAATGTCCAGATCAATTATCTGATTATTCCACAAATGCACGTCGCTCAATGCAGGGGCACCTGACAAATCGATTTCTGCTATCTGGTTATCCCTGCCATATATCTGCCAAAGCTTTGGGTGTGCCGTGAGCTTAAGAGAGGCTAATGTGGTTCCTTCTAACGACAGCGTTTCAAGCTCAGTATTATAAGACAGGTCTATCTCTCTTAAATTCCCACCAAAAACCTTTAGACCGGTTAGCTTTGTCATCACGGAAATATCCATCGACTCCATATAAGCGCCAATCATCCCGAGAGAAAGAAGGTTAGGAAACTTGCTAAAATCAATTGGGTCTATGATGTCTCCAGTTAGCCACAAATAAGTTATCGAATTGCTCGCGTTTACACTCAGCTCATTTAGCAAATAGTATGGTGTCCACAGGGATTCGAGATGATGAAGATGGCTAAGGGTCACCTTTTCAAAGTTAGTGCCCCGGATATCCAGCTTCGACAGCCCTCTATTATTCAATAAGTTGAGCTCTGAAAGGCCAGTATCTTTTACATACAATGTATCTAGCTCACTTAACTTAGTTACATCAAGACTGAGAAGTGGGTTTGAACTAACATCCAGCTTTGTTAGTTTAGGGTTTTGCGATAGGTTAATATGGCTCAAATTATTCGTCCAAATATTTAGCTCTTCTAGCAAAATATTCGAGGACAAATCAATCGTATTTAGATTATTTTCTGCCAATGTTAACACCTCTAGCTGGGCGTTGTTAGAAACATCAAGGGAAGACAACCGATTGTCTGCTGCGTGCAAGGATCGAAGCTCAGTGAGTGCACTGACATCGAGCGTTTTGAGCTGATTGTCACTTAGCTGAAGAAAAGTAAGTCTGGGGTTGTTTGACACATTAATATCGGTCAGCTGCGCGTCTCCCACCGTCAACCCTTCCAGCTTGCCGAGCATAGAGACGTCTATGCGTGAAATTGGATTGCTCCACAAATACAAGTCGGTCAGGTTAAGATTGGTGCTCACATCAATCGTGCTGAGGCTGGTGTTATTCACTCTCAACGATTCAAGCTGGGTCAGGTCTGTTACATTCAAGGTTCTGAGCGCCTTACCTGCAACCCACACTTCTCTGAGCGCCTGGTGCTGACTCAAATCAAGCTCAGTTACTGTCTCTGCGGTACTAATAGAAAGATAAGATAAACCTTTCAGATGAGAAAACGCCACTGTCTCTGTAAAAGGATTCTTGCCCAGTGATAAGTCGGTCAGCTCAGTCACAGGTGTGAGATCAATCTCGGTTAATAAGTTGCTGCTGGCGAACAATACACGCAGCTGTGCGTTACCAGACAAGTCCAGGCTGCTTAACTGGTTGTGGGATACCTTAAGTTCCTGAAGATTCGTCAGCGCCGACACATCAAGCTGTTTCAACTGATTATATCTGGCGGACAGTGACGTTAAGGCATGCAGTGCTGAGATATCCAGGGTTTCTATCTCATTACTTTCGACATTCAGTGAAGTCAAAGAAGTAAATAGTTCAATCCCATCGAGAGACTTTATGCCTTTTTCATTACAGACTAATTCACTGACCTCGTCCGGATAGGTATAACCCTGCTCGATAAGGCAGCTTTTAAGTCCGTCATCCAGCGTGTTATTATCAGCTATGGTGGTCTCAGCAACAAAGCGCACATTCAACGTACACGCGGCAGTTAAAGCCTGCGTCACATACTGGCCATCTTGCAAGACCCCTTCGCAACCTGTGACGCTTTCAAGTTGATAGCGCTGAGCTGGCGTTATTGTAAAAGTAGCCTGATGCCCGTGTGCAACCTCGGCTTGTTCGGGGCTAACACTCCCCTCACCCGTTACGTCAACATTCACTTTGTACACGATAGGGTTAAAACTGGCTTCAATAACACAGTCCTGCTTTACAGGTGTCAATGTATAGGTGCCATTGTCGAGCGTTCCTTCACAACCCGCAACCTGCCCAACTTTAAACCCCTCGGCTGGCGTAAGTTCAAATGAACCGGTTTGGTTTGCTAACAACTGCAGCGAACTTGGCTCTATACGGCCTTCGCCAGAAACGCTTGTTGTTATGCTGTATTCTTGTGTGGCGCCAGCTTTACCCGCTGCCCCTGAGTCAGCATTAGATTTTCCATCATTCGAACCACCGGAGCAACCCGCCAGAACCAACGGAATTGCGCACGCAGCAACAGCCTGATAAACATTAAATTGCAAAATCCTACTCCTTATTTGCAAAAGCAACAAATGTTAAGAGCGTGAATTATATTGTGTTCCTATTTTAAGTAAATGTTTAATTATTAATAATCTCCGGCACTCAACAAATAATGAAATATTTCATAAAGGCTATCAAGGTACAGAGTGGGATGATGGTTAACAAGAAGAAGGCATAACGCCTGAGAAAAAAGCTATGGAGAATCCGCATAAACAGCAGAAACTAAAAAGCGGCAGGTATGCGTGGCCTGCCGCTTGATTCAACACACTTTCTTCTTTCGAAGATAAAGGAACATAAGTATGCGAATTCTTTTGTATTGGTTTAAGGACAAAAATAAAAGCAAACCGATACTTAAGTATTAATTTATCAGAGTCTGATCCCGCCGTCAATTTCTACTACACGACCAGTGAAAAAGTCATTCTCGATGATGTATTTCGCTGTGTGGGCTATCTCGCCCGCTTCACCCAGACGACCAACGGGTTTCATCTTCAACAGTCGCTCTTTGGCTTCTGGTTTCATTGCGTCCGTCATCTGTGTGCGGATCACACCAGGTGCGATTGCACCGACACGAATACCATAGCGACCAAGTTCTTTAGCCCAGGACGTTGTCATCGCAACAACACCCGCTTTAGCGGCTGAGTAGTTGGTCTGGCCCATGTTACCTGCCCGTGCCACACTCGACATATTAATGATAACGCCGCCTTCCTGGCCTTCTACCATCTTGGTTGCCGCTTCACGGCCACACAGGAAAACCCCGGTTAAGTTAACATCAAGCACAGACTGGAACTGTTGCAGTGACATCTTGTCAGTCACTTCTCCGTCTTTGGCTTTTAATAACAGGCCATCACGCAAAATGCCTGCGTTGTTAACCAGCACGGAGATCTTACCGAGATCTGCGACTATGTTGTTAAACACTTGCTCAACGTCGCTTTCCAGGCTTACGTTCGCCACATAGGTTTTTACTTCAACATCCAGTGCTCTAAGCTCTGTAGCTGCTTCTTGCAGCTGTTCTTCCTGCATATCAATCAGTGCCAGCTTGGCACCCATTTTTGCCAGTTCCGTTGCCATCGCAAAGCCCAGGCCCTGCGCACCACCGGTGATCACCACCGCTTTATTCTTTATATCCATGATATTTCAACCCTGCTTCTGTTACTGCTTTTGTGAATAGAGTTTAAAAATAGCACTAAAATCTTCACTGCCACTGCCCTGATTCTGCATCAGGTTGTAGAGATTTTTTGCCAGTGCCCCCATCGGCGTAGCCGAGTTTGTTTGCTGTGCCGCCTGCATCGCCAGTCCCAGATCTTTGGCCATCAAATCAACCATAAATCCAGGTTTATACCCATTTGACGAAGGCACATTCTCTAATACGTCCGGACATGGGTTATATAACTCCAGTGTCCAGTTGCGACCCGAGCTGTTGAGCATAATCTCACTCAATACTTTTGGATCAAGGCCGTGGTCAACGCCCATTTGCAGTGCCTCACTGGTGCCTGCCATGAGTATTGATAGCAGCATATTATTACAGATCTTAGCGACCTGGCCTGCTCCCACAGCACCGGCATGGAAAATATTCTTCCCCATGTCGTTAAGTACGGTTTGCGCTTTATTGAAGTCTTCGTCATTACCGCCAACGATAAAGGTCAATGTCCCCGCGGCAGCACCTGCGACACCACCAGAAACAGGTGCATCAACAAACGCAATACCGGCGTCAGTCAGAGCGCTGCCAACAAACTGCGCTGATTCTGCATCTATGGTTGAGCAGTCGATTACCAGCGTCGACTTTTCAAGATAGTTGATTAAGCCATCTTCGCCAGTATAAATCATCCGTACATGCTTGCTGGCAGGTAACATACTCACAACAAAATCGGCGCCAGAGCACACATCAGAGACTTTGGCTGCCGCCACAGCGCCCAAAGATACAAGGTGTGCCACCGCTTCAGTACTGAGATCAAACACAGTGACCTGGTGCCCGGCTTTCACCAAATTGGCGGCCATCGGGCCACCCATATTTCCTAAACCAATAAATCCAATCTTTGCCATATGATTATTCCTTACAGATCAGCCAGGGGATGCGTGCTCTCTTCCCAGCGTGGTGCAAAAAAGCTGTCTATCACTTTGCTGTCTACGTCAGCAATGGTCTTAAACTGCCATTGTGGTTGTCCGTCTTTGTCAATCAACAGCGCCCGTACGCCTTCACGGAACTCGCCTACTTCGCCGCAACGCACCGACATTGCCAGCTCACGTTGAAAACAGTCTTTGAGCGACATCCCTTCAGCACGATTTAGTTGTGCCTGGATCAACACGGCACTGAGCGGAGAACCATGTTTTAACGCTTTTTGCGCTTTGCTCAGCCATTTATTCTCTGCGCTGTCCAGGGCCAGAATGTGCTCTACCTGGACCTCCAGCGTGTCTAGCTCAGCTAATTTAGCAAAAGACTCAGCCAGCGGCTTAATTTCGCTGCGCGGTGGAATGTGCGATGCTTCATCGAGAGAAATAAGTAGCTGAGTCAATTTCTCATGATTGAGTACGTTGGTCTTACCCCAGTTGACTTCACTGAGGTTGTGCAGCAGCATATCCAGCCGCTCACCGTCCATATAATGATCCGCCAGACCAACAAATTTGGCATCAGTGGCATTGATAGAGGCACCGGTCAGGCCCAGAAATAAACCTACGCCATCAGGCATTTTGTTGAGAAAATAGCTGCCGCCCACATCCGGATATAAACCAATGGTGATCTCCGGCATGGCGATACGTGATGATTCAGTCACCACACGATGACTGGCTCCGGCCATCAAGCCCAGGCCACCGCCCATGATAATGCCATTGCCCCACAGCAAAATCGGTTTATCATAATTATGGATGTGATAATCAAGGCGATATTCCTCAGCAAAGAAGACTTCCAGATGATTATTACCATCTTCCGCTGCCATTGCATTGTAGAGGCTAACCACATCACCACCGGCACAGAACGCTTTCTCTCCCGCGCCTTTGAGCAATACCATAGCTACCTGCTCGTCTTCAGCCCACACTTTGAGCTGAGGTTCGAGTAAGCGGATCATTTCCAGGTTAAGTGCATTGAGTGCTTTTGGCGCATTAAGGGTGGCCACTGCCACCTTCATGCCGTTATTACAGTGCGCCAACTCAAATACCACAGGGGCATCTGCCTGGTTCAGTAACTGTAATTCAACCATTAGCCATTCACCCAGTTTGCTTTACGTTTTTCCAGGAAGGCATTCACGCCCTCTTTTTGATCTTGTGTGTCGAACAGAGTCACAAACAGTTCACGCTCAAGCGGCAAAGCACTGTTGATGGTCCCTGAGCGGCCTTTTTGGATCAGTGCCTTACAGGCGGTAACGGCCACTGGGCTTTGATCTTCAACTTTATTAGCCAACTCAAGCGCAGCTTCGAGCGCTTTGCCCTGCTCAACCACTTCTTCAACCAGTCCAATCTCCCGCGCTTTATCCGCTTTGAGGCGTTCACCACACAGAATCATGCGCTTAGCCCAACCTTCGCCGACCAACCAGGACAAGTTTTGCGTCCCGCCAGCACAAGGCAGTAAGCCCACTTTGGCTTCTGGCAGTGCCATTTGAGCCTGCGTCTCTGCAATACGGATGTCACAGGCCAGCGCGACTTCCAGGCCACCTCCCATCGCAAAACCATTAATGGCGGCGATAGACACACCACGGAAGTCACTCAGTGTTTCAAATGCTTCGCCAAATACGCGAGACATGTCGGCCGCAACCCCTTTGTCGCCATCGGCGAACACATTCAGATCGGCACCGGCCGAGAAGAACTTTTCACCTTCACCGGTGATCACCAATGAGTAGATGTTTTTATCGGCATTCAGCTCGTTCACCAGCTCTTTGAGGCCTACCAAAGTGTCGCGAGTCCAGGTGTTAGCCGGTGGGTTCGACATAGTGACTATCGCGATGTGACCTTGTTTTTCGAGTTTCAATTGTGCTGACATAATGATGCTCCTTTACAATACGCTTGCTGCGCCTTCGGCTAAAATTCGGCGTGCAATGATCACCCGCATGATCTCATTGGTGCCTTCCAGGATTTGATGAACGCGTACATCACGCAGGTGGCGCTCAAGTGGGTATTCTTTGATGTAGCCATAACCACCATGAATTTGTAATGCATCATCACAAACTTTAGTACCAACGTCTGTGGCAAAGCGCTTTGCCATGGCACAATAAGTGGTTTTTTCACTGTCGTTGCTGTCTAGTTTAAAGGCTGCCAGGCGGACCATCTGACGCGCTGCAACCAGTTCTGTGTTCATGTCTGCAATCTTAAATTGAAGTGCCTGGAAAGCCGCCAGTGGCTTACCAAATTGCTGACGCTCCTGCATATATTCTTTGGCTGTATTTAAGGCCTGTTGCGCGGTGCCGATTGAACAAGTGGCAATGTTGATACGACCACCGTCCAAACCTTGCATGGCAAATTTAAACCCTTCGCCTTCTTTGCCCATCAGGTTGGCTGCAGGAATACGCACATCTTCAAACGTGACCAGACGGGTCGGCTGAGCGTTCCAGCCCATTTTTTCTTCTGCTTTACCATAGATGACACCTTCGGCATCTGCCGGCACAACAAAGGCTGAAATGCCTTTCGGACCGTCTTCACCCGTGCGGGCCATCACAACCAGTACATCGGTCTCACCGGCGCCCGAGATGAACATTTTTGAGCCGTTCAGGACATACTCATCGCCTTCCAGCACGGCTTTCGTTTTCAAAGACGCCGCATCAGAGCCCGAGCCAGGTTCAGTCAGGCAGTAAGAAGCCAATAGCTCCCCCATCACCAACTGGTCCATGTATTGCTCTTTTACCGTATCGGTTGCGAAGCTGGCGATCATCCAGGTCGCCATGTTGTGTATGGTCAGCATCGCCGTGGTTGCCGTACAGCCCATCGACAATTGCTCAAAAATAATGCTTGAATCTAGACGTGACAGGCCCAGTCCACCCGCTTCTTCCGGTGTGTATAAGCCACAAAAACCCAGCTCACCGGCTTTTTTAATGACGTCTTTAGGGAAAATGTGCTTCTGATCCCATTCAGCTGCATGGGGTGCCAGTTCACTCATGGCGAACTGATGTGCGGTTTCGGCGAATGCCTGTTGATCTTCGTTGAGATTAAAGTCCATAAAAGACCTCACTTGTTGTCATGTCGGGCGAAGTGACGATTCTGCCCGGCGTTATTCTTATGTACCTGAGTCCCAGGTATTACTACGAAAGGCCCGGGCAAAAGCCGGGCCAGAAAGGGTAACTGATTGGTGTTATCGCAGGTTAATGCTCATGTTAGGGCCGGTTACGGCCTCATCAGCAAACCAACGCGATGTGATGGTCTTGGTTTCGGTGTAGAAACGTACACCTTGCTTACCATAGGTATGCTGATCACCATAGAAAGAGTTTTTCCAGCCGGTGAATGAGAAGAACGGCAATGGCACAGGAATTGGAATATTAATGCCCACCTGACCGACTTCAATTTCATGCTGGAACTTACGTGCCGCTGCACCACTCGCAGTGAACAAAGAAGTGCCGTTACCATATGGGCTGTTATTCACCAGCGTAATGGCTTCTTCCAGGGTATCTACACAGACGCAGTTTAGTACCGGACCAAAAATCTCTTGCTTGTAGATATCCATCTCCGGCGTCACGTCTGTAAACAGCGTTGGGCCAACCCAGTTGCCTTTTTCGTAGCCTTCAACGGTAAAGTCTGAGCCATCCAGCAAACACGTTGCGCCTTGTTGTTTACCACTTTCGATCAGTGACAAAATACGTGCCTTGGCCTGAGCCGAGGTTTGCGGGCCGTAAGCCGCTTCAGGGTCGTTCCACACACCCGGACGTACTTTTTCAAGGCCTGCTTTTAAGTCATCGATCCACTCTTTGGATTTACCAACGAAGACCGCTACGGAGATACCCATGCAACGCTGACCCGCTGCACCCACAGATGCACCCACCAGGTTATTGATGGTTTGCTCGCGACTGGCGTCTGGCATGATCACCATATGGTTTTTCGCGCCTACACAGGCCTGAACACGTTTCAGGTTCTCGGTGCCTTTACTGTAGATATAAGACCCTACACCGCATGAGCCAACAAAAGAAATTGCGCGTACTTCAGGCGCTGTCAGGATTTGGTCAACCTGCTCTTTTGCACCGTGTACAACTTGCAGAACCCCTTTTGGTGCGCCTGCTTCTTCGAACAGCTCTACCAGACGCATTGGCGTCAGAGGGTCTTGCTCAGAAGGTTTTAATACGAATGTGTTACCACACACAATCGCCATTGGGAACATCCATAATGGGATCATCGCCGGGAAGTTGAACGGTGTAATACCCGCACATACACCCAACGGTTGAATATAAGAATAAGTGTCGATGTTACGGGCGACGTTCTCAACCGTTTCGCCCATCATCAGCGCCGGTGCATTTGCTGCCTGCTCAACGACTTCAATACCACGCCATACATCACCCTTGGCATCTTCAAAGGTCTTACCAAGTTCATGGCAGATAATGGTCGCAATTTCTTCCTGGTGCTCTTTGAGCAATGCAGCATAACGCATCATAATGCGCGCACGCTCCGTTACTGGCACATTACGCCAGGTCTTGAATGCCTCTTGTGCTGACGTGATAGCAGCCTGTACTTCGTCGTGCGTCGCACATGGCACCTGCGCCAAAACTTCCTGATTCGCCGGATTGACGACATCTAACCACTTGTCAGACTGAGACTGGGTAAATTCACCGTTGATGTATAATGGTACCTGGTGCATGTGCACTCCTCCCCAAATAAAACGAAAAAGCGCCGCTTAATTATTGTCGTTGCGGCGCTATATTTAACTTAAACTTCGACGGCTAATGCCACCGCTTCACCACCACCGATACACAGTGAGGCAATCCCTTTTGATAACCCACGATTGCGTAACGCATGAATGAGTGTTACCAGGATACGTGCACCGCTGGCGCCGATTGGGTGACCCAATGCACAAGCACCACCGTTCACGTTTACTTTACTTTGATCAAGGCCTAACTCGCTGATTGCCAGCATAGTCACCATGGCAAATGCTTCGTTGATTTCCCACAGATCCACGTCATCTTTAGACCAGCCAGTTTGTTCAAGCAGTTTATTCATTGCACCTACTGGTGCGACTGTGAACTCGGCAGGTGCCTGAGAGTGAGTAGTGTGACCTGCAATTTTACACAGCGGTGTTAAACCGTGACGCTTAGCTTCTGATTCACTCATCAGTACGAGTGCTGCCGCACCGTCTGAAATAGAAGAAGAGTTTGCTGCGGTAATAGTGCCGTCTTTTTTGAACGCCGGGCGCAGTGACGGGATCTTGTCCGGACGTGCGTTACCTGGCTGCTCATCAATCGCCACTTCAACATCACCTTTGCGAGTCGAAATCACATGAGCAGCAACTTCATTGTCGAAGCTGCCGTTTTCGATGGCTGCATTGGCTTTGCTCAGAGAGCTCAGCGCAAACTCATCCATATTGTCACGCGTAATGCCGTACTCATCAGCCGTATCTTGTGCGAAGCAACCCATTGCTTTATTGTCGTAGGCATCTTCGAGGCCATCCGCCATCATGTGATCTTTGATTTCACCATGACCCATACGCATACCACCACGCGCTTTAGGGATAAAGTAAGGAGCATTAGTCATGCTCTCCATACCACCTGCGATGGCGTTGTTGATGCTGCCTGCTTTAATTAAGTCGTGCGCGAACATGGCTGCTTTAAGACCTGAACCACATACTTTATTAATTGTGGTTGCGCCTGTTGAGCGGGCCAGACCCGCATGTAACATAGCCTGACGTGCAGGTGCCTGGCCTAATCCAGCCGGCAATACACAGCCCATAATGACTTCATCAATGCTGGCATCTGACAAACCAGTCTCAGCCATGACCGCTTTAATTGCGGTTGCACCTAAATCAGTAGCGCTGGCACCTGAAAGGCTGCCCATAAATCCACCCATAGGGGTACGTTTTGCGGCGACAATGACAACAGCTTCGTTACTCATTAAAAAAACTCCTGTTTACAAGCAAGTTGCTTGCTTTTAGTAATCTCTTACGTCGAGCATACCTAATATTTACGTTTACGCCAACGTAAATCTAAAATCAAGCAAATTGCGATCTCTGAAAGTGTAAAGTTAAGTTGCACATCGAGGTTGCCACTGGTGTGGGATCGATGTGTCGTCCTCCTCGCCAGTCAGTCCTGAACCAAGCGACTATACTGCATTGTGACGTACCATCTGGAGTGCCTCAGCGGGTCTTCTGCAAGCTAAACGAATACCTAAAGTAGACCAGTATGAGCAGCTTCGATATTCGACTATCGGATGAAACAAACACCATACTTTACCTTTACGTAAACTTCACTTATATTGGATAAATCAGTTTTGATGTAAGTGCGTAAACGATGCAAGACAACCAAGAACCAACATATTCAATCAGCGAACTCGCCAAGGAGTTTGATATTACCACCCGAAGTATTCGGTTTTATGAAGATCAGGGATTACTTTCACCTGATCGTCACGGCCAGACCCGCATCTATTCAAAGCGTGACAAAGTCCGCCTCAAACTGATCCTGCGGGGCAAACGTTTAGGCTTTACTCTGGCAGAAACCGGTCGCTTATTTGAGCTCTACGACGCTGACAAATCAAGCGCCAAACAGCTTCATACTATGCTGCAACTGATCGAAGAAAAAAAGGCCGATCTGAGTCAGCAGATGGACGACATTAAAGTTGTCCTGATGGAGCTGGTGACAGCGGAACGCCGCTGCCTGGATACTTTAAAGAATTTAGACGAATAGTGATTGAGCAATGTAGCACTTAATGCGAGTCGCGGCGAGTGCTTAATCAAGAATAACTCTCACACAGGATAACTACAGATGAGCACAGTATCACTTTATAAAGAACTTAACTTTGGCCTGGGCGAAACGGCGGACATGATCCGTGACCACGTGAACAGCTTTGCCAGCAGTGAAATTGCCCCACTGGCAGAAAAAACCGACGAAGAAAATGCATTCCCCAATGAAATGTGGCCAAAGTTTGGTGACATGGGCCTGTTGGGCATCACAGTACCGGAAGAATTTGGTGGTGCAAACATGGGCTATCTGGAACACGTTATCGCGATGGAAGAGATCAGCCGTGCCAGTGCCTCAATCGGATTGAGCTATGGCGCCCATTCAAACTTGTGCGTAAACCAAATCAACCGCAATGGTAATCAGGCACAAAAAGAAAAGTACCTGCCTAAACTTATCTCAGGTGAGCACATAGGTGCACTGGCAATGAGTGAGCCCAACTCAGGCTCAGATGTGGTATCCATGAAACTCAAAGCCGAGAAAAAAGGCGATAAGTTCATCCTGAACGGTAATAAAATGTGGATCACCAATGGTCCGGACGCCGATGTATTTGTCATCTACGCAAAAACAGACTTAGATGCGGGCCCGCGTGGTATCACCGCGTTTATCGTTGAACGTGACTTCCCTGGGTTCTCTACCGCACAAAAACTCGACAAACTGGGCATGCGTGGTTCTAACACCTGTGAACTGGTTTTTGAAGACTGTGAAGTGCCAGAAGAGAACATACTCGGTAACTATAATGAAGGCGTTAAAGTCCTTATGAGTGGTCTGGACTATGAGCGTGTCGTATTGGCAGGTGGCCCTTTGGGGATCATGCAGGCGTGTATGGATGTGGTTGTCCCTTATATTCATGAGCGTAAGCAATTCAACCAGTCTATCGGTGAGTTCCAGCTTGTACAGGGCAAAATCGCTGACATGTACACACAAATGAATGCAGCTCGCTCATATGTATACACCGTTGCCAAAGCCTGTGACCGCGGCGAAACAACCCGTAAAGATGCAGCTGGCGTTATCCTCTATGCCGCAGAGCTGGCAACCAAAATGGCACTTGATGCGATCCAGTTACTTGGCGGTAACGGCTACATCAACGAATATCCGACCGGACGTTTACTGCGTGATGCCAAACTATATGAAATTGGTGCCGGTACTTCTGAGATCCGCCGTATGCTGATCGGTCGTGAGCTGTTCACCGAAAGCCGCTAAGGAGGCAGCATGACAGTACTAAACTCGAATGTTAATAGTCATGACCCGCAGTTTAAGGCAAACCAGGACGCCATGGCGTCTCTGGTTGCCGATCTCAATGATAAGGTCGCAACATTATCAATGGGTGGCGGCGAAGCCCTAATCGCCCGTCATCAGAGTCGCGGCAAACTCTTTGTGCGCGACAGAATCGAGCACTTGCTTGATGAAGGCTCTCCCTTTTTAGAAATCTCTCAATTCGCAGCCTACGGTGTGTATGAACAAGACATCCCTTGTGCTGGCGTGGTTGCAGGCATTGGCCGGGTGAAAGGCATTGAGTGCATGATTGTCGCAAACGATGCGACAGTCAAAGGCGGCACCTATTTTCCACTCACAGTAAAAAAGCACCTTCGCGCACAAGAAATTGCGGAACGTTGTCACCTGCCCTGTATCTATTTAGTAGACTCGGGCGGTGCAAACCTGCCAGAGCAGGATGAAGTGTTCCCGGACAAGCTGCATTTTGGCCGTATTTTTTATAACCAGGCGCGTATGTCAGCGAAAGGCATTCCGCAGATCGCCGTTGTCATGGGCTTGTGTACCGCCGGTGGTGCATACGTGCCCGCCATGGCCGATGAGAGTATCATAGTCAAAGAGCAAGGGACGATTTTCCTTGCAGGTCCCCCGCTGGTGAAGGCAGCGACCGGTGAAGAAGTGAGCGCAGAAGATTTGGGTGGTGCCGATGTGCACTGTAAAGTCTCTGGTGTTGCTGACCATTACGCAGAAAATGACGAACATGCCTTATCTATTGCGCGGCAATGTGTGTCTCGTCTCAATCACCAACGCCCTGTCCGTCCCGTGTTAAAAGATTTTAAAGCACCAAGATACGATATTGGTGAGATCTACGGCATCGTTGGCACCGACTTAAAGAAGCCGTTTGACGTACGTGAAGTGATTGCCCGAATTGTTGATGACTCACAATTTGATGAATTTAAACGGTACTTTGGTGAAACCCTGGTCACCGGCTTTGCCGAGATTTATGGTCACCCGGTTGGTATCGTCGCCAACAACGGCATTTTGTTCTCTGAGTCTGCACAAAAAGGCGCGCACTTTATTCAGCTTTGTGCGCAGCGCAATATCCCGCTGTTATTCTTGCAAAACATCACCGGCTTTATGGTCGGTCAGAAGTATGAAGCCGAAGGCATCGCCAAACACGGTGCTAAGATGGTGACCGCTGTGTCTTGTGCGGATGTACCAAAGTTTACCGTTCTGATCGGTGGCTCGTATGGCGCGGGTAACTACGGCATGTGTGGCCGCGCTTATGAACCCACTATGATGTGGATGTGGCCAAACGCGCGCATCTCAGTCATGGGTGGTGAACAGGCAGCGGGCGTACTGACTCAAGTCCGTCAGGATGGGTTGGCACGCAAAGGTCAGTCAATGAGCGACGAAGAAGTTGCCGAGTTCAAAAAACCCATCGTAGAGCAATACGAAAAACAAGGTCATCCCTACTACGCCAGCGCGCGCTTGTGGGATGACGGCATCATAGATCCTGCAGATACACGCACCGTGCTTGGTCTGGCACTTGAAGCGGCCGCCAACGCACCTGAGCAGGATTCAAAATTCGGCATTTTCCGGATGTAAGGAGGCCCTATGACAGTAACCTTAAATATCACCAAAAGTAAGGTGGCCGTGCTGGAACTCAGCCGCCCGGAAAAACACAATGCCTTTAATGCCGAAGTCATTGCAGAGTTAATCAAAAGCATTGAGTACGCCAACGAGCTGGATATTCGCGCACTGATCCTGAGAACCAACGGAAAACACTTCTCAGCTGGCGCTGATCTGGCCTGGATGAAGTCTATGGCAGGCAATAACTACGACGAAAATGTTGCAGACTCCATGGAACTGGCCAAACTGATGAAAGTGCTGGCAAACAGCCCACATCCCACGATTTGCCTGGTTCAGGGCGCCGCATTCGGTGGAGCGTTGGGTTTAATCGCATGTTGTGACATCGCCGTTGCGACGCCAGATGCTAAATTCTGCCTGAGCGAAGTAAAGCTTGGTCTTATCCCGGCTGTTATTAGCCCTTATGTGATCCGAGCCATTGGTGAGCGTCAGGCGCGCCGTTATTTTCTCAGTGCAGAAATCTTTACTGCAGACAAAGCGCTGAGCATGGGTCTCATACACGAAGTGGCCGAAGATTTAGCGAGTGCAGAATCTCACTTCATTGAAACCCTGTTGAACAATGGTCCTGTGGCAGTGAAAAGCGCTAAGGCACTAATAGATGAAGTAGCAGGTCACACCATCGACGACACGCTAATAGCGCATACCGCAAAGCGGATCGCAGAAATCCGCGTGAGCGAAGAAGGACAGGAAGGTCTGAGTGCCTTTTTCGAAAAACGTGCCCCCGGCTGGCAAAACGCGGCCAGCAAGTAAGGAGTACACAATGTTAAAGAAAATACTGATTGCAAACCGAGGCGAAATTGCCTGCCGTGTCATGCGCAGCGCCAAACGTCTCGGCCTGAGTACCGTTGCGGTATACTCTGATGCAGATGCCAACGCAATGCACGTCCAGCAGGCTGACGAGGCCTATCACATTGGCCCGGCACCAAGTAAAGACTCTTACCTGGTAGCCGAACGCATTCTGGACGTTGCCAAGCGCGCCGGTGCGGACTGTATCCATCCGGGTTACGGATTCTTATCTGAAAACGAAGCCTTTGCCAACGCCTGTGAACAGGCCAATATTGCCTTTATTGGGCCCTTAGCCACGTCAATTGAAGCCATGGGGTCAAAAACCCGCGCCAAAGAAATTATGGCCGAGGCCAATGTGCCTCTGGTGCCAGGTTATTATGGCAAGCAGCAAGATACTGATTTCCTGGCTCAGGAAGCCGAGAAAGTGGGCTACCCGGTGCTGATTAAAGCCGCTTACGGTGGTGGCGGTAAAGGCATGCGCGTGGTGCGCGAGGCAGGCGAGTTTATCAGTTCTCTTGAGGGCGCAAAACGTGAAGCCGCAGCCAGTTTTGGTAACGATCTGGTGCTGTTAGAGCGCTTTGTAGATAAGCCGCGCCATGTTGAAGTCCAGGTTTTCGCAGACAGCCATGGCAACTGCGTGTATCTGGGCGACCGAGACTGCTCATTGCAACGTCGTCACCAAAAAGTCATCGAAGAAGCCCCAGCGCCGGATCTCAGCGCAGAGCTGCGTCGTGAAATGGGTGAAGCCGCGGTACGCTGTGCTCAGGCAATCAACTACCGTGGCGCAGGTACTGTCGAATTTTTGTTATGTGGTGACGAGTTCTTCTTTATGGAGATGAACACGCGCCTGCAAGTAGAACATCCGGTGACCGAGATGGTGACAGGTCAGGATTTGGTTGAGTGGCAAATTCGTGTCGCCAACAACGAAGTACTGCCACTCACTCAGGATGAAATTCGTCTCAGTGGCCACAGCTTCGAAGCGCGTATCTATGCTGAAGACCCTCAGGAGAACTTTATGCCCTGCTCGGGTGTCTTGTCGCACCTGGGTTTCCCTGAAGCGAAAGATGGTGTGCGCATTGACACTGGCGTACAACAGGGAGACGAGATCAGCCCGTTTTATGACCCGATGATCGCCAAATTAATTGTCCACGGCCGGGACCGTCGCACTGCGTTGTTAAAACTGCGCAGCGCACTGGCTGAAGTACATCTGGCCGGTCTGAAGAGCAATATTGCCTTCTTACACCACCTGGCAGGCCATCCAGCCTTCAGTACTACTGCACCGGATACCCACTTTATTGACACTCAAACCGATACGCTGACGGCGTCACAGGCACCCAATGATTTATTGGTTTGTCTGGCCAGTGCAGCTTACCTGGCGCACCAGCAGGCAGAAAAAGTGACCTCGCCCTGGCAACTATCGGGCTTTAAGCTCAATCAACCGCGCCGTCAGGTATTGCCATTTGCAGACCACCTGGTCATCGCTGAAGCCAATGGCAATCAGTGGCAGGTCTTTTACCAGGACCTCGACCATACTATGGATGTGCGTCTGGATGGGCACAGCCTGGTAGCGAATCTGGATGGTAAACGTTTGCTGGCGGATGTGGTGATCACCGAAGAGCAGATCACGGTTATGTTCGGCCCCTATCAGTTTGACGTGGCGCTTAAGTCTAAACACTACGTCAGCGAACATGAGCATCAGGAAGCACCACTTGCTGCGCCACTTAACGGCACGGTCGTGAAACACCTGCAAAGCGTTGGCGCTCAGGTGAGCAAAGGCGACCCAGTGGTTGTCATCGAGGCAATGAAAATGGAATACACCCTGAATGCGCCGTTTGATGGCACGCTGACAGGTTACTGCTTTGATGAGGGTGAACTGGTCAGCCACGGCGCGATGCTCGCTATTGTTGAGGAGGCCTGAGATGGCGAACTACCCTGCTCAGGTTAAAATTGTCGAGGTCGGTGCACGTGATGGTCTGCAAAACGAGTCCAGTGTATCGACCGAAGCTAAAATTACGCTGGTCAATGCACTGGCAGAAGCTGGTCTGAAACACATCGAGGCCGGTGCATTTGTGTCACCCAAATGGGTACCACAAATGGCAGACTCCAGTGACGTGATCCAGGGATTTGTGCGCCGGGAAGGCGTGCAGATCAGTGCTCTCACCCCCAACCTGAAAGGTGCCGAACTGGCACTGACTAATCAGGTCGACGAATTCGCGATATTCACTGCGGCCAGTGAGGCCTTTACCCAGAAAAACATCAACTGCTCGATTGAAGAGAGCATCGAACGCTTTCGCCCGGTCGTTGAACTTGCACAAAAAAACGACATCAAAGTCAGAGGCTACGTGAGCTGTGTGGTTGGCTGCCCATATCAGGGAGAGGTCGAACCAGAACAGGTGCTCGAGGTGTGTAAACAATTATTGGCATTGGGCTGCTATGAGATAAGCTTGGGCGATACCATAGGCGTAGGAACAGCCAATCAGGTCAGGCAACTGCTCACCCTATTGCTGTCACACATCCCGGCTGAGCGTCTTGCCGTGCACTTTCATGATACTTATGGCCA